>CAYNSX010000017.1:0-42778 GCA_964400165.1 uncultured bacterium
CATGATGCGCGCGACGACCATTCTCGGCGTCTTGCGCGACGGCGCCTGCGCGCTGGCGGGCGACGGGCAGGTCACGCACGACAAGACCGTCATCAAACACACCGCCAAGAAAGTGCGGCGGCTGTACAAGGAGCAGGTGCTCGTCGGCTTCGCCGGCTCGGTCGCCGATGCGCTGACGCTGCTCGAACGATTCGAGGGCAAACTGGAGGCGGCGAAGGGGCACCTGCCGCGCGCCGCGTATGAACTGGTGAAGGAATGGCGCACCGACCGGGTGCTGCGCCGTCTGGAGGCGATGCTGCTGGCGGGCGACCGCGAGCATCTGTTCGTCATCTCGGGCACCGGCGACCTTATCGAGCCCGATGACGGCATCGCCGCCATCGGCGCCGGCGCGCCCGTCGCGCTCGCCGCCGGACGGGCGCTGCTGCAGCACTCGCAACTGACCGCGCGCGAGATCGCGGAGTCCGCGATGCGCATCGCTGCCGGCATTGATATTTACACGAACGACCACCTGACCGTGGAAGCGCTCGACCCGCTGACATGACGCCGCCCGCCGACCTGACGCCGCGCGAGATCGTCGCCGCCCTCGATTTGCACATCGTCGGACAGGCGGCGGCCAAGCGCGTCGTCGCCATTGCGCTGCGCAACCGGTATCGCCGCCAGCGCGTCCCCGACGAGATGCGCGACGAGATCATCCCGAAGAACATCTTGATGATCGGGCCGACCGGCGTCGGCAAGACCGAAATCGCCCGCCGCCTGGCCCGGCTGGCGCAGGCGCCGATGATCAAAGTGGAAGCGACGAAGTTCACCGAGGTCGGCTATGTCGGCCGCGATGTCGAGTCGATGGTGCGCGACCTGACCGAGCACAGCGTGCAAATGGTGCAGGCCGAGCAGATGGAGCGCATCGCGCCGCAGGCGCGCGAGGCGGCGCTCGATGACCTGGCCGAACGCCTCGTCCCGGCGCCCGGCTCGCACCAGGCGCCCTTCGCGCAAGTGGGCGCGCTCTTCGGGCAGCAGCCCCCCACCGCAGAACCGGCCGACGGCGACGCCGACTGGCGCACCCGCCGCCGCGCCGTTCGCGAGCAATTGGCGGGCCGCGACCTCGACGGCGAGCGCGTCGAAATCGAGGTCGAGGAGCAGCGGGCGCCGTTCGTGCAAGTCTTCGGCCCCGGCGGCCTCGAAGAGGTCGGGATGGACCTGGAAAACATGCTCGGCCGCATGATGCCCGGACGCTCGACGAAACGCCGCGTCACCGTGTGCGAGGCGAAGGACATCCTCGCCGGCCAGCACGCGCGCCGAATGGTGGACACCGCGCAAGCGACCGCCGAAGCCATTGAGCGCGTCGAGCAGCGCGGCATTTTGTTCATCGACGAACTCGACAAAGTCACCGGCGGCGGCTCCGCGAGTGGGCCCGATGTCTCGCGCGAAGGCGTACAGCGCGACCTGCTGCCCATCATCGAAGGCACCACCGTCATCACCAAATACGGCTCGGTGCGCACCGACCACATCCTGTTCATCGCCGCCGGCGCGTTCCACGCCAGCAAGCCCTCCGACCTCATCCCGGAACTCCAGGGCCGGCTGCCGCTGCGCGTCGAACTGGAGAGTCTCACCGAGGACGATTTCGTTCGCATCCTGACCGAGCCGAAGAACGCCCTCACCAAGCAGTACACCGCCCTGCTCGCCACCGAGGGCGTGACGCTGGCCTTCCGCGACGACGGCGTGCGCGAGATCGCCCGGCTCGCGGCGCAGATCAATCGCCAGGGCCAGGACATCGGCGCCCGCCGGCTGCACACGGTGATGGAGCGATTGCTCGAGGAAGTCTCGTTCTCCGCCCCGGACATCAGTCCCGCCACCGTCACCATCACCGCCGCGTATGTCCGCGAGCGCGTCGCCCCGCTGGTGGAGGATGTGGACTTGAGCAAGTATGTCCTCTGACGCGGGCCGGACGGGCCGGTTGTTGGCGGCGGGCGTTTCTGCTACACTCCGCAAGCCGTTCCCCCGGGGAGCGGCGCTCATGTCCGCATGACCACAGAAGAAGCCACTACCCCCCTGGTGTCGATGAAAGAACTCCTCGAAGCGGGCGTTCACTTCGGGCACCAGACCCGTCGGTGGAACCCGAAGATGAAGCCGTTCATCTTCGGCGGGCGTAACGGCATTTACATCATCGACCTGCACCAGACCGTCAAGCGCCTCGAAGAGGCCAGCCAGTTCGTGCGGGCGTCGGTGAGCAGCGGCGGGCAACTCCTGTTCGTGGGCACGAAGAAGCAGGCGCAGGAAGCCGTGCAGGAAGCCGCCGCCAATTGCACGATGCCGTACATCAATCAGCGCTGGCTCGGCGGGACGCTGACCAACTTCCGCACCATCCACACGCGCGTCGACCGGATGAAACAGTTGCGGCAGCAATCGCTCGACGGCCACTGGGACCGCCTGCCGAAGAAGGAAAGCACGAAACTGCGCGACGAGTTGCGCCGGCTCGAGAACCTGCTGACCGGCATCGAAAAGATGGAGTCCATCCCGACCGCGATGTTCATCGTGGACCTGCAGCGCGAGCACATCGCTGTGCGAGAAGCCAAGCGGCTGGACATTCCGATCATCGCCATCGTGGACACCAACTGCGACCCGGACGAAGCCGACTTCCCCATTCCCGGCAACGACGACGCCATCCGCGCCATCAAGCTCTATTGCGAGCTCGCCGCGCCATCAAGTTGATTTGCGACAAATTGAGCCAGGCCGCGCAAGAAGGCCGCGGAGTGCGCGAGCAGGCGCTCGTCGAACTCGCCAGGCGCACGGAAGCGGCGCTGATCGAAGCGGCGCAGCCCAAGATTGCCGACGAACCCCTCGATGGAGAAGTTGTCGCGGCCTTTGAGGTCGCGCCCCTCGTGGAGACCAACGGCGCGCCCGACACCACCGCCACGCTGCCCCCCGACCAGCCGACCGCAGGCGAATAACTGTGGCGGGGGACATCGAACGGCTCAAGGAGCTGCGCGAGCGCACGGGCGCGGGAATGCTGGATTGCAAGCGCGCCCTCACGGAAACCAACGGCGACATCGACGCCGCGATCCAGCGACTGCGCCAATGGGGGTTGGCGGCACAGGCCAAGCGTGAGACGAAAGCCGCCACCCAGGGCCGCATCGGTTACTACCCCGGCAATGACGGCGACGACACTACGCGCGGGGCCATTGTTGAATTGAACTGCGAGACCGACTTTGTCGCCCGCACCGATGTCTTCGTCGGGCTGGTGACCAAACTGGCCGGGCACATGGCGAAGAGCGGCGACACCGACGCCGACTTTGCGCCGGACCAAGTGCTGGCCATGTTCCCCACGGACATTGAAGACCTGGCGGCCTCGACCGGCGAGCGCCTCGTCGTCGGGCAGGGCGTGCGCCTCGTCGCCGACACCGCCCGCCACGAGCACATCGGCGGCTACCTGCACGCCAACGGCAACATCGGCGTCCTGGTGCGGCTCCGCTGTCAGTCGGCGAAGGGCGTGCAACACCCCGCCACCGCAACGCTGGCGCACGACCTCGCCCTGCAAATCGCCGCGGCCTCGCCCGCCGCACCCGAGTTCATCTCGCGTGAGGATGTCACCCAGGGAGTGCGCGATCGGGAACTCGAGGTCTACCGAGCCCGCGCCCGTGAAGAGAAGAAACCTGAGAACCTCATCGACAAGATTGCCCAGGGCGGATTGAGCAAGTACCTGTCCACGATCTGCCTGCTCGAGCAGCCCTTCATTCGCGAGGCCGACATCACCGTGGCGCAACTCATCGAGCGCGTCGGCAAGGAAGCCGGCGAGCCGATCGCGGCGCAGCGGTTCGTCCGCTACCGGGTCGGCGAGACGAAGTCCATCAGCGCGCAGTCCACGCGCTGACGCTGATGACCTCCCCGCTGTATCGGCGCATCCTGCTGAAATTGAGCGGCGAGGCGTTTGCCGGTCCCCAGGGCTATGGCATCGACCCCGGCGTCCTCGCCGACATCGCCCGCGAAATCAAAGAGATGCACGACCTGGGCATCGAAGCGGCCGTCGTGGTCGGCGGGGGCAACATTTTCCGGGCGCGCTCCCAGGGCGAAGGCGGCATCGAACGCACCACCGCCGACTACATGGGGATGCTGGCCAGCGCGCTGAACGCCCTCGCGTTGCAGGACGCCCTCGAGAAATCAGGCGTCCCCACCCGCATTCAGTCGGCCATCGAGATGAAGGAGATCGCCGAGCCCTACATCCGCCGCCGGGCGATGCGCCACCTGGAAAAGGGCCGCGTCGTCATCTTCGCGGCGGGGACCGGTAACCCGTTCTTCACTACCGACACCGCCGCCGCCCTGCGCGCGAACGAAATCGGCGCCGAAGTCATCATCAAAGCGACCAATGTGGACGCCATTTACGAACAGGACCCGAAACTCCACCCCGACGCGCGCAAACTGCCGCGCCTGACGCACCGTGAAGCCATCCGCCTCGGCGTCGGCATCATCGACACCACCGCCATCGCGCTCGCCGAGGAGAACGGCACGCCCATCGTCGTCTACGGCCGCTCGCAGCGCGACGGCTTGCGCCGCATCATCTTCGGCGAACAACTGGGCAGCGTCATCAGCAGCGATCCCGCCGGCAAGAAGGACTCCAAATGAAAGAGCAACTGCTCGCAGATGTGACGCACAAGATGGACCAGACGGTCGTTGTTTTGCAGCGCGAACTGACCGGCATCCGCACTGGCCGCGCCAACCCGGCGCTCGTCGAGCACCTGCAAGTCGACGCCTACGGCACCAAGATGCCGCTCAATCAGCTCGCCACCATCACCGCCCCCGAGGCGCGCCTGCTCGTCGTGCAGCCGTGGGACAAGACGCTCGTCACCGCCATCACCAACGCCTTCACCACCTCGGACCTGGGGCTGAATCCGCAGTCCGACGGCGTCGTCCTGCGCGTCCCGATCCCGGCGCTCTCGCAAGAGCGGCGCGTCGAAATGACCAAACTGGCGGCGAAGAGGGCCGAAGAGAGCCGGGTGGCGACGCGCAACATCCGCCGGGAGGCCATCGAGCAACTGCGCAAGGCGAAAAAGGACAGCGAGATCTCGGAAGACGACGAGCGGCGCCTGGAAGAACAGATTCAGAAACTGACCGACCAGCACATTGCAAAGGCGGACGAGGCGCTGAAGGCCAAAGACGCGGAGATCTTGCAGTCCTGATGGCCGACCGCTCCGCCGGCCCCCCATCGGTCATCGCCCTTCCGCTCGACCGGGCCCGCGCGCTGCTCGACTCCGCGGGTTGGCCGGTAATGGAAGTGATCGACACCGCGGCGCGCGAGCGCTCGGCGCCGACCGAGCCGCCGCGCGTGGTGCGACAACTCACGCGCGACGGCGGCGCGGCGCTCACCGTCGCCCGAGCGGCGGTCCCCACCTGGCTGCGCGAAACCGGCCCCGATGCCGCTTGATGCACCGCCGCCCCAGCATGTCGCCATCATCATGGATGGCAACGGCCGCTGGGCCGCGGAGCGCAGTCTGCCGCGGCTGGCGGGTCACGAGGCGGGTGTCGAAAGCGTCCGCGCCGTCATCGAGACCGCGCCGGAAGTCGGCGTCAAGCAACTGACCCTCTATTCCTTCTCGTCAGAGAACTGGAAGCGCCCGGCGAATGAAGTCGAGCAACTGATGGTCCTCATGGTGGAGAGTCTGCGCCGCGAACTGCCCGAACTGCATGAGAAGGGCGTCCGCTTCCGCCACCTCGGCCGCAAGGACCGCCTGCCCGCCGAATTGCGCGACGAGTTTGCCCGCGCGGAAACGCTGACTGCCGCCAATACGCGCGTGACGGTCAATGTCGCGGTGGATTACGGCGGGCGCGACGAAATCGTCGCTGCCGCCCGCGCCGCCGCCGAGGCCGCCCGGGCGGGGACGCTCGACCCCGCCGACCTCGACGAGGCCCGGTTTGCCGCGCTGCTCCCCCTCCCCGACCTGCCCGACCCCGAACTCCTCATCCGCACCGGCGGGGAACATCGCATCAGCAACTTCCTACTATGGAGAGTGGCGTACACTGAATTGTGGGTGACGCCGGTCCTCTGGCCGGACTTCCGCCGCCCGCACTTTTCGGAGGCCATCGCCGACTTCCAGCGGCGCGAACGGAGATTTGGTGGAGTCCTCGCCTAACATCACCTACCCGGCCACGGTGCAGCCGGCGGACTCGCTGCGCACGCGGGTCGCCGCCGCCGCGCTTGGCCTGCCCATCCTGCTGGCGCTCATCGGAATGGATGCCACCACCGAGTGGCACGGCACGACGCTGCTGCTGCTGGTGCTCTTCATCGCCGGTATCGGCGCTGAAGAATTCAGCGCCCTGCTGGCGCATCGGGGCATGACGAGCGTCCCGCAACTGGGGCTGATGGTAGCGACCATCCCGCCCCTGCTCGCCTTTGTCTACGGCCGCGCCGAGATTCCTGTGTTGCTGCTCGCCTCCAGTGTCATCATCGCCCTCAATACCCTCTTCATTGCGCTCGGGGTGGTGCCCGACATCATCCACCGCGGCGCGCGGGGGCTGCGTGACGCGGTGCTCATCTTGTTCGGTTCCGCCGTCATCGGCGCCGGGTATTCGTTCATCCTGCTGCTGCGCAAGCCGCTGGGCAGCACTTTCACCGGCGCCGCGCCGGCGCCAACCGACCTGCACATTGCTTTCCCGGCGATGGGCTGGTGGGCGGTGGCGGCATTATTTCTGCTGGTATGGACGACCGACACGCTGGCCTACTTCGTCGGGCGCACCGTCGGCGGTCCGAAACTCGCTCCCGCCATCAGCCCGAAGAAGACCTGGTCGGGCACGCTGGCCGGCATCGCCGGCGCGACGGTGCTGGCGCTGGCGCTCAATCAGCTGCCGCACGGCCCGCGGTTCGCGCTGCCGATCGCCGCGGTCATCGGCGCCAGTGTCGGCGCCGCCGCGGTGCTGGGCGACTTGTTGCAGTCGGCGGTGAAGCGCGCCTGCGCCGTCAAAGACAGCGGCAGTTTCGTCCCCGGTCACGGCGGCATCCTCGACCGATTCGACAGTATGCTGCTCGCTGCGCCGGCTCTCTTCTTCCTCTTGTGGTGGGCGCTGCAATGAGTGTCCGCCGCCTCGTCATCCTCGGCTCGACCGGCTCCATCGGCACGCAGGCCCTGGAAGTCGTGGCCGCGCACTCCGACCGCTTCGAGGTCATCGGCCTCGCCGCCGGTCGCAACGCGGCGCTGCTCGCCGAACAGGCGCTGCGCTTCCGCCCGCAAGTCGTGGCGCTCGCGGACGAGAGTGGCGCCGAGGAACTGACGCGGCGCCTGGCCGGAACTGCCGTGCGCGTGCAAGCCGGCCCGGACGCGCTCGACGAATTGGCGCAGCACCCCGATGCGGACACCGTGCTGCTGGCGCTGCTTGGCATCGCCGGCCTGCGGCCGGCGCTCGCCGCGGCTCGCGCCGGCAAGACGCTGGCGCTCGCCAACAAGGAGGCGCTGGTCATCGGCGGCCCGCTGCTGACGCGGGCCGTGCGCGAACACGGCGCCACACTCATCCCCGTCGATAGCGAGCACAGCGGCATCTTCCAGTGCCTGCAGGGACACGACCGCGGCGGCATCGGGCGCGTCGTGCTGACCGCGTCGGGCGGGCCGTTCCTCGGCGTTCCGCGGGAGCGCCTGGAGCGCGTCACGCCCGCCGAGGCGCTCGCGCACCCGACCTGGACAATGGGGAACAAGATTACCGTGGACTGCGCCACCCTCTTCAACAAGGGCCTCGAATGTATCGAGGCACACTGGCTCTTCGGGCTGCCCTACGAGCAAGTGCAGGTGCTCGTGCATCCGCAGAGCATCGTGCACGGCCTGGTGCACTTCGACGACGGCTCCGCCATCGCCCAGCTCGGCGTCCCCGATATGCGCCTGCCCATTCAGTACGCACTCTCGCACCCGAACCGGTGGCCGGCGCCCTGGCCGCAACTCGATCTCGCGTCGGCGCCCTCGCTGACCTTCCACGCCCTCGACGCGGGCGAGTTTCCATGCTTCGACCTAGCCTGCGAAGCCGGCCGGCGCGGCGGCACGGCCCCGGCGGCGCTGAACGGCGCCGACGAGGCCGCAGTGGCGGCCTTCCTCGACGGTCGCATCGGCTTCCTCGACATCGAGCGCACGCTCGAGCGGGCGCTCGCGCAACACCGCGTCATCGCCGACCCGACACTTGACGACCTGCTGGCCGCCGACCGCGAGGGGCGCGCCATGCTACGATCCGCCGGAGTCGTACCGGCATGACATCTATCGCGGGCCAGGTCTTTTCCATCGTCGCCGTCTTGAGTCTCGTCATCATCTTTCACGAATTCGGACACCTGCTCGTCGCCAAGTGGCGCAAACTGCCCGTTTACGAGTTCTCGCTCGGCTTCGGCCCGATCATCTGGCAGCGCACCATCGCCGGCACGCAATATGTCGTGCGCCCGATTCTGCTGGGCGGCTATGTGCGTATCGCCGGCCTCGACCCGGGCGACGAACACCCCGAGGGCTTCGACAAGCGCAGCGGGTTTGTTCGCAGCGCCGTCCTTCTCGCCGGGCCGCTGATGAACTTGGTGCTCGCCGCCGTCATATTCACCCTCGTGGGGCTGGCGTGGGGGCAGGTCGTCGGCGACACCACGACCGTGCAGCGCGTCTTGCGCGGCTCGCCGGCCGCGAAAGCCGGCCTGATGTCCGGCGACCAAGTCATTCGCATCAACGGCGAGACGGTGGACCGATTCAGTCTCGGCGAGCACCCCGACCCGTCCGCCGCCCCGTCGCCGTACAAATCGCTGGTCGTGTGGGTGCGCGAGCATCCGAAGCGGCCCCTGCTCTTTACCGTCCGGCGCAACGGCGCCGAACTCGACCTGACGGTCATTCCGAACAGCGTCGAAGTCCCGGATATGGACCCCGAGACGGGTCGTATCTCCACGGTCGTCATCGGGCAGATTGGAATGACACCGATCAGAGTCCGGCAGCCGATCCCGCCGCTGCGCGCTGTGGTGACGGGCATCCGCGATCCGTTCCTGATGGCCTATGAGATGGTGAAGATGCTGGGAAAAACTGTGGCGCGCCAGGCGCCGGCCCAATTCGTCGGGCCGGTCGGCATCACCGGGATGATGGCCGATTACCTGGAACTCGGCTGGGGCGAATTCCTCAATTTCTCCGCCATGTTGAGCGTCATTATCGGGGTGATGAACCTGCTGCCCTTCCCCGGCCTGGACGGCGGGCGGCTGCTTTTCATCGCCGTCGAGGGCATCATCCGGCGGCGCTTGAACCGGCAAGCGGAGGCCATCGTCCACACCGTCGGCATCGGCCTGGTGCTGCTCTTGGTGCTGGGGATTACTATCAAGGAAGTATGGCAACTGGTGACGCCCAATTGATCCAGCGCCTGTGGCGCAAGCCAGTGCGCGTCGGCTCGCTGACCGTCGGGGGTGATGCCCCGATCACGGTGCAGTCGATGACGAAGACCGACACGCGCGACATCGACGCCACCGTCGCGCAAATTCACCGCCTCGAAGAGGCGGGCTGTGACCTGGTGCGCGTCGCCGTGCCGGACGAGAAGGCGGCGCACGCGCTCGGCGAGATCAAGCGGCAGATTTCGATTCCGCTCATCGCCGACATTCACTACCACGGCGAATTCGCCCTCATTGCGATCGAAGAGGGCGCCGACAAGATTCGACTCAACCCGGGCAACTTGCGCAAGCCCGAGATGGTCTCGCGCATCGCGGCGATGTGCCGCGAGCGCGACATCCCGATCCGCGTCGGCGCCAACGCCGGCTCCGTCGCCGAAGATGTCCTGGCGCGCTACCCAAAGGGACACGAGGGCCTGGCCCTGGCGCTGGTGGACAACGCACTCGAACAGATCGCGCTGCTCGAACGCGAGGGGATGGAGAACATCATCATCGCCCTCAAGGCCTTCGACATCGACACCGCCCTCTACGCCTACCGCGCGATGGCAGAGCGCGTCGCTTATCCCTTCCATGTCGGCATCACCGAGGCGGGTCTGCCGCCCGCCGGCATCGTCCGCTCGGTGGCGGGCCTGACGATGATCCTGAATTCCGGCATCGGCGACACGCTGCGCGTCTCGCTGACCGCCGAGCCGGAAGAAGAAGTGCGGGTCGGCATCGAGACGCTCCGGTCGCTGCGGCTGCGCACCGGCGGGCTGACCATCGTCGCCTGCCCGTCCTGCGGGCGGGTGGAAGTGGACCTGCACGCGCTCGCCAAGGAAGTCGAGGAGAAATTGCGCCCGCTCGATAAGGAATTGGCCGCCGCCGGCAAGGAACTGCGCGTGTCGGTGATGGGGTGTGTCGTCAACGCCCTGGGCGAGGCGCGCGACGCCGATGTCGGCCTGGGCGGCGGCAAGAATAAAGGCATCATTTTCCGGCACGGCGAGCGCGTCAGCACGATGCCCGAAGGCGAATTGGTGGACGGCCTGCTGGCGCAGGTGCGCGCGGAACTCGCCGGCACACCCGCGCCCGACGCTCCCGCGAAGTAAACGCTCGCCTGCTCGGTTACACTCGCCCCGCACGCGCGTCATCTGCAAGCAAGCAAGGCGTTCACGCGCGCGACCGAAATCAGCCCTCGTAAAAAAACTTCAAATTATCTACACTTCGCGGCAGGAGCGCAGCAGGAATTCGGTGGCGGACTCCCGAATCCCGAATCAGTACGCCCTATTCCCCAGGAGGTGCGGCATGACGAAGCAGGACCTTATCGACCAAGTCGCGGATGCGATCGAGATCCCGAAGACCAAAGCCGCCCTGGCGGTGGACACGCTGCTCGATTCGATTCGCGATGCGTTGACGAAGGAAGACGAAGTGCAGTTGGTCGGCTTCGGCACCTTCGGTGTACGCCGGCGCAAGGCCCGAGTCGGGCGCAACCCGCGCACCGGGGAGGCCTTGACCATCCCCGCGTCGCGGGGCGTGTTCTTCCGCGTCGGGCGCAAACTGAAGGAAGCCGTCGCCAAGAAGAAGTAACGCTCGCGGGAGGAGGGAGGCGCGCGGCGGCGCACCACCCACCAGATGTTTTGTACGATCCTGTCCTCCGCCGCGGGAGTGGGTCGCTCTGCTGAACCAGAGCGGCCCGCTCCCCTTTTTACACCTGCTGAAACCGCCAGTGGCCGGCGCGGAACCGCCAGAGAATCAGCACCGACCCCAGCGCCGTCGACGCCGCCATCGCCCACCACGCCGCCACCGTCCCCATCCGCATCCCATCGACGAGCAGATAAGTCAACGGGATGCGCACCACCCACATCGACAGGATGGTGACCAGCGCCGGAAACCGCGTGTCGCCCGCGCCTTGCAGACTCCCCGCCAGCACCATCCACAACGCGAGCAGCGGCATCGTCAGCGCGTTGATGCGCAGATACGCGGAGCCGTCGGCGAGGATGGTCGGGTCGTGCGAGAACCGCCACACGATCGGTTCCGCCAGCACGAACAGCACGATACCCACTGCGCTCATGTACATCAGCGCCTGGGCGACGCACGCCCACGCGCTGCGCGCTGCGCGATCCGGCTGGCGCGCGCCGAGGTTCTGGCCGACCATCGTTGTCGCCGCGACGCCGTACGCGAACCCGGGCATAAACGACAGCCCCTCGATGCGCACGCCGATGGTGAACGCGGCCAGCGCCACCGTGCCGGCGCTGCCGCCGAGAATGCTCAAATACAGGATGTTGCCGAGACTGCGCGAGAGTTGCTGCAGCGCGGTCGGCGCGCCGATGTTGGCAATGCGGCCGAACCAGTGCAGACTCGGCAGCCAGACCCGCGCGGTCCGCCGCCAGAGCCCCGTCCGGCGCAGCAACAGCATCCCGACGACGAATGCCAGCACCCGCCCAATCGCCGCCGTGTAGCCGGCGCCCGGCAGCCCCAGGCCGGGAAACGCCGGTATCTGGATGCCCCAGACGGCGAACGCCGGCGTGCCTTTGATCAATGGGTAGCCCAGCGCCACGCTGATGACCGTCGCCGTCGCCATGATGAACAGCGGCTTCTTCACATCGCCCATGCCGCGCAGGATGCCCGTCACCACCAGCATCCCGAAATAGGCGGGCAGCGACACAATGACCGGCGCCAGGTAATCCGCGGTCGGTTGCACCAACTCCGGCACGCGATAGATGGCGAGGATCGGCCCGCGCAGCACCCAGAGCAGCGCCGCGATGACCACCGAACTGATCAGCGCGAGGAGCAGACTCTGGCGCGCCGCGCGCCCGGCGTTCGCCAGTTCATTCGCGCCGACGAACCGGGCCACCAGCGCCGTCGAGCCGACGACCAGCGCCATCCCCACCGCGATCATCACCCAGATCAACTGCTGACCGGCGCCGAGCGCGGCGAGCGCGACGGGGTCGTCCAATTTCGCCACATAGACCGCATCGGTCAGGAAGATGACGGGCTGCAGCAGATTCGCCAGCGCGCTCGGCCACGAGAGCGCCCAGGCCTGATGAAAGACATTGCCCTCGGTAACTAACTGCACGCCCTCCACACTCTGCGAAAGCGGCGCGGCGGTCTGCGGTCGCGTGGGTTCGGAATCGGGCACCCGGGAAATCTACACTATTTGGAAACCAGGGAGGCGAGGAAGCGGGAAATCATGGAGGAGTGAGGCGGAGGTTCAGTCCCGTGACACTTTACACCTCACCCGTTCCCCGTCTGCGGCGGGCCGGCGCTGTCGCCGAGCGGCGGCGCCGGAGTCGCGGGCGGAAAAGCCCCCTGGGCGATGAGCGGCACGAAGACGCAGGGGCCGAGGTCTTCCGCGCGGGTGCGGTCGCCGAACTTCGTGTAGCGCATCAGTTGCTGCGAGGCACGCGCGCCGATGGGGGCCACCAGCCGGCCGCCCTCGCGCAGTTGCTCCAGCCAAGCGGGAAAGACCTTCGGTGTCGCCGCCGTGACCACGATGGCGTCATACGGCGCCGCGGCGGGCCAGCCGGCGCTGCCGTCGCCGACCACCACGGTCACCGTCGCGTAGCCGAGGTCGTGCAGCCGCTTCGCCGCCTCGGCGGCCAGGTCGGTCAGGCGCTCCAGGGTGACGACCGAGCGCGCCAGTTCCGCCAGCACTGCGGCCTGATAGCCGGAGCCGGCGCCGACTTCGAGCACTCTTTCATCGCCGCGCAACTTGAGCGCGTTCGTCATCATCGCCACGACCGTCGGCTGCGAGATGGTCTGCGCCCGCCCGAGCGGCAGCGCCCGGTCCTCGTACGCCGCGTCGCGGTAGGGTTCGGGGACGAACAGATGCCGCGGCACGCGCCCGATCGCCTGCAAGACCCGCTCATCGGCAATCCGCTGGCGCCGCAGCCACCCGACCAGCTGCAGGCGCGCCTGGGTGAAGTCCGCCTCGGCCGCCGCCGTCATCGCGCTTCAAGCGATTCGAGCGCGCGGCGGTGCGCCCCTTTCGGGCGCGTGCGGGGGCTGGTTCAGCGCCCGGGCGGCGCCGGTTCGTAGGTGACGGTCAAGCGCACGGTTCCTTTGGTATCGAGGACCCGGACGCACAGCGGCACTGCGGGCGCCACCCGGCTCAACTGCGAGCAGAGCGCCCTGGCGCCCTCTTCCCAGAGCATGTAGTCGCCGTCGGGCGGGTCGCCGCGCGGGCGGAGGTCAATCGTGTCGCCCGGGGGGAAGGTGAGCGAGAACTTCCCGAGCGCGCTGCCCACGGTTGGTTTCACCAGCGGCAACAGCACATGCCGCAATTGCGCGCGGGGATGCCAGACATCGACCCCCGTCACCCGCGCCCCCGCCAAGACTCCAAGCCCCGCCACGGCATAAACCACAAGAAGTGCGCCGCGCACACGCCCGCGGGGCGTGCGCACTGTGATCCTGCGTGTTCGTTTCATCCTCGCCTCCAATGCCACGATGCTGACGCGAGGTTCCACTAACAACAGCGGCGATTCGTCGCACGCGACCGACGCGTTTGAGTGGTTTCACGACACGCGCGGCACGCTCTTCACTACTTGTCAGTTCAAAGCCACCGGGTGCCGCAAACGCGGCCCTCGGGTTGTTGTCAAACGAGACTGCGCGTGTGCTAGCCGCCGCCCATGCCGCTCCGGTTGGGCGATGCGGGCCGCTTCGGCATCACCCACGGCTTGCGCTGCAATGCCGCGAGGATGTGCTTGATAGCAGCGTCGAGTTGCGGGTCTTGGCCCTTCGCCAGCAGGCCCGGGTCATCGATCACTTCGATGTCGGGATCGACCCCGTGGCCCTCAATGCCCCAGGTGCCTTCGGTCGTGTAGAACGCGTGCCGCGGGATAGCGACCGCGCCGCCGTCCACGAAGGCCGGCGCGCCGGAGAGGCCGACCACGCCGCCCCAGGTCCGCGTGCCGATCAGCTTGCCGAGACCAGCCTTGCGGAATGAGTACGGAAACAGGTCGCCTGACGAGCCCGCCGAGGAGTTGATCAGCATGCACTTCGGCCCATTGTGGGCAAAGCCGGGCGTCGTTTCTTCATTCCCCCAGGCATTCGCCCAGTGGAACAGCGGCGGCCGGTTGAGCAGTTCGATGAACCGGTCGGGCGAATAGCCGCCCGTGTTCCAGCGCTCGTCAATGATGAGCGCCTCTTTGCCGAAGGCGCCGACGAACTGCCGCATCAGGTCGCTGGAGCCGGTGTCCACCTCATCCGGGACATAGATGTAACCGACGCGCCCGCCTGTCTGCTGCTCGACATAGGCCCGGTTCTTCTCGATTTCCGCGCGGTAGCGGAGCGCGTGGTCATCCGGCAGGGGCGTCACGAGCACCTCGCGCGCCGAGTCGTCCTTCACTGGCTTGCTGCTCACCGACAGCGCGGTGGTGCGCCCCGCCAGACCCTGGAACGCGGCGTATGGGTCCTTGGTGATGTCGAGCGGGACGCGATTGACCGCCAGCAAGTAGTCGCCTTCCTTCACATCAACGCCCGGCTGGCTCAATGGCCCGCGGGCATCGAGGTCCCACGGCGCGCCCTCATAGATCTTCTTGATGCGATAGGCACCATTCTCGAGGGCAAGGTCGGCGCCGAGTAGACCCACCGGCACGAACGGCGCATCGGTGGCGTCGCCGCCCGCATCCACGCGAGCGTGCGACACATTCAATTCGCCCACCATTTCGCTCAAGAGGTAGTTCAGGTCCTGGCGCGAACTGCAGTCCTCAATCATCGGTTCGTACTGCCGCCGCACCGCGGCCCAATCCACGCCTTGCATCGTGCGGTCGTAAAGATAGTCGCGGTACAGCCGCCACGCCTCGACGAAAATCTGCCGCCATTCGGCACGGGGGTCGATTGTCACGGTCATCCCGCGCAGACTGACGGGACTGCCCGCGGCACCCGCGGCCGCATCAAAGATGGAGATGCCGCCGCCCCCCGCCACGGCGAGTTTCTTGCCCGAGGCGTTGAGCGCGAAGTCGACGCCGGCGGTGATGGCGCGTTCCTGCCTCGCCTCATCCGTTACGTTGAAGATTTGGATGGTCGGAGCACCCTCGCCTGCAACCGGCTGGCGCGCGTAAATCAGTGCACCGGAGTCGCTCACCGCGGTGCGGCCGAACGACCCGTTGCGCACCGGCAGGCGCATCGCCCGCCGCTCGAAGCCGTCGAAGTCGATCTTGACGCCGCTCGGGGCGGGGGCCGTGCTCTCGGCAGCGGGTGCCGGCCCCGGCGTCGCTGGGGCGCCGCCCACCTTTGTCCGGGTGGCGCTGAATTCGATCGTGATGCCGGCCTGCGGCGAAGTCGCCGAACCGGTCAGCGTGCCGCCGGACACCCTAGCAGTCACCTGCCAGTCGAGGCCGTCGGGATCGTGCACCGCCAGCGTCAGCGCGCCGGTCGTGCGGTCAAAATGGCCGCTGGTGATGGCGGCAGACCCGCCACTGGTTATCACGGTCCCGCTGACGCTGCCGTCGGCCGCCAATTGGAATTCGAAGGAGAACACATCGCCCTCCGGCGGCATTCCTGGGCCTTTCGCCGTCCCGGTCCAAGTGCCGGAGAGCCCATCGTCCTTGACCGCCGCCGGCGCGGTCGGCGCCGGCGCCGGGGCGGCGGACTTCTCCTTGTCCTTCTCTTCGTCCTTCTTCCAACTCTCCTCGTCGCTCTTCGGCGCCCACGGCGACTTCATGTCCGCGCGCAGCGGCACCGCCACCAGCACCTGCGTGCCGACAAACAGCGTGTCGGAAGTCAGATCGCCGCGCATCGGCGCAAAACTGCGCGTCGAGGCAAAGTAGAGGTAATCGCCCTTTCGGTCGAAAACCGGGTTCGTGTCGTGAAACATTCCGCTCGTGACGCGGCGCGTGGACCCGCTTTGCGTGTCGTAGATCCAAATTGAGCGGACATAGGTCTTGGCGCCGCGGTCGTAGGCGATGTACCGGCTGTCCGATGACCACGAGAGTTGAATGTCGTCATCGCCGCCCGGTGTCGGGTCGGTGTCAATGAGTTTCACCGCGCCCGTTCCGGCGTCCACCAGAAAGATGGCGCCGGTGCGGTTGGTGAATGCCAAGTGCTTCGAGTCCGGCGACCACTGCGGGTGCGAACTGAACGGGAACCCCTGGTGCGTCAGTTGCTTGGTGTCGCCCTGACCGTCCGACTGCGTGAGGTAGAGGTCGTATTCGCCGGTGGCGTCCGACCAGTAGGCGAGCCAGCGGCTATCCGGGCTCCACGACGGCCGGCGCTCGGCGACGCCGCTGCTGCGCGACAGATTGCGCGGGGCGCCGTTCTTCGCCGGCGCGGTCCAGACATCGCCGCGGGCTTCCAAAACGACGCGCACCCCGGAGGGCGACAGGTCGCCCCACTGGAAGAACTGCGACGCGTCCACATCCCGCGGCGCCACGGTTGGGCGGTCGCCCGGAATCAGGATGTCCACTTTGCGCGCCTGCTCGGTGCCCAGGTCCAGCAGGTAGACGCCCGACGCCCGCTGGAAGACGATTTCGCCCTTGCCGTTGTCGCCCGGGCCGATGGACGGGAACTTCACATCGTAGTCGGCAAACTTGGTCACCTGGCGCTTCTTGCCGCCCGACATCGCATACGCCCAGATGTTCAGCCGGTGCTCGGGGCCCATGTCGGAGAGGTAGTAAATGGTGTCACCGTGCCACATCGGCAGCGTATCGCTGCCGGGGAAATCGGTCATCCGCTTCGAGGCGCCGGTACGCAGGTTGAAGAGCCAGATGTCGGTAGCGGTGCCGCCGACATAGCGCTTCCAACTGGCGAAGTCGCTGCCCTGCGGCACGAACGCCAGCCACTGACCGTCGTCGCTGATGGCGCCGTCGAAGCCATAGGGAACCGGCAACTTCTGTGAGGGGCCGCCCACCGCCGCCACGGTGAAGATCTGCTCCTGTTGCGCCATGCCGACAAATCCGTCGCCGGAATAAATGATGCGCCCGTCGGGCGTCCAGCCGGAAACCTGTTCCTGCTGCGGGTGATAGGTGACGCGCTGCGGCACGCCGCCGGTGACGGGCATCGTGTAGATGTCATAATTGCCGTCGTAGTTCGCGGAGAACGCAATCGTCTGACCGTCGGGACTGTACTTCGGCCAAAACTCGCGCGCCGGGCGCGTCGCAATCGGCGTCGCCACGCCGCCCGCCCGCGGGACAATCCAGAGGTCCTTCGCGTAGGTGAACACCACATTGGTCGCCCCGACCGCGGGATAGCGAATCATCCCCGCCTGCGGGCGGAACGCGGGCGCCGGCGCTGCACCGACCCCCGTCGTCACCCAGACGCTGACCACTGTCAGGACTGCCACCCGCGCCGCAACCCACACGCGCCGCTGCTCCGACCGTAGACGCTTGGCTCTCACCGAGTCCTCCCCAGGGGTGCTGAAATGTGCCACTTCACCCACGGCACAGACGCTGCCGGGGGCACCAGTGTAACAGTGCCGGCGGGGCGGCGCTTTGTTCCGGCCCCGTCCGGGGACGGTTGTGTCGTCGGCTACAATAGAGAGCCCGGTTGGGGCCGTGGTCTAGTGGTATGACAGGTCCCTCGCACGGACCAGACGGCGGTTCGATTCCGCCCGGCTCCACCATCCTTCGCCCTCAAACAGCGAGGGCTTCGGGTGGCAGGCCACCCTTCGGATTCACTACTGCGGAGGATGCAGGTGGCCAGCCGGCGAAGGGTGCCCCCCGAAGCCTCTGGCGAAGGGGGGCGTAACCAGAGACTGCTGGCAGCGACAAAGAGGATAGCCATGACGAAGTGTTCGAGTTGCGGCAAGCCGATCGAGAACTTCCCCGATTTCCTGGACAAGGCGGTGGATGTGAAGTGCCGCGAGTGCTTCGGCACCGCGCCCAAGCCCTCCGACGGCGTCGTGCTGCCGCGCCTGGGCCGCCAGCGCACCGAGTTCGAAGACGAAGAAGAGGAAGCCGCGGCCTGACCGTCAGATGACGGCGGTCTCTTTCGTCAGCGACCGCCCGTCGAACCGGCTTAGCGCAAAACTCGCGATAGGCAGGTCGGTCGTCCCGCGCGTCACCAGGTCGGCGAGGATCTGCCCGACCACCGGCGCCAGCATGAACCCGTGCCCGCTGTAACCGCTCGCTTGTAGGAATCCCGCGACCTGCTCCACGGGCCCGAGGATCGGCCGGTTGTCGGGCGAGACATCGTACCAACCCGCCCATTGGCGGATAACGCGCAGGTCGGCCAGGCAGGGCATCAGCCGCAGCGCCTCACGCGCCGAGCGTTCGAGGAACCGCACGGTGGAGCCGACTTCGTGCGTCTCCGGCGCCATCGGGTCGCTCACCTCGATGACGACCTCGCCCCGCAGCGTCTGGAAGATGGCGTGCCCGCGCAGCGACACGATGAATGGGTCGAGGAACGGCTTGTAGGACTCGGTCACCATCGCCTCGCGCTTCATCGTGCGGATCGGCAGATCGACACCGAGTTGCGCGGCGAAGTGCCGGGCGTGCCCGCCGGCGGCGTTGATCACCCATTCGGTTTCTATATTACCGCGGCTGGTCTCGACGCGGCCCACCCGTCCGTTCTCCGCGCGCAGTTGCCGCACTTCAGTGAAGGTGTGCAGTTGCGCGCCGCGCCGCCGCGCCGCCCGCGCCAGCCCCCAAGTGAGCGCGAAATGCACCGCGACGCCGTCGCGGGCGTGGTAGGCGGCGCCGGCGATGCGGCTCGTGTCCAGCGGCGGCGCCCGGCGCTTCACTTCCGCGGGCGTCAGGACTCGCGTCGCCACGCCGAGTTCGTTCTGCGTGCGCGCATTCTCACGAAAGTACTCGAGCTCGTCATCGGTAAACGCGAGGAACAGGTATCCGTCCTGACGGAAGAGCGGGTCGAAGCCGAGTTCTGCGCCGAGGGACTCGTATCGCTGCTGGCTCGCCCGCGCCAGGATGATGTCGTCGCGGCCGGCGAACTGTGCGCGCACGCCGCCCAGGCAGCGCCCGGTCGCCCCGCTGCTCAAATACGACCGCTCCAGCAGCACCACATCGCGCACGCCCGCTTTCGCCAGGTGATACGCCGCCGACAGGCCCGTGCACCCGCCGCCGATGATGACGACCGACGCAGTGCGTGGCAGTTCAGTAAGCGCGCGTGTGTTCAACTTCGTCCGTTTCTCCGGCCAGGTCGCGCAACCGCACCGGCGCCAGTGGCGGGCGCTGCGTCGTCGGGCGCGTCAGGTGCGGGTCGGTGACGCCCGCCTCGACCAGCATCTCCAGCATCCGCCCCGCGCAGTACTTCCCCTGGCACGGCCCCATCCCGATGCCCGAAAACCGCTTCAGCGATTCGCTGTCGGCGTAGCCGCCCGCGATGCAATGGCGCAGTTCGCCGTCGCTGACATCCTCGCACAGACAGACGACGCCCCCGTGCGGCGCGCCGGGCCGCGGGTTCGGCAGCGCCGAGATCGGCACCTGATTGCGCGCCTGGCCGTGCGGAAGCAGTTCGTCGCGGGCGCGGCGCGTGGCCGCGTCGCCCGCGCCGAGCGCCAGCGCCGCCGACAGCCCCGCCAGCCCGCCTTGCAGGATCGCAGTCCCCGCCCCCACCACGCCCGCCGCCTCGCCGCAGACGAACACGCGCTCGGCGCTGCTCTCCAGCGCGTCCGAGAGTTCGGGCGCCATCCCGCCCGGCTCGGCGCTGAAGCGCATCCGGCAGCCGATGACCGCGCACAAGTCGTTGTTCGGGCGCAGCCAGGGCGAGACGACCGCGCACCCGCGTGTCGGCGGGCGCGTGGCGCTCACCGTTACCGCCATCCCGGCGGCGCGCAGTTGCGCGGCGAGCGCGTCGTCCTGCTCAAGCAGCGCCGCCTCGGGCGCCGGGCGCACGCCCCACTCGTGCAGTACGCGTTGAATGGCGCGGCGCCCGTAAACATTCGGCAGGTCGCTGCCGGGGAATGTCGGGATGACATCGTAGGCGCCGGTGGCGATGATGAGCGCGTCGGGCTGCAGTTTCCGCAGCCCGTCCGGCCCGACCACCGGCAGGATGCCTGCCTCCCCGCCGATGACGGTCGTGTTCGCGAGCACGCTGATGCGCGCGGTGCCTGCGACTTGCGCGGCCAGCGCCGCAGCGACAACGGCTCCGGGTGTCCCCTCGAATTCGGGCGGCCCTTCGCGCACCGGCGCCGGGTCGAAGCGCAAGTGCCCGCCGAGGCGCGGGTTCTCGTCCACCAGCGTGACCGCGACGCCGGCGCTCGCCGCAGCGAGCGCTGCCGCCATCCCCGCCGGCCCGCCGCCGACGACCACCAGCGGCACGCGCTCCACTTCCCGCCGCGGCGCGGGCGGCGCAACTTGTCCATTTACGGTCACGCGTCCGTGCCCCGCCAGCGCCCGCAGCATCCGGTAGAACCGCGGCCGCAGCCAGCGCGGCCGGATGAACAGCCGATACTGAAAGCCGGGCTTCAGCAGAAACGAACCGTAATCGAAGATGCGCAGCGCATCGTGCGCCACCGACGGCCAGGCGTTTTGCGAACGCACCGCCATCCCGCCCCGCACCGGCTCGGTGCAGGTGCGCACATTCGGGATGCCGTCCGCGGTGACGAAGCACTGCGCGCACTTCCCGATGGCGCAGCGAATGCCGCGCGGGCGGTGGAATTTGATGCTGCGCGCCAGTGTGCGGATGCCGGCGGCCAGCAGCGCCGCGCCGACCGTCTCGCCCGCATAGCCCAGCACCGGCCGCCCATCGAACAGGAAGCGCACGACCGGCCCGCGGGCGAAGTCGAAGTCCGGGTGCTGCCAGATGCGGTGGTCCTGCGGCACGCACTCACTTGGTTCGGCTGAACGCGCGTTCGTCCTGCCAACAGTCAGTCAGTTACCGCAGGCCTCCGGCCTGTGCCGTTACAGGCGGGACGCCCGCGGTGACTGTTCTATCGCAAGTGATTCCTGGCAGGCAGAGTGCCTGCCCCCCAACCCTCTCCCCCTCCCCTCTCCCAAGTACTTGGGAGAGGGGCGAATCTCATAGAGCCTCCGTCACGCGAACAGGCGGGGAGAGGGTCGCTTATCCGCCCGGCCCTGAAAGGCCGGGCTCGCCGCGGGCCAGAGGCCCGCGCTACCCAAGGAGCGTGAAACCTTTTCCCCCCTCCCCCGTCTCTCCAGCAAGACCTCTCTCCGGAGGAGGCTGTATGCACCCATTCACCCGGTTTCGGCAGTCCATCGCGCTCGCCGCAGCAGTGGTCGCGGCGGCCGGCCTCGCGCACGCCAGCGCCCAGCACCCCAACATCCCCTGGCTCAACGATTGGGGCGCCGCGAAGGCGGAGGCGCAACGGCTGAACAAGCCCATCCTGTTCGTCTTCGGCGCGCCGCGCTGCGGGGGCGTCCCCGGCGTTTGGTGAAACGGCTACGATGGACTGGAGAGCCGTGTGCTCTCCGACCCAGCATTCGTTTCATCCAGTGACCTCTATGTCGCGGTCCGCTTCGACCCCTACGAGGACCCGGAGACCGCGAAGATTGTGGAGACCGTCGCCGGCGATCTGAAGAACGCCGGCGCGCTCATCGGCACGCCCGACGCCAAGCAGTTCGTCCGTCTCGGTGAAATCGCCCGCACCGCGCGCGGCAACCTCGGGCAGGGAATGCGCGAATTCGCCTTCCGCTACACGCCGAACGCGACCGCGGCCAAGTCCCCCGGCCCGGTGCCGTGGCTGAAGACCGTCTATGAGGCGCTCAACATCGCGCATTGCGATGCGCGCCCGCTGGTGCTGGTGCTGACTGACGGCGCGCTGGCGCCCGATGTCGAGAGCCGCCTGCGCGCCTTCGCCGCAAGCGACGCCTTCCGCGGGCAGTTCCATTATGTGCGCACGAGCAAGGCGAGCGACGCCACGGCCGTCACCGGCTTTGACGGCAAGCCCGGCATCTATTTCATCCAGCCGAAGAACTTCGGCTTGGCGGGCGCGGTCATCAGCCAGTCGCCGCTCACCGCCGAGCGCCTGGCACTCGACCCACTGGCCAAGTCGGCGCTGGCCACCTTCGCCAAAAGCCACAACCCCCTCGACCGCGACACGCATGTCGATAGCGGCCATTTCTGGGGTTACAAGTGGGCCGAAGGCCAGCCGTCAGGCCAGGGCACCGTCCCTCGGAATTCCAACCCGAGCGGAGGGCAATAGACCTCCGACACCTTTTGCTTAGCGATCACCGACCCGCCGCGGGCCGTCTGCGCAAGTGGATGGCCCGCGGCGTTCAGTTGTCCTTGCCCCTCCCCGTGTACGGGGAAGGGTTGGGGATGGGGTTCTACCTCTCCGCCCCTCTCCGTGAGACGGGGAGGGGTTGGGGGTGGGGTTGCAAATCCAGGAACCAGGGAGGCGGGGAGGCGGGAGAATCGGAAGGCAGTTTCGCCTCTCCGACTAACTACTAACCAGTAACCCCTCCCCCATGCCCACTCCCCTCGGCCCCGATTGCCTGCGCCTGCTGCGACTGCTCCGTGAGGCAGCCGAGTTCCCACCGGAACTGGCGGCGCGCAGCGGGCTGCCGATTCGGGTCGTGCGCGGGTGCCTGGGGAAGTTGCGCCGCGCCGGCTACGCCGCGCGCCTCGAAGGCGGCCAGGGCAAGCACTCCATCACCGCGCAGGGGCGGAAGTTCTTGCGCCAGACCTCGTAACGCCTCACGACTCGGCAGGACTCACCCCGCTGCGGCGGGAAGTGAAAGAGCGATGCTGGCACGGGTGTTCAGCGGCGCGCTCCAGGGCATTGACGGACTGCTGGTCGAAGTGCAAGTGGACCTGGCGCCCGGCAAGAACATGTTCGTCATCGTCGGCCTGCCCGACGCCACCGTGAAGGAATCGGGCGACCGCGTCGCCTCGGCGCTGCGCAATGTCGGCTTCCGCTTTCCCACCACGCGCAAAGTCGTCGTCAACCTGGCGCCGAGCGACATCCGCAAGATCGGCTCCTCGTTCGACCTGCCCATCGCCCTCGGCGTCCTCGCCGCCACCGAGCAGTACACCGCCGACCGCCTCGACGACTTCGTCGCCCTCGGCGAACTCTCGCTCGACGGCTCGCTGCGGCCGGTGCGCGGCGTCCTGCCGCTCGTCCTGGCCGCCCGCGATGCGGGCAAATTAGCGGTGATTGTGCCGAAGGAGAACGCCAACGAGGCCGCGGTCGTGGACGGCATCCGCGCCTATTGCGCGTCGAACATCCCCGAGGCCGTCGAAATCCTCGCCCATCCCGACGCGCACATTCCGCTGGCGCCGTCGAGCAACGGCCATTTCGACCGCCCCGAGTACGGCGTCGACTTCCGCGAGGTGAAGGGCCTGCAGAATGTGAAGCGGGCGGTCGAGATCGCGGCGGCCGGCGGCCACAATGTCCTGCTCGCCGGCCCGCCCGGGTCCGGCAAGACGATGCTCGCCCGCCGCCTGCCGACCGTGCTCCCGCCCTTGAGCCGCGCCGAAGCGCTCGAAGTGACCAAAATCTATTCCATCGCCGGAACATTGCCGCGCGGCCACGGCCTCATCACCACGCGCCCCTTCCGGGCGCCGCACCACTCGATCTCGACGCCCGGACTCGTCGGCGGCGGCGCCATGCCGCGGCCGGGCGAAATCAGTCTCTCGCACCAGGGCGTGCTGTTCCTCGACGAACTGCCCGAGTTCACCCGCGACGCGCTCGAAAGTCTCCGCCAGCCGCTCGAAGACGGCATCGTCACCATCAGCCGCGCCGCCGGGTCGCTCACCTTTCCGGCGCGGATGACGCTGGTCGCGGCGATGAACCCGTGCCCGTGCGGGTTCTTCGGCGACCCGGTGCGCCAGTGTTCCTGTTCGCGCACGCGCATCCAGAGTTACCTGCGGCGGCTCTCCGGCCCGCTCCTCGACCGCATCGACATCCACATCGAAGTGCCGCGCCTGCGCGAGGACGAGTTGCTCGGCCAGCCCGACGGCGAACCGTCCGACGCGGTGCGCGCCCGCGTCTCCGTCGCCCGCGAGCGCCAGCAACAGCGCCTCGCCCCGACGGGCATTTCCTGCAATGCGCAGATGGGCAGCCGCCACTTGCAGGAGTTCTGCCAGGTGGATGACGAGGGCAAGGGCCTGCTGCAGATGGCCATCCGCGAATTGGGCCTCTCCGCCCGCGCCTACGACCGCATCCTGAAATTGGGCCGCACCATCGCCGACCTCGACGGCGTGGACGCCATCGCCCCCAACCACCTCGCCGAAGCCATCAACCTGCGGGGATTGGACAGGAAACTTTGGAATTAGCGCGCTCGTCTGCGAACTGTGAACAGGGTGGATGGCAGTCCCCTCTCCCGACTCGGGAGAGGGGTGCGCTTGCCCCGAGCGCAGTCGAGGGGCGAAGCGGGGGTGAGGGCCTGCGCGGGCTGGACAGAAAACTCTGGAAGTAAAGAAGGGCAGGGAGGCGGGAAGGCAGGGAGGCAGTCAATTCCCATTCACTATTCACCCTTCACAATTCACCACTTTGCTCGCGCGAACCGGATAGAATCGCCCCACTCGGCAGGCTAGTCTGACGCTATGACACGCAACGGCACACTCACAACTGACGGTGATCTGTTCTGGGATGCCATCATCCGGCGCGACGCGCGCTTCGACCCGGTGTTCGTCTTCGGCGTGCGCTCGACCGGCATCTTTTGCCGGCCATCATGCCCGGCCCGGCGGCCGCGGCGCGAGGTCGTCGAATTCCTCTCGACCTCCGCAGAGGCGCAGCGCGCCGGCTTCCGCGCCTGCCGCCGCTGCCATTCCGACCAGCCGCTGACCACCGCACCCGGCGTCGCGCTCGTGCAACGCGCCTGCCGGGCGCTCGACCGCACGGTCGACCGTCCCGCAACACTGTCCGCAGTCGGCGCCGCCGTCGGCGCAACGCCGCACCGCTTACAGCGCCTCTTCCGCCAGCACCTCGGCATCACGCCCAAGCAGTATGTGCAGGCGCGGCGTGTGGCGCGGTTCAAGTCGCTGGTGCGCACCGGCGCCACCGTCACCGACGCGATGTATGACGCCGGCTTCGGCTCCAGCAGCCGCCTCTACGAGCGCGCTGCGAGCGCGCTGGGAATGACGCCCGCTCAGTATCGCCGCCGCGGCGCGGGCTTGGCTATCCGCTTCAGCGTGGCGCCCTGCGCGCTCGGGCGTGTCTTGGTGGCGGCGACCACGCGCGGCATCTGCGCGGTGATGCTGGGCGACCGCGCGCACACCCTGGAACAGGAGTTGCGCAATGATCTTCCCGCCGCCGCCATCGCATGCGACGACCATGCGCTCGGTCGCCAAGTCCGTGCCGTGCTGCGCGCCATTGATGGCGCGCCTGCCGACCCGCGCCTCGACCTCGATTTGCAGGGCACCGCATTTCAACTGCGCGTCTGGCGCGCGTTGCAGGCCATCCCGCGCGGACAGCAGCGCACCTACGCTGATCTCGCCCGCGCCATCGGCCAGCCGGCCGCGGCACGCGCCGTCGGCCGCGCTTGCGCGACGAATCCAGTCTCCGTGCTCGTCCCCTGCCACCGCGCCGTCGGCAGCGACGGCGCCCTGCACGGCTACCGCTGGGGCCTCAAACGCAAGGCCGCCCTCCTTCGCAACGAGCAGCGCATGGACTAGCAGTCTCCCCTCTCCACGCAGTGGGGAGGGGCCGGGGGAGGGACGCCGTTGTCTTCGCCGTTCACCGCATGCGGGGGAAGGGTTGGGATGCGGTCGCCCTCGTTTTCTCACTTCCTCGTTTCCGAGTTCCCTCGAATGCGCTCTGGTCAATTCAGTCTCCCCTCTCCGTGAGACGGAGAGGGGCCGGGGGTGAGGTCGCACCCCCTTGCCCCTCAAGCCCTCCCTCCCCAGCCGGTGCTACAATGACGGCAGCGGGCGGCGGGCCACCGCCCGGAGGAGGGGCGCATGCTCAAGCCACTCGACAACTATCGGCACTTCGCCGTCCTGCTCGTGCGTGCCAGTCTCGGCGCGCTCTTTCTCATCCACGGCGGCCAAAAACTCTTCGGCTGGTGGGGCGGCCCGGGGCCCGACGGTTTCGTGACCGGCATCTCCGGTATGGGCCTGCCGTTCCCCACCGTGATGGCCTGGGCGGCGATGCTGGCAGAGTTCGCCGGCGGCATCGCGCTGCTGCTGGGCGTCATGACGCGCTTCTTCGCCCTGGGCATCCTCGTCAACATGGTCGTGGCCATCTGGAAAGTGCACCTGCCCAACGGACTGCTGGGGCAGGGCGGCTATGAGCTCCCACTCTTCTACGGCATCGTCGCGCTCTCATTCGTGATTGGCGGCGCCGGGCGCTATTCCATCGACGGCGGGTTCGCAGTCGAACGGAAGTAGCCCGCCCGTGCGGGCAGACATCGTCATCATCGGCGGTGGCGTGATGGGCACGGCCACCGCCTTCTACCTGGCGTCTCGCGGCGCGAAAGTGACTCTGCTCGAACGCCGCTTCATCGGCCACGGCGAATCGGGTCATTCGACCGCCGTCATCCGCCAGCACTATTCGCACGCACAGACCGCCCGCATGGCGCGCGACGGCCTCGGCGTCTTCCGCGACTTCGAATCGGTCACCGGCCACCCGGCCGGCTTCAATCCGTGCGGCGTCGCGCTCATCGCCCGCGCCGCGCAGCGCGAGCGCCTGCAACGCAATGTCACGATGCAGCAGGGCGTCGGCATCGCGGTCGAACTGCTCGACGGCGCCGCCGCCCGCGCCATCGCGCCCGCGCTGCGCCTCGACGACGAACTCATCGCATTTGAGCCCGATGCCGGCTATGTCGACCCCTGGCGGGTCTTGCTCGGCTGGACCGAAGCCGCCCGCGCCCACGGCGCCGACATCCGCGAGGGCGTCGCCGTCGAAGGCATCGACATCGCCGGCGGGCGCGTGCAGGGCGTGCGCACTTCGGAAGGAAGTGTCGCCGCCGACGCCGTCATCGTCACCGCCGGCCCCTGGGCGACCCGTCTGCTCGACCCGATCGAGTTGCGCCTCCCGCTGATGGTCACGCGGCCGCAAATTGTGATGCTGCGCACCCTGCCGAACTCGCCGGCCCTGCCCGTCATCGCCGACTTGCGCACCGGCATGTACGGCCGCACCGCGCCCGGCGATCTATTGCTCGTCGGTTCGCTCGACGCGCACCTCGACGACCCCGTCCCCGACCCCGACTCTTTCGACCCCGTCCCCACCCCGCAATTCATCCAGCGCAGCCGCGACGCCATTGCGCTGCGCGTGCCGTCGCTCGCCCGGGCGTTCCCGTGGGGCGGCTACGCCGCGCTCTACACCGTCTCGCCCGACGCGCACCCGCTCCTCGGCCCGGCGCCGGGCATCGCGGGACTCTGGCTCGCCGTCGGGTTCAGCGGTCACGGGTTCAAGTTGAGTCCGTCCGTCGGCCGCGGCCTGGCGGAGTGGCTGCTTGACGGCGCGCCGCAGGCGTTCGACGCCGACTTCTTCGCCCCGGACCGCTTCGCCCGCGGGCAGACCATCACCTCCGCCTATGACTATGAAGTCTTGGCATAATGCGGGTGTGCGGCGTGTCCACAGGACATCGGCGTCCCGTCTGCCAATGATTGCACTATGGCGGTCGTGATGCGCACCGGGGTGTGGCTGCGCCTGCTGGCGTGGGCGCTGCCCGTGCTCGCAGGGTTGAGCGTCGCACTCGCCGCGGCCGCGCCGGTCCTCATCAGCGCACCGACGCCGATGCCCGCGTGGGGCACGCTCAACTATCTGTTATTTCACACCGCCTGCCACCAGCAGCCGGACCGCTGCCTCTGGATTGGCGGTGCGCCGATGGCGCTCTGTGCGCGCTGCACGGCCCTCTACGCCGGCTTCGCGCTGATTGGGTTCGTTTCGCAATTCACGCTCCACCGGGCGCCCCATGACCTGCGCGTGCGGCTGTTCCTATTGGCACTCGCGCTGATGGCCGCGGATGTCGCCAGCGAAGTTGTCGGGCTGCGCGGGCCGTTCCTGCCGACACGCCTGCTGACGGGCGCGCTCGCCGGCGCCGCCGGCGCCTGGCTCATCGTGCCCGCGCTGCGTTTCACGGAGTCGCATGACCTGGCGGTCGGTTCACCTTCCGACTCCGGCACCACCGTTCACCGTACTCGAGTCCACCTGCAGGGAGGGGGCATCCATGTCACGAACTGAACCGACTTCAGGACAACTCGCTACCGCCGCAATCGTCGCCGGCGTCATTGTCGGAATCCCCTGCGGCATCCCGCAGCTCGCCATGCTCGGCTGCCTGTTTGTCATTCTGGGCGGCTTGCTCGCCGGGTTTCTTCTGCAACGCTCGGCGAAGGGCGGCATCACCATCGGCGAGGGGATCATGGCCGGCGTCTTTGCCGGCGTGGTCGCCAGCGTCGTCGCCTTCGTCATGTCGCGCTTTGTCTTTGCGGATGCATTTAATGCAGCGAAGGCTAAGGCGCTGGAACAAATTCAAAGCCAGCCCGAGGCGTCTCAACAAATGGGCCGGCAGGTTTACGACTTTATGATGGGGCCATTCGGCGTCGTCGCCGGCGCGATCATGCTTGCCATCGGCGGTCTGGTCGGCGGCATTATCGCCGCGCTCATTTGGCGGGCGCGCAAGCAGGGCGTCGAGTAGCCGTGGCGCGCCGTTCGCCGTCCTTCGGCCAACTCGCTCTCCCCGCCCTCGTCGGCGGGGTCACCGCGGGCGTGCTGTCCTTCATCCCGTATGTCAGCGCCTTAAACTGCCTGTGCTGCGCGTGGGTCATCCTCGGCGGCATGCTGGCCGGGTTCATGCTGTCGCGGCGCACGCACAACGGCATTACTGTTGGTGAAGGAATTGCCACAGGGGGTTTCAGCGGAGTCATCGCCGGCATCGTGTATTGGAGCGGCTTGCGCCTGCTCGCGGGGCCGTTCGTCAAAGAGGCTTTCGACAAGCAGTTGATGCAGATGCCGGAACAACAACGCCAAATCGCCCAACAAGTGCTGCACCTCATGATGGGACCCGCCGGTGCCGTGTTCTGCGCGGTCATCTATGGGGTGTTTGGGCTCATTGGCGGGCTGATCGCTGGAGCCATTTGGAAACCCCAGCCTCCACTGGGCTCGTACGAGCCGCCCGCGCCGCCGCCTGCCGCGCCGACGGCATGAGGGAGCGCGTCGGCGCCCATAGCAACTTGGGGAGCGACGCTGGCCAGTCCATCTGACTCGGCTGCCGCCCGGGCAATCTGGGTCGCGCTGCTGGTCTGCGTGCCGCTCTTCGCGCTCCCCAGCGGCCTGCCGGCGCCGTTCTGCTACCTGGCGTGTTTCTGGCTGCCGCTGTCGGGCTTCGCCGCGACCCGCGTCTGGATGCTCGCCGCCCAGCAGCCGATGGCCATCGGCCGCGGCGCCGGTCTTGGCGCGTCGGTGGGCGCGCTCGCGTCACTGGGCGGGTTTGCGCTGCATCTGCGCCTCGAACGACTGACGCCGTCCGCTCTCCCCGCCACGCTCGACCGCCTGCCCGCCAATGCCGCGGGCTTTGCGAACGCGCTCGGCCCCGATCAATACCTGGTCGTGCTCGCGCTGTTCGCCTTCGTACTCCTGGCGCTGGGCCTGGCCCTCGGCGCCGCGGGCGGAATCCTCGGCGCCGCTTCGGGAAGAATGAAGTCGTGATGCGTCGCGCGGCTCTCTCGCTGTTCCTGTTCGTATGCGTCGCAACCGTGCTCGGCGCCGGCGACCCGTGCCGCCTGACACCGGCCAGCGCACGGCAGGGCGGCGTCGTCCTCGTCACGGTCGCCCTCGACGCCCAGCGTGTCGACGCCCGCTGGTTCGGCGAATACCACGCCCTCCGGCACTCGGACGGCGTGTGGTGGGCACTGCTGCCCATTCCCGTCACCGCGCCCGCCGGCGCGCGTCCGGTCGCGGTGCGCGTCACCGAGTCCGGCGGCCGGGCGCACGAACTCATCCGCACCGTCACGATCATGCCCCTGAAGCGCGCCGTCCAGCGGCTCCGCGTATCGGCCCAAACGAACGCGCTCTATTCCGCCGCCGAGGCGAAGGCCGAGCGCGCCGCCATCGGCGGCGCCATCCGTGCTGACACCGGGCCCGCGGACTGGCCCGGCCCATTCACGCTGCCCTTCCAGGGGCGCACGACAACCGCCTTCGGCACGCGCCGCATCCGCAACGGCGAAGAAGTGGACTGGCACCGCGGGCTTGACCTCGCCGCGCCCGAAGGCACGCCTGTTCACGCGCCCGCCGCCGGCGCCGTGGCTCTCGTCGCTGAAGATTACAAACTGCACGGCAAAACCATCGTGCTGGCCCACGGCGGCGGGCTGGCGACCGTCTACCTGCACCTCTCCCGCATCGAAGTCGCTCGCGGCGACAGCGTCACCGCCGGGCAGGTCATCGGGCGTGTCGGCAAGACCGGCGCCGCCACCGGCCCGCACCTGCACTGGGCCGCCTACCTGAACGGCGACGCCGTCAACCCACTGGCGCTCGCTGACCTGCCCGAATCCCTGCCCTGACCGCGCGGGGTGGTACAATCTCGGTGGCAGACCTCCTGAAGTGGGGGCGACCGGCTTTGACGGAGAGCCAGGCGCCGTTGGGAGCGGGCAGAGTCGCCCGACCTCTTTAAACCGGGCAACCCTATAACTGCCAACTACGCTTACGCGTAATTCCCTCTCCCTGTAGAGGGCGGTCGCCCGGACCGATGCCGGTAGGTCCGGAACGGCTGTCAGAAAATCCGGCTGGTCTCTCCCTCACACCTACTAAGGGAGCGACGAGACCCCAGTAGGCTGGCGGACGCCCGGCGTGCCGGTACGCCAAGCGTCTGCGAGACCCGACAACCGGCTACGCCCGTAGCGCCCTGCGGTGACCGCTGTCCGGACGGGGGTTCGATTCCCCCCGCCTCCACCATCCTGCTTCGCCCCTCGCTCTGCTCGGGGCTTCGCAGGTCAAGCCCGGCACGCGGCTTGGAGAAGGCGAAGGGCGAAGCAGGATGCCCTGCGTAGCACGGCTGTTTCGGGCGGAGCAGGGCTGCACTCTTGAAGATCGTGCGTTCGGGTGGGGCAAGCCACTCATCGCGTCGTTTCCCCGAACTGAACGGTTGTCCGGACGCCCGCCCCTGTCACGCCCGCCCGACAGCCCTGTGTGGCCGCACGACAGAGCCTTCCCGCTCGCGTGGTATCAATTCGGCGGAATTCTGCGGAATATTCTGACAGCCGGCCCCACCCCTTGCGGGCGGTCAGTGCGGCTCCTGGGGTCTCCGGGCGGCGGGATGGTGTCACGGAAAACAATGCGTCGCTGGTCCATTCATAGCTTGCGGGTGCGCGTGCTCTTGCTCGTGACGATGGCCCTGGTTCCGGCGATGGCGCTGGCGGTCAACACCGGCCTGGCGCGCCGACGCGCGGATGGCGACGCCGCCCGGCGCGACGCGATGCAGGTATCCGAATTGGTCGCCTTCAAGCAGGACCAACTTATCGACGATGCGCGGCGCGTCCTGGAGGAATTGGCCGCCTGGCCCGAAGTCCGCGCCGGCGACCCCGCCGTTTGTTCCGCCCGGCTCGCCGCGCTCCTGGCCCGCAGCCCCCACTACCTGAACTTCGGTGTCTCGCGGTGCAGCGACGCGATGATCATCGCCAGCGCCCTGCCCATCACCGGGCCGGTCCCCGCCGGCGACCGTCCCTGGTATCGCGCCGTCCTGCGGACCAAGACCTTCGCCGCCGGTGAGTACCAGATTGGCCGCATCACCGGCAAGCCCAGCATCAACTTCGGGTATCCCCTGTTCGGGCCCGACGGCGGCATCGTTCGCATAGTCTTTGCCGCGGTCGATCTGGCGTGGTTGAACGAACTGGTGGCCGATGCCCGGCTGCCGCAGGGATCGATCGCCACGATCATCGATCGCGAGGGCACCGTCGTCGCGCGGTCCGCCGATCCGGGCGCCTGGATCGGCAAGAAGCCGACGCACCCCGCCTTTCGGGCAGCCCTCGCCAGCACCACGGCGGGCGCCGTGGACGGCGCCGGACTCGACGGCGAGCCCCGTCTGTTCGCCTTCCGGCCGCTGACCCTCGGCAGCGACCAGATTGCCGGGCGTCTCCTGATCGGGATCCCCGCCACCCTGGCCTATGGCCCCGCCGACCGGCAATTGCGTCTGCAACTGGTCGCGCTGGGGTTGGTCGCACTCCTTTCGTTTTCGTTGGCGTTGATCGCCGGTTACTTCTCGGTGGGCCGCCCGGTCGCCGCCCTGACCACCGCGGCACAACGCCTGGCAGCGGGCGACCTGGCCGCCCGCACCGGGCTGTCGCAAACCGGCGGCGAAATCGGCGCCCTCGCCCGCGCCTTCGACCGGATGGCTGAAGGGCTCGACGCCCGTGGACGCGAAACGGCGACGGCCTCGCTGGCGCTCCGCAACAGCGAGGCGCGCTTCCGGGCCTTCATGGAGAACAGCCCCGCCTACGCCTTCATCAAGGACACACAGGGCCGGGTCGTGTACATCACGCGACGCTTTGAAGAACAAACCGGCGTCAAGGCGGAGGAGTTCGTCGGCCACCCGGTCGAAGAGACGCTGTCGCCCGAGACCGCCGCGGCCGGCCTCGCGCACGACCGGCGGGTGCTGGCCGAAGGGCGCGCCAGCCAAATGGTGCAGCGGGTGACTTTCCCCAACGGCACCACGCAGGACCTGCTCGTCATGAAGTTCCCGTTGCCTGACGGCGACGGCCAGACGCTCATCGGCGGGTTTGCCATCGACATCTCCGACCGCCTGCGCGCCGAGGAAGAGGTGCGGCGGCTGAACGCCGACTTGGAGCAGCGCGTTGCCGACCGCACCGCGGAACTCCTCGAAGCCAACGCCGACCTCGAACAGTTTGCCCGCACCGTCTCGCACGACCTGCGCGCGCCGCTGCGCGCCGTCCAGGGCTTCACGCAGGCGCTGCTCGAAGACCACGCTCCGCAGTTGGACGCCACCGGCAAAGACTACGCCCAGCGCGCCGCCGCCGCCGCGCAGCGCATGGACTCGCTCATCCAAGACCTGCTCGCCTACAGCCGCATCAGCCGCACGGAATTCGAAATCGCGCCGGTCTCGCTCGATGTGGTGATCACCGACGCGCGGGCGCAGGTCGATGCCTTCCTGACCGAACAGAAAGCCACGGTCAACATTACGCACGCCTTGCCGCGCGTCAACGCCCACCGCGGCACGCTGGTGCAAGTCGTCGTCAATCTGTTGACCAACGCCGTCAAGTTCGTGGACGGCGTCGCGCCCGCAGTGCGATTGCGCACCGAAGAGCGCAACGGACACATCCGCCTCTGGATCGAAGACAACGGCATCGGCATCGCCCCCGAACACTGCGAGCGCATCTTCCGTCCCTTCGAACGATTGCACGGCGCCGACCGTTTCCCCGGCACCGGCATCGGACTGGCCATCGTCCGCCGCGGTGTGGAACGCATGGGCGGGCAGGTCGGTGTGGAATCCGAACCCGGCCACGGCAGCCGGTTCTGGGTGGACCTCCCGAAAGCGAGCGTGAACTAATGGGTACCGACCGGCGCACGATTCTCCTCGTGGAAGACGACCCGAATGATGTGCTCCTGGTGCAGCGGGCGTTTCGCAACGCCCGCATCGCCAATCCCATCCACACTGTCACCAACGGCGACGCCGCCGTCGCCTATCTCGCCGGCGACGGCGACTATGCCGACCGGGAACGCTATCCCCTGCCCGTACTCGTCCTGCTCGACTTGAAACTCCCCCGCCGGTCGGGCCACGAAGTCCTGCAATGGCTGCGCGCCCAGCCCGTCTTGAAGCGCCTGGCGGTGGTCGTGCTCACCTCGTCCAAAGAATCCGAAGATGTGAACCGCGCCTATGACCTCGGCGCGAACTCCTACCTCGTCAAACCCGTCGCCTTCGACGAGTTGATCCGCATGGTGCAGACGCTCGATGTCTACTGGCTGCTGCTCAACGAACGCGCGGACATCCCCGCCACCCGGAACGGGGACGCCGTCGCATGATGACGCCGGCCCCCCGCCTGCTCATCGTCGAAGACTCGCCGGACGACGCTCTGCTGTTGCTGCGCGAATTGCGGAAGCACGGGCTCCATCCGGACCACCGGCGCGTCGACACGATGGCGGATTTGCAGGCGGCGCTCGACGGCGAATCGTGGGACCTGCTCATCACCGATTACTGCCTCCCCGGGCTGACCGGCGAAGATGTCTTGCGCGTCGCCAAGGAGCGCCGGCCGTCCCTGCCGTGCATCGTCGTCTCCGGCACCATTGGCGAGGAAGTCGCGGTCAATACCATGCAGGCCGGCGCCGCCGACTATATCTTGAAGCACAACCTGGCACGCCTGTGCGCCGCCGTCGAGCGGGAAGTCCGCGAGGCGCGCGACCGCACCGCGTCCCGCGCGCGCGTCAGCGCCGTGGAAGCGCGCCTCGAGTCGCTGCTGACGCGGCTGGATGTCGGCGTGTTCCGCACGACGGTGTCGGGGCGCCTGTTGGAGGCGAACCCGGCGCTCGTCGACCTGCTCGGCTTTCAGACGCTGCCGGACGCCCTCGCCTCCGATTGCGCGGCGATGTACCAAGACCCGGAAGATCGCGTGGCGCTGGTGAGTCAGCTGCGCCAGACGGGCGCCCTGCGCAAGCACGAGACCCAGATGCGCCGGGTCGACGACCGCCTCGTCTGGGTCGCGTTGACTGAAACGCTGTCCCGCACGGCGGACGGCGAGGAAGTCATCGACGGGCTGATGGAGGACATTACCGGCCGCAAGATCGCCGAACAGACCCGCCAGGAGGCGGAGGCCCGGTTCCGCCGACTCGTCGAAAGCGCGCCCGACCTGATTCATATGACCGCGCCCGACGGGACCATCCTGTCGCTCAACCCGGCCTTCGAGGACCTGACCGGCTGGCGCCCCGAGGAATGGGTCGGACGGAAATTCTACGAATTCATCCATCCCGACGACCTCGCCGATGTCGCCGAGCAGGTGCAAGACATGCTGCGCGGCAATCACGCCGCGCCGGCGCAAGCGCGGATTCGCACCAAGTCGGGTGAGTACATCACCGTCGAGAACATCAGCGTGCCGCTCGTGGAAAACGGTCGCTCCGTCGGCCATATGGGGATCGTGCGCGACATCACCGCGCGCACCCGCGCCGAACACGCCCTGCGCGACTCGGAAGAGCGCTTCCGCCAACTCGCCCACAATATCCAGGAAGTCTTCTGGCTCATCGATGCCGAGACCAGCAAGCTCCTCTATGTCAGCCCGGCTTACGAGACCGTCTGGGGGCGGCCCTGTCAGAGTCTATACGACAACACTCTGTCGTTTCTGGAGTCAGTCCATCCCGACGACCGCCCGCGCGTGGCGGCCGCGATGGAACACCAAGCCGATGGCAGCTTCGACGAAGAATATCGCATCATCCGGCCCGATGGCGCGGAATGCTGGATCCGCGACCGCGCGTTCCCCATCCGCGACGACCAGGGCCGGGTCTTCCGCATCGCCGGTATCGCCGAAGACATCACCCAGCGCCGCCAGGCAGAACAGCACTTGCGGCGCCAGCTCGACCGTCTCGCCGCGCTGCGCACCATCGACCTCGCCATCACCGGCAGTCTCGACCTGCGCGTCACCCTCAATGTGTTCCTCGACCAGGTGACCTCCCAGTTGCAAGTGGATGCCGCGAATGTGCTGCTGCTCGACCCGCACAGCAAGACGCTCGCATTCGCCGCCGGCCGCGGCTTCGCCACCGGTCGTATCCACGGCAGCCACATCCGCCTCGGCGAAGGCTACGCCGGCCAGGCCGCGCTCGATCAGCGCTTCGTCAGCATTCCCGACCTGTCCCAGGCGACCGACTTCGTGCGCGCCCATCTCATCGAGGGCGAAGGGTTCGTCACCTACTTGTGCATGCCGCTGGTCTCGAAGGGGCAAGTGAAAGGTGTCCTCGAAATTTTCCATCGCACCCCGCTCGCACCCGATTTCGATTGGATGGAGTTCCTCGGCGCGCTGGCGACGCAGGCCTCGATCGCCATCGACAACTCCACCCTGTTCACCGACCTGCAGCGCTCGAACATCGAACTGCAGGTCGCCTACGACGCCACGCTCGAAGGATGGGTGCACGCGCTCGACCTGCGCGACGATGAGACCGAAGGCCACACCCAGCGCGTCACCGAAATGACTTTGCGCCTGGCGCGCGCCATGGGCTTCAGCGAGGCCGACCTCGTCCACCTGCGCCGCGGCGCCCTGCTGCACGACATCGGCAAGGTCGCCATCCCCGACCGCATTCTCCTCAAACCCGGATCGCTCGACGAGAGTGAATGGGTCGTGATGCGCCGCCATCCCGGCTACGCGTTCGAATTGCTGTCGCCGGTCACCTACCTGCGTCCGTGTCTCGACATCCCCTACTGCCACCACGAAAAATGGGACGGCACCGGCTATCCGCGCGGCCTGAAAGGCGACGCCATTCCGCTCGCTGCCCGCATCTTTGCCATCGTCGATGTCTGGGACGCGCTCCTGTCCGACCGTCCTTACCGCAAGGCCTGGCCGATTGGCAAGGTCACCGAGCACATCCGCTCACTATCCGGCGCGCACTTCGACCCCAAAGTGGTCGAGGCGTTCTTTACGATTGAGCCGTGGAAGGACCCGGCGTCCGCTTCCGGCAATGGGCACAACGGGTCGTCGAACGGTTCCAATGGGCACAAGAAACCCACGCCGAAGCGCACGCTCCGCCCGCACAGCCGCCGCAAACCCGCCGCTTAGCCCGGCGCGGCCGCCGGTGTGGCTGGCGGTTCCGACTCCGCACTCCGCACAAAGGTCAGCCGGTCCACTACCGCCGCCCCGACGCAATCTCCCCAGACATTGATCGTCGTCCGGCAGCGGTCGAGGAACCAGTCCACCGCCAGAATGAAGGTCAGCCCCTGTTCAATGATCGGGTCGGGAAAGTTGACCGCCCGGAAGACGATGAGCATCGTCACCAGGCCCGCCTCGGGAATGCCTGCCGCCCCGATCGCCGCCAGCGTCGCGGTGAGGAAGATGATGACCTGCTGCGTCACCGTCATCTCCAGCCCGAACGCCTGGGCGATGAACATCACCGCCACCGCTTCATAGAGCGCCGTCCCGTTCATGTTCACCGTCGCGCCCAGCGGAATGACGAAATACGAACTGGCGCGGGAAATGCCGGCGCGGTCCACCGCGCATTCCAGCGTTACCGGCAGCGTCGCCGAACTCGACGCCGTCGAAAACGCCGTGAGCAGCGCCTGCCCGAAGCCCGTCACGAACCGGAGAATTGGCCTGCGCGCCAGCACCACCAGAATCAGCGGCAGAATGATCCCGCCGTGGATGACCAATCCGACGACGACGGTCATCATGTAGCGCAACAACTTCTCGAATTCTCCGAGCAAGTGCGCCTGGCCGTTGCTGACGATCTCCGTCCCGATCTTGCCCGCCACCAGCCCAAACACCCCGATCGGGGCCACATACAAGATCAGCATCACGATGCGCAGCACCGCTTCGTTCAGCCCCTCGAACACCTCCAGCACCACCTTGCCCTTCGCCCCAATGGTCGTTAGGACCCCGCCGAGCACCAGTGAAAAGAGAATCAGCGGCAGCACCTGCCCCTCGCTCATCGCCGCGAACAAGTTGCGGGGGAATAGACTTTCCACCATGGCAATAATGGCGCCCCAGAAACTCGTCTGCGCCGCCCGACCGGCGAAGCGCTCCGCAATTTCGCCGCTCGGCGTCGCCCCCATCCCGGGCTGAATCAGGTTCACCAAGATAAGTCCCAGCAGCACCGCGATGCCCGTGGTGAGGAGGAAGTAGACGAGCGTCACGACCCCGGTCCGGCCTACCTTGCGGATGTCACCGAGCGACGCGATGCCCACCACCATCGAAGTCACAATCAGCGGCACCACCATCGCAAACAGCATCTGAATGAAAATGCGTCCGAGGAACGCCGACCCCTGCCCGACCGCCGGCCAATTCCAGCCCACCACCCCGCCCAACACCATCCCAGCGAGAATGCCCGGCAGAATGAAGCGGCTGTGGCCCGTCCGCATACGCTGACATTCGCTCTCGGGTGCCGTGTTCCTGCGCGCCACGCGTCAGTCTCGGCTCGGGACACGCGTGTCGCGGCGCGGCCACATGATCGGCACGGCGGCGGCCTACCATGTCCTCGTGTCCTCCTCGACGGGCGCCGATGCGTCCCACCCTGTGACCGTCTTCCGGCGGCCTTCCCCGGCGGCGACACCGACTCGCGCCGCCCGCCGGGCGCTCCCGGCCGCCGCCACTGCGCCATCGCAGAATCGATACCTCATCCGCGCCCGCTTCATTGCCCGTGCGGCCGCGGTGTTCAGTGTCGTGGTGGGGGCCCTGGTCCTCGGCGGCTGGCTGCTCCATATCGACGCGCTGACCGGCGTACTGCCCGGCTTCGCCACCATGAAGTTCAACACCGCATTGTGTTTCGTGCTCTCGGGCGCGGCCCTCTGGGCATTGCTCCCGTATCGACCTTCACGCCGCGCACACATCGTTGCGCAAGTAACCGCCTCGCTTGTGACCGTCGCGAGCGCCCTGACGCTCCTCGAGTATCTGACCGGCGCGAGTCTCGGCATCGACCAGGCGCTCTTTCACGGTGATGTGGCTTCGACGCTCGCCCCCTTCCCCGGCCGAATGTCGGGCGCCACCGCAATCGACTTCGCCCTGCTCGGTGTGGCACTGCTGACCCTCGACAGCCGGGCGCAGCGCTGGTCGCGTGCGCTCGCCACCTGTGCCGGCGCCATCGCCGCGGTGTCCTTGCTGGGCTATCTCTACGGTGTCAGCAGTCTCTACTCCGTCGGGCAGTTCTCCACCATCGGCTTTCACACCGCGGCGGCATTTCTCATCCTTGCCATCGGCACGCTCAACGCCCGGCCACTGCGCGGCATGATGAAACTCCTCACCGCCGAATCGCTCGGCGGGCTGGCGTTGCGGCGGCTCTTGCCGGTCGCGGTGCTCTTGCCGCCAGTCCTGGGCTGGCTGCGCCTGCTCGGCCAGCGCGCCGGCTGGTTTGGCGCCGAATTCGGCGTGGCCGGGGTCGTCACCGTCACCGTCCTCGTCCTGATCATGGCGTTCTGGTGGAGCGCGCTGTCGCTCGAGCGCGCCGACGGCGAGCGCCGCGTCGCCGCCCGGGCCCTCTTCGAAGGCGACGAGGTCCGCCGTCTCAACCAGGAGTTGAGCCACCAAGTCACCGAAACCCAAACCTTGAACCAAGAGCTCGAGGCGTTTTGTTACTCCGTCTCGCACGACTTGCGCGCCCCGCTGCGGGGAATTGACGGCTTCAGCAAAGCGGTGCTCGAGGAATACCGCGAGCGCCTCGATGATACGGGCGCCGACTACCTGCACCGTATCCGCAAGGCCGCGCAGCGGATGGCGCAATTGATCGACGACCTGCTCAAACTCTCGCGGGCCGGCCGCACCGCCCTCGCGCGGGAACCCGTCGATCTCTCCGTGATGGCGAAGGCATTGCTGGCGGACTTGCAACAAGAGGAACCGGCCCGCCAAATCGAAGCCGTGATCCCGCCCGGCCTGCGCGTCCACGCCGACCCGCAATTGATGCAGGTCGTGCTTGGCAATCTCCTCTCCAACGCCTGGAAATTCACCGCGCCGCGCTCCGCGGCACGCATCGAACTGGGCGTGCAGCGACGGGACGGCGAGTCCGCGCTCTTCGTCCGCGACAACGGCGTCGGCTTTGATATGGCCCACGCCGGCAAACTCTTCGGCGCTTTTCAGCGCCTGCATGCCATGCACGAATTCGCCGGCACCGGTGTCGGGCTGGCGACGGTCAAACGCATCGTCGAACGGCACGGCGGCCGCATTTGGGCCGACGCTGCACCCGACTGCGGCGCCACTTTCTACTTCACCCTCGGAGGTGATTCCCATGATGAGCAAGCGACTGATCCTCCTAGTTGAGGACAATCCCGATGACGAGGAACTGACGCTCCGCGCCCTCAAGGCGAGCAATGTGCTGAATGAAGTCGTCGTCGCCCGCGATGGCGCGCAAGCGCTCGAATACTTGCACGGACGCCCGTCCGCCAACGGCGACCCCGCGCTTCCCCTGCCCGATTTGGTACTGCTCGACCTGAAACTGCCGAAGGTGGACGGCCTGCAGGTGCTCGAAGCCATCCGAGCCGACGACCGCACCCGGTTGCTCCCGGTCGTCATCCTCACCTCGTCGGACGAAGAGAAAGACCGCCTCAAGGCCTACCTCAACGGCGCCAACAGTTATGTCCGCAAGCCGGTGGACTTCGATCAGTTCGCCGAAGCCGTCCGCCTGCTCGGGCTCTACTGGCTGGTCCTCAATGTCACCCCGTCGCACAGTGAGGTGAAAGCGGCCGCCACCGTGACCTAGTCACGCGGCGTCGTACAATGATGGAGTGGACGCCTCCCCAGCCGCCACCGGGCCACTCGAATTAGCCGACGCCATCCTCCACGGCGACTGCCTGGACTTGATGCGCAATCTGCCCGCCGAGATCGCCGACTGCGTCTTTTTCGACCCGCCCTACTTCCTGCAACTCCCCAAGAAGCGCCTCGTCCGCTGGAATGTGAAAACGGCGGTCGACGGCGTCGACGAACCCTGGGACCGCTTCGAGAGTTTCGAGCACTACGACACTTTCATCCGCGATTGCCTGACGGAAGTGCAGCGGCTGCTGAAGCCGTCCGGCACCCTCTGGGCCATCGGCACCTATCACAACATCCACCGTGTCGGCGCCGCCCTGCAGGACCTCGGCTACTGGATTCTCAACGATGTCATTTGGTACAAGACCAACGCTATGCCCAACTGGCTGCAAGTCCGCCTGACCAACGCCACCGAGACCCTCATCTGGGCGGTGAAAGACCGCACCGCCAAGGGGTATACCTTCGATAAAGTGGCGGCGCGGGAGTTCTCGATGGACAAGATTGCCACCAATGTCTGGCGCCTCCCCATCTGCTCGCGGCGCGAGCGCCTGCGCGATCTCGATGGCAAGAAAGTGCACCCGACGCAGAAACCCGAAGCGCTCCTCGAGCGCATCATCCGCCTCTCGACGCGCCCCGGCGACCTCGTCCTCGACCCGATGGCAGGCGTCGGCACCACCGGCGCCGTCGCCGCCCGCCTCGGCCGCCGCTATCTCTTGATCGAGGCGAACGCCGGCTACGCCGAGGCGGCTCGGAAACGACTCGACGCGGTGGCGGTCGCCGCATGACGCGCGCGCCGCTGCTGCTGCCCATCGCAGTCGCGCTGCTCGTAAGCAGCGCCGGCTGCCGGCAGCGGCCCGCGCAGCAAGTCCCCACGCTGCCCGAAACGGGGAGCGCTCCCGTCATCCCCCCCACACCCGCCAGCGACCAGGCGCTGCGCCGGGAACTGCTGCGCCTCGCCCAAGACGAGGCAGCCACCCGCACCGCGCTTGCGCAATCCGCCACGCCCGACCCATCGCTTATCCAGAAGCGCCGCGACCTCGTCGCCTCCTACGCGGCCCGCCTTGGCGACATCATCGCCCAACATGGCTGGCCTGCCCTCACCCTTGTCGGCGATGACGGCGCCCGCGCCGCTTGGGCGCTGGCGCAGAACGCCACCGAGAATCCCTCCTTCCAGAAGCGCTGCCTCGAAGCGATGCAGAAAGCGCCGAAGGGCGCCGTGCCCGGGCTGTTCGTCGCCTACCTCGAGGACCGCGTCCGCCACAACGAGGGGCGCTTGCAGTACTACGGCACGCTCCTCGAAGTGGCGAACGGCAAAGTGCGGGCGCTGCCCATTGAAGACGAAAAGAATGTCGATGCCCGCCGCAAAGCAGCCGGCCTCGAACCCCTCGCCCACTTCATCTCCTATTCTCAAATGCAATACATCAATCGCCTGCGCGCGCAGAGCCGCCCGGGCGGCGGCGGCGGGCGGTAGAGCACCGGACTGGCTTCGCGTGAACAATCCGCCCGTCCCTTCTGTCGAACTCTCCGACCCCTTTGCCGCTCGGGTTCATGCTTACAGGTTCGCTCTGTTGGCGTCGATGGCCCTGGCACTGGCTACATTTGTGGTCTGGATATATATGTATTGGCCATTCCTCATGTTTCCGCTGACACCAATTGGGCAACTGCCCTATACGGACGCACGAGCCGAAGTGCTCATCAAGTCATCTGACATCGACCGCTTCGAAATCATCATTTGGAAGATGGAAGCGTTGGCGAAAGCCGGGAATTCCGACGCCGGCATATCACTCCTCCGACTGGCCAGACACTCTGATGGCGGCTTCACCATGAGCTTGGAGCCAGGGCTGCAACGGTGGATGGCCAAGAACCCACTGATGGTGATCGACATTCTGGATGCCGCCCTTCCGTCTGATCGAGAAGCAATCCAAGTCATTCACATCGTCTGCGTCGACTATGCCAATGCTCCAAGCACTGCAAAATTTGAGTCGGCAATTCGGCAGCGGCCCGCTTCGTCCCCCACCCGTCAAATCTGGGAAAACCGCGAAGAATGGTTCCGAAAGTGGCATGAACAACGCATGAAAGCACTCGAGTCGCCGCCAAGTGCGCAGCCGGACTGATCTGCCTGCGCATCCAATCCATCTATCCACACGCCCCATCCCCAACTTTCTCTTGTTATGCACAGGACGGCCCCTTCCGCCTGATGTATCTTGCCTATGGCGACTTAGTGGGAGCCCGCTCGAAAGGGCGGGACGCCGATCCGACCCGTGA
>CAYNSX010000017.1:42878-45082 GCA_964400165.1 uncultured bacterium
ATGGCGACTTAGTGGGAGCCCGCTCGAAAGGGCGGGACGCCGATCCGACCCGTGAGGGATGGATCTGGAGCGACCCCCAGCCGCAAGGCAAGGGATCGCAGCGGAGCCGAGCCGCAAGGCCCGACACCGCAGGAGCCCCCGACTTCGGTCGGAGGTTCTAGGGGGTGCTCCCGAGGCGGTTTGTGAGCAAGTTGCCGCAAGGTGACCCAAGTCACACGCTGCCGATGACGGAGCCCGGTTCTTGGAACCCCTTCGGGGCGACCAGGATAGGCTGGAAGGGTCCCGCGGACCCCATCGGCTGATAAGGACCCCAACCGCTGGGTCGCCATTTGCACTCATTCGACGAGGGAGCCCGGTTTCCACCGGCTCCCTCGATCTCTTTCGGTGGCCAGTAATGTGGGGAGGCGGGAGTCCCAGGGGGCCCCGGCTTGCCGGGGCCACAATCGGCCTCACCCCCTAACCCCCTCTCCTGTGAGGAGAGGGGGGAACCTAAGAGTCTTGATTCACTCCCCTCTCCATTTATGGGGAGGGGCCGGGGGAGGGGTTCACAAGGCAGGCGACCCGACTACCCGGGGCTATAAGCCCCGCGCTTACAAAAATCGCCCGCTCAAGCGGGCGCAAACCCATTACAGGTGCGAATGCCATGCTGTCGCGCCCCATTCATGGGGCGCTGTCTGTTAGCCCGGCCACTTCATGGCCGGGTCGGAAACTACACAGGCGGGACGCCTGCGGTGACTAGCTATCCCGACGTCCTACGCACTACTCACTACGCACTATTCACTTTCCCTTCACCATCTCCCCAATTAACGCCTCCATTTCCCGATACGCCTGATGGCAGGCGCGATGCTGCCGGTCGCCGTCGGGCGCCGGATACGCCGGGTCTGGCAGGCCGTGGAACTCGCCGCCGGTGTGGATGTAACGGATGCGCCCCTGCGGATCGATGAGGAAACTGACCGAAGTGAAAGCCCGGTCGCGGCCGCCGAGCCAGTAGCGCCGCAGCAGAGCCCAGTCGGCGTCGATCGCCACCGGACACTGGATGCCGACGCGGTCCGCCCAGTCGCGCACTTCCTTCGGCGTCACCGCTCGTGGCGGCTTCGGGTGAAACATCCCGACCACCACCAGCCCCTTGTTCCCGTACTTCTGCTGCAAGTCATCGAGCGCCGGCGCCGACGCCACGCACATCGGGCAGCCAACCGTCCACCAGCGCACCAGCACCACCTTGCCGCGCAGCCCGGCGAGCGTATACGGCCCGCCCCGCGCCCAGATGACGCCCCGCCACTCCGGCGCCGCGGTGCCGAGCAGTTCGTCGCCTTCCTTGGCGCTCCCCGGCAGCGATGCGAGCAACAGCAAACCGATGACGGCAATTCGTCGCACTTACAGTCTCACCTTTGGCTTCTCCTGCGGCGGCGCCCACAGCGGCGACGCCTTTTGCGTCCACTCGCTGTCGGGGTGCTCGTCGCGCAGCCGCACCCATTCTTCCCGCCAGACGGCGGCGTCGCCGCCGCCCGCCCGGAACCGCGCAATCCCCAGCCAGTAGCGCCCTTCGGCGCGCTGGTCGCCGACGCCCTCCTCCGCGACCGGGCGGAACCAGTCCGCCGCCTCCTCATTGCGCTTCTCGCCGAGGTGGACGACGCCCAGCCCCAGTTTGATGCGGTTCACCATCGCCGCTTCGGGCAGATAGCCGACGCTGCGCATCCGCTCGATGCCGTCAGCGCTGTAAAAGACGACCGTCGGCGTCCAGAGGTAGCCCAGCGCCCGCGCCTCGTCCGTCGTGCGATGCACCTTCACCGTCACGAAATGCTCATTCAGCAGACGGGCGACCGCCTCCACCGGATAGACCTCGGCATCCAGCCGAGCACAGTGGCTTCATTGCGGGGCGCCGGTCAGGTCAACGAACAGCGGCTTGCCCTCGCCCTGCGCCCGCTCCCGGGCCGTCGTCAAATCCGCTTCCCAATTCACTTGCGCCATCGCTGCCTCCCTACCGCTCTCCCCCGGGGCTGAAGCCCCGGGCAAATGACATCGGACAAACTCTGGGGGCTTAAGCCCCCACTACTGTTCGCTGTCCTAAGCCCGGCCGTTCAGGGCCGGGCAGGCCATCGCCCTGCGCACACACTTCAATGCCGGTCGGAAAGCCCTCACCCGGCCTGCGGCCACCCTCTCCCGACAGGGAGAGGGACTGCGCATCTACCCCTTCCGCAATGAGA
>CAYNSX010000017.1:45092-45318 GCA_964400165.1 uncultured bacterium
CTCACCCGGCTTCCCCCTTCGCCCTGCGGGCTTCGGGGGACAAGTCGCCACCCCTCTCCATAGTCATGGAGAGGGGACTGCAATCGACGTGCTTGCCACCTCCCACACCCCACACCCTACCCCCCGCCTTCCAGCGGCGGCCCCGGCTCGTTGGGCCGGTCGCGGGTGTAGAGCGCCATCAGCAGCCCTGCCGCCTGCGTCAGCCCGACCGCCCCCATCGTGATCA
>CAYNSX010000018.1:0-24920 GCA_964400165.1 uncultured bacterium
GCGACGACCGCGACGAGTTCAAGCCCGGGTGGAAGTTCAACGAGTGGGAACTGCGGGGAGTGCCGCTGCGCATCGAGATCGGGCCGAAGGACGTCGAGAAGCAGCAGGTCGTCCTGGCGCGGCGCGATGTGCCGGGCAGGGATGGCAAGCGCTTCGTGCCGGTGGCGGGCATCGCGGAGACAGTGACGGCGCTGCTCGACGAACTGCAGGTGGCGCTGCTGGCGCGCGCCCGCGCCTTCCGCGATGCGCACACGCACGAGCCGAAGACCTACGACGAGTTCAAGCAGGCCGTCGAGGACGGGTTCGCGCTCGCCTGGTGGTGCGGCGACAACGAGTGTGAGCAGGAAATCGCCCGCGAGACGAAGGCGAGCAACCGCTGCATTCCGCTCGACCAAAGGGGCGGACCGGGCAAGTGCGTCCGCTGCGGCCGCGAGGCGAAAGAGCGGGCGGTGTGGGGGAAGGCGTATTAGGAAAGGCGTAAGTCGTGCGTAGTCCGTAGTGCGTCGGAACAAACTTACCCGGGGCCAAGCCCCCGGGCTGCGACCGTGACAAGGCCCGTCGGGCCTTCTCCAAATCTTAGCCCGACCGTTCAGGGCCGGGTTGCGGCAGTCCCGAAGGGACTGGACTTGAGTTCAGCCCGGAACTTCAATTCCGGGACAGAAAGCACCCCATCCCCAGCCCTTCCCCGTGCACGGGGAAGGGTGAAGTCAAACCCGGCCTCGCCCCCGCTTCGCGTACCCCTCTCCCAAACTGGGAGAGGGGACTACAATCAGCCGCGTGACTAACTGGAAACGCCAACAGTATTTGTCCGGTGCGAAATGGGAACCGATCAAATCCCCCTCACCCCCGCTTCGCGTACCCCTCTCCCTGAAGAGGAGAGGGGACTACAATCAGCGCTATGACTGACTGGAAACGGACGCAGTATTCCTCCGGCACCAAATGGGAACCGATCAAATCCCCCTCACCCCCGCTTCGCGTACCCCTCTCCCTGAAGAGGAGAGGGGACTACAATCAGCGCTATGACTGACTGGAAACGGACGCAGTATTCCTCCGGCACCAAATGGGAACCGATCAAATCCCCCTCACCCCCGCTTCGCGTACCCCTCTCCCTGAAGAGGAGAGGGGACTACAATCAGCCGCGTGAGTAGCTGGAAACGCCAAAAGTACTCGTCGGGCACGAAGTGGGAACCCATTGTCGGGTATTCCAGAGCCGTCAGGGTGGGGCCGTTCGTGTATGTGACGGGGACCACGGCGACGGATGAGCAGGGAAACATCGTCGGGGTAGGGGACGCCTACGCACAGGCGGCGCAGGCGTTGCGCAACATTGGCAAGGCGCTGACCGCGCTGGGGGCGCGGTTTGAGGATGTGGTGCGGACGCGGATGTATGTGACGAATATCGCCGACTGGGAAGCCGTCGGGCGGGCGCACGCCGAAGTTTTCGGCGCCCCTGACCACCACAGTTCCGGGCGGGGCGCCACGCCTCTGGACAGTGGCGCCATCCGGCCGGCGACGACGCTGGTGGAGGTGAGTCGGCTGATTGACCCGCAGATGCTGGTCGAAATCGAGGCGGATGCGGTCATTGGAGAGTAGAGTGGGGATGCCGGGAGGCGGGGAGGCAGTGACGACCAGAGCGAAGCCCAAGTGGTATTTGAGAGGCGTGTTTCTCGGGGTGGCGCTTCCGGCAGTGTTCGTCGGTATCCTCACAGCGGCATGGTGGTTCGCGCCGGTCCGAATGCCGCCGGGGGCGATTCTCGTCGTGCCGAGACTCACCATCGACGAACTGCAGTATTCGTCAGACGGATCCCAACTGCTTATCGTCGTCACGCGAGTCGATGCATCAAGAGCGCCCGCCGGCGCGAATCTGTGGGACCGCATCGGATACGGGATGAGCGCGATTGATGACATACGATTGAACGCACGGATACCGGCCCTGCGAGGGCTCGAGCCGTTTCAATCACGATTGCTGCTATGGCGCGACGGGGCTCTCGTCGCTGGACCCATTCTGCCCGAGGGAACCGCCGGGCGGTGGTCATGGCGAGCGGATGGCCGCACGGCTCGAAATTGGGGTCCGGACCAGTTGCTCACTCTCGATACGCAATCACTGCGGTTGACGACAACTGCCCTCCCCTTCGCGACCCCGCGGACGGTGAGACTGTGGTGGGGTATCGAGTCGCCGGATGGCCGGAGTGTCGCTTGTCCCATCACCGTTCCAGTCACGGGCAACCCGTCACGCGCGGGGGTCATGATCCACCGAGAGGACGGCACACTGTTGCGTTTGGAATTCCTCGGAACAGACTTGCTGAAATGGCCGGTGTGGCGGTCGGACGGCGAGGGAGTAGTCGTCATGGTGGAGGAGAAGCCGCCGGCGAGCAGGACGGCGCGACAGAGTACGGTGTATCCTGTGTATTGGATTTCGCTGGACTCGTTGGTCCCAGCGCGTCGGATGACCGCAATTCGTGAGGCCAGCGTTGTCGAATCCCGCGAATCAACAGTGATGGGCAGACGCTTTGCGTTGGCATTCCAGTTGCCCGGCGCTCCTCCGGGGTTCCTCCTCGGTGAGGGCGACCCGCCACATTTCATCGTGCAGAGAGCGGTGCCCCGTGGAAGCACTAAACCGCAGTGGTCGCCTCGCGGCGACTGGATCGCGTTCCTGCAATTGCAGCGTGGCGTGGGGGCGGAAGTGCTGGGAAGGAACTCGCGGCTGATGGCTATGCGACCCGACGGAACGGACCTGCGGACGCTTCATGAGGGCACGATGGCCTCTGAATTCATTGACTTTGCCTGGCACCCATCCGGTGAGAAGCTCATCGCGGCACGCGGCGGGGCGCTGTTCGAGGTGCCAGTGCCGCCGGCGCCGGGCAAGAACTAACCTCTCGCAGTAAGCAACCGCCGGTGTTCGACGGCCAGGCAGCAAATATCCCCTCCCCACGGGGTGGAGAGGGGAGTTGAGTCACTTCGACAGCAGCCGCTTGTGCTCGACCGCCATGCAGCAAATATCCCCTCCCCCAACCCCTCCCCACAGGGTGGAGAGGGGAGTTGAATCACTTCGAAAGCAGCCGCTTGTGCTCGACGGCCATGCAGCGGTCCATCACGACGGTGAGGCCGGCTTCGTGGGCGCGGCGGGCGGCGATCTCGTTGATGACGCCGAGTTGCATCCAGACGGTGTGCGCGCCGGCGCCCATCGCGTCGGCGATGACTTCGGGCACGAACTCGGAGCGGCGGAAAATGTCCACGATGTCGACGCGCTCCTGGATGGCGGAGACGCTCGAATAGGCGGGCTCGCCCTTCCACTCGGTCAGGTGCGGGTTCACCGGGAAGATGCGATAGCCGGCGGCGCGCAGATATTGCGCCACGCCGAAACTGGGGCGGTCGGGCTTGTCCGAGAGGCCGACGACGGCGATCGTGCGCGCACTTTTCAGCAGGGCGCGCAATTCGTCGTCGGACGGATTGATGTGGGGTGGGGGAGGCATGGGGACTGATAGAAGGTAACACACGGCAACCCCTCGCCTACCCCTCACCCCCTGACCCCCTCTCCCACAGGCGGAGAGGGGGAATGAATGGTGATGGCAGATGCGTCGTCCCTCTCCCAAACGGGAGAGGGTGCCCCGAGGGAAATCGAGGAGCGGGTGAGGGCGACTATGCAACCCTCTCCCCCGTCCCCACTCCCAAGTACTTGGGAAGAGGGGTCTACACCGGGCGGAGACCGAGGTTAGGCCCTCTGGGCCTTCTCTGAAACTCGGACCGGCACTTCAGGGCCGGGCGCAGGCACACTGCACAGGCCTGGCGGCCTGCGGTACCCACTAGGTGATACGCTTTCCGTCGTGGCCAACCACATGGACAAGAAACCCTACGACATTGACGAGGCGCTCGAACAGCAGCCCGGGCGGCGGAGGGGCAAGGACGCCGCGCCGGAAAGTTTCGGCGGCGCGGTGACGCGGGAACTCTCGCGGGCCGCGGCGGCCAGCGAGGCGGCCGAGCGCCACCGCGGCGGCGAGCGCTGGTCATGGCAGCTCGGACTGCGAGTGGTGCTCATTCGACTCTGCGCGCTGCTGTGGCTGGTGACGGCGCTCTTCATCGCCAACGAATTCCTGCAAGCCGACGCGGAAGTGCTGCGCTCTGGTCAAGATCGGGTCGCACAAGGGACGCTGCTGCTCGGTGGTCGAATGCTGCTCGCCATTGCGCTGACGGTCGTGGTGGCGCTGGTGGCATGGCAAGCGCTGCAGATGGAGCGGTGGGCGGCGCGGCTGCTGCAGGCGGTGAGCGCGGCGGCGCTGCCGTGGTGGTGGTGGCTGAACAGCAGCCACTACTGGCCGGCGCCGGTTCCGGGGACGGAAGCGATTGCCGCCGCCGTATTCGGGTGGTGGCTGCCGGTGCTCGCGGTCGCAGCCATCGTGGTGATCGCGCTTGGAGGCAGCGCGCTGTCGGAGTGAGGTTCGGCCTCACCCCCGCTTCGCGTACCCCTCTCCCTGAAGAGGAGAGGGGAGAGTTCCCTCACCCCCGTCCCCTCTCCGACAGGCGGAGAGGGGAGAGTCCAGGGAAATGGTGCCGGAGGAGGGAGTCGAATGCCTCGGTCGCCCTCACCCCCGCTTCCTACTTCGCCCTGCGGGCTTCGAAGGACAAGTCGCGTACCCCTCTCCCTGAAGAGGAGAGGGGACAACTAGCCACCGAGGCGGAGATTCGTAGCGAAGTGCGTGGTGCCGGAGGAGGGAGTCGAACCCCCACGACCCTTACGGGTCCGAGGATTTTAAGTCCTCTGCGTCTGCCAGTTTCGCCACTCCGGCGCTAGGGGGTCGCGGGGGCGGGCTGCCGGGCTTGGAGCATCTCCTGATACTGGCGCGCCTCGGCTTCGCCGACGCGGCCGGTGCCGCCGCAGGCCGGGTCCGCCACTTCCGGGCCGCCACCGAGGGGATGCATCTTGCCGGTGCCGCCGCAGACGGGACAGACCGAGACCTCCCAGATGAGATCGTGACCGGTTTGCGGGCAAGTGAGCGTGACGCGTTCCAGGGGGTAATCGTGCAGGACGCAATAGGGCTTCACCTGTGTGCCCATCCGACCGGTCGCCACCCAGGTAACTTTGGAGGGTCGGCGCCCGGGCTGCGTCTTGATGAAGCCCTGCTGGACAGCAAAGCCGAGCACGGTCACGGCCCCGAGGACGATGCCGATCACGAAGAGTCGTTTCACTGCGGTCTCCTCACAGGCGGCTCATCCAGCCGGCGAAATCGGCAGCGCAGCAGCGTCCAGACGGCGTGCACGCCGTCCGTCCAACCGATCTTCTTCCCCTGCTGCACGGTGCGGGCGCGGTAGTGGATCGGCACCTCGACGATACGGTGTCCGCGCCGCCGCACCAGCGCCGTCACTTCCGGACAAAATTCGAAGCGCCGACATTCGAGCGGCAGCGATTGCAACACCTCGCGCCGGAAGGCCTTGTACCCGGTTGCTTCGTCGCTGATACCCGCACGATATAGGACATTCGCCAGCGACGCCAGGATCCGGTTGGCGACCAGATTGGGCCAGCGCATCCCTTCGCACACGCCCCGGAAGCGGCTGCCGTAGACGACCGTGGCGCCCTGTTCGAACGGGGCGAGCAGCGCGGGGTAGTCGCTGGGGCTGTATTCCAGGTCAGCGTCCTGGACGAGGATGACATCGCCGGTGGCGCGGGCGAAGCCGGCCCGCAAAGCGACGCCCTTGCCGGAGTTGCGTTCGAGACGGTGCGTGCGGACGACCGGGTCGCTGGCGTAGCGCGCCAGGATGGCGGCCGTGTCGTCGGTCGAGCCGTCGTCAATCACCCAAATCTCGCTCGCCCGGCCGGTCGCCTGGACGGCGGCGATGACCTCGGCGAGATACGGGGCCTCGTTGTAGACGGGGATGATGACCGAGAGGGTAGGGGGTGTGCTCATGCGAGGGGGAGTGTAGCATTGGAGGCGAACCGTCCTCACCCGCCTTCGCCAAGGCTTCGGCGGGCAAGCCCACCGACGCTTCGCTCCGGTTCCCCCTCTCCCGAACTGGGAGAGGGAACGGACATCTGCCCAGTGCATTCCGAAGCGCGATGCGAAATCTGGAGGCCGGGGCGGGATGCGAGGGATCGTCCTCACCCGCCCTCCGGGCACCCTCTCCCCAAGGGGAGAGGGACAGAGCATCTACGCCATTGTGGCGAATCGGACGCGGAGCGGAGAGGACTGGAGGCCGGGGCGGGAATCGAGCGAACACCCTCACCCGCCCTCCGGGCACCCTCTCCCCAAGGGGAGAGGGACTGCCCATCTACCCTGTGGGCGAATCGAGCGCGGGGCGGAGAGGGCTGGAGGCCGGGGCGGGAATCGAATGCCTGACCCGCTGGCGATGCCAGCGGGCGGCACCTCGCCTCGCTCCGCAGGAGCGAGGTCAGGGGCCCGCGTATCAAGTCGCAGACCTTCTGCGCCCGGCCCTGAAGAACCGGGCTAGGACTGCAATCTGCGGAATGACTTTGGGGGCTAAAGCCCCATGAAGTGCAAAGCACTGGAGGCCGGGGCGGGAATCGAACCCGCGTATAAAGGTTTTGCAGACCTTCGCCTTACCACTTGGCTACCCGGCCCCTCGACTACGCTCGGGGCATGCTCCGCGGCTGCATGGTGGCCCTCCTTCCCCCTTCGCCCTCCGGGCTACGGGGGACAAGTCGCCACCCCTCTCCTGTAAGGAGAGGGGATCGAGTCTGCCCTGCGTCGCCCCAGACGGCGGGGCTATGCAGGGCACTTCCCTCGCAGTGCGAGGGAAGTGGAGCGGGACACGGGTCTCGAACCCGCGACCTCCAGCTTGGGAAGCTGGCGCTCTACCAACTGAGCTAGTCCCGCCCGCAACTGCCAGTGTATATACCCTCGCCGCTCCGCGTGCGTCAAGGAAGATTTTCCGCTAGAATGGCGCTCGCCCCGAGTGTAGGCCAGACAGGCCTTCCCGCCCCCCACCCTTGCGTGCGGGGCCATTGACCGGGGGAGGGAGCATCAGTGATCCGCGGATATGAAGTGGTGTACATTCTCGACCCAGGTCTTGCGGATGACGCCGTGCAGGAAGCCGCGCAGCGCTTCCAGGGCGTGGTGGAAACGCAAGGCGCGACGGTCGAGGAAGTGGCCCACTGGGGCCGGCGCCGGCTGGCATACCCCATCGCACACAAGAATGACGGCTATTACATTCTGATGCGTGTGAAGGCGGAGCCGCCGGTGCTGACGGAAATCAATCGCGTGCTCGGCCTCGATGACCAGGTGTTGCGTCATCGGGTCTTTCGCGAGGAACGGTAGGGAGGGGGAGGCATGTACAACCGTATTGTGCTGATCGGCCGCATGACGGCGGACCCCGAATTGAAGTACACGCCGCAGGGGACAGCGGTGGTCAACTTCCGCATCGCGGTCGACCGTCCATTCGCCAACAAGCAGGGCGAGCGCGAAACGGACTTCATCGACATCGTTGCGTGGCGCCAATCGGCGGAATTCGCGTCGAACTATTTGAACAAGGGGCGGCTGGTGCTCGTCGAAGGCCGCCTGCAAATCCGCGACTGGCAGACCAAAGAGGGCGAGAAGCGGCGGACGGCGGAGGTGCAGGTCGACCACCTGCGCGCGCTCGACCGGCCGCGCGAACAGACAGCCGGTGCGCCAGCCACAGCCGGCGCCGCGGCCCGCACCGCAGAATCCCCAGCGCCCGCCGGCGGCGGCACCGAACCCGAGCCGGACTGGCCGGATCCCTTCCAGGACTAACCTATGACCGAAGAACTCTTCGAGACGCCAGCAGCACCGGCACCGGCAGAGCCAACACCAGCACCGACAGCACCCGCGGAGAGTGAGTCCCGCGGGTCTCGGCCCTCCTACGGGGGCGGCGGCGGTCGCGGCGGTCGCGATGGCGGCCGGGACGATGACCGCGGCGACCGGCGCGGCGGCCCGCGCGGCCGCCGGCCAATGATGCGGCGGCGCGTCTGCTATTTCTGCACCGAGCGCGTCGGCGAGCCGGACTACAAGAAGCCGGAAATCCTCGGCCGCTTCCTGGCCGACCGCGGCAAGATTCGCGGCCGGCGGCAGAGCAGTCTCTGCGCCAAGCACCAGCGGCGCACGACGCGCGCCATCAAGTGGGCGCGCGAACTGGCGCTCTTGCCCTTCGTCACCGACTAGCGGCGGAGTAGGGGAGCCCGCTCTGTCCACCGCTCCGCTCGACGACGCGGCGGCGCTGCGCGCGCACGACTCGGGCGGCATGCTCGAGGCGGCAAAGCAGATGCCGGAGCACGCCCGCGTCGGCTGGGCATCTGCCGCGTCCTACGAACCCCCGCAGGGCTGGCGTCCGCGGCGCGTGCTCGTGTGCGGAATGGGCGGGTCGGCGATCGGCGGCGATGTCGTGCGGGCGGCGCTGGCCGACGAACTGACCGCGCCCCTCGAAGTCATTCGCGGCTACTGGCTGCCCGGCGGCGTGGACGGGGACTCGTTCGTCTGTGCGGTCAGTTACTCCGGGAACACGGAAGAGACGCTGTCGGCGTACCGGCTGGCGTTGAGCCGCGGCGCCCGCACGGCCGTCATTGCGACGGGCGGGCTGCTGGCCGATGAAGCGCGACGGGTGAAGGCGCCGGTGGTGACGATCCCCGGCGGGCTGGCGCCGCGGGCGGCGCTGGGGTTGCTGCTGTTCGCGCTGCTGCGTGTCTTACAGCGCGCCGGGGCGGTCGATGTCAGCGACGGGCTGATTGAACAGGCCATCGGTCATCTCGAGGAGGCGGTCCGCAAGTACACCCCGTCAGCGCCGGCCGCCGCGAACCTGGCGCAGCGAATCGCCGGCGACCTGCATGACCGGTTTCCGATCATCTACGGCGGCTCGGCGGCGCTGGCGGTGGCCGCGTACCGCTGGCGCACGCAAATCAACGAGAACGCCAAAGTCCTCGCCAGCCACCACAGACTCCCCGAACTCAACCACAACGAGGTGGTCGGCTGGGACCTGCCGCCCGACCAAGCGAAACAGATGGCCGTCGTTCTTCTGCGCAGCGCCACTGAAGACGCCCGCGCTCGCATCCGGGCGCAGTTCACCGGCGATCTCATCCGCACCCGGGCCGGCGCCTTCCACGAAGTTGTCTGTGCCGGCGCCCATCCGCTGCTGCAGACGCTCGAAGCCATCGTCCTCGGCGACTTCGTGTCGTTCTTGCTGGCGGCTCTGCGTGGCGTCGCCCCGTCTCCCGTTCCGACGATTGACGCCCTGAAGCGCACGCTGGCGCAATCCCGCTAGGTCGCCGCATCCTAGATTGGCCCGAATCCCTCGAATTGGCGTCTCACCTCTGTTCCCACCTGAACTGCCGATAATATGCCTTATGTCAAATCTATCACTTTGGCGGTTTGCGGTGGAGTGCCGGGCCGATTGGCGGTGTCAGGTGTCAAGTGCGAAGTGTCAGAACAGCGAAGGGCTGATACGGGTGCTCACGAGATCGGTGAGCGCGGCGACGAAGTTTGACACCTTCCACCTGACACCTGACACGGTGCGTTTCCGTTTTGCGGCTCCCCCACTCCATCATCTAGGGGGGAAAGGGGAGGGCGGCCTCGAAATGCAGGAGGGATGAACGGAGCCAGCCGAAGCGCATCGTTCTTGAAGCAACTGCTCATCTATCAGGTCGCCATCGTGCTGCTGGTGGCGGGGAACCTGGGGCTGACCATCCTGTTCGCCCGGGCGCAGTACCGGACGGCGGCGCAGATCGACCGGCTGGCGACGGAAGTGGCGCAGTTGCAGTACCAGAGCACGGTCTTGCAGCAGCGCACCGATATGCTGCGCGAGGTGATCAGAGCGCAGAATCAGGCGCGGCAAGTGAATCTGCAGGACTTGATGAACCAGCAGATTCCAGGCACGCCGCCGTTGACCGAAGAAGACAAGAAGCGCATGCAGGAACAGCGGAGTTTCTGGGAGTGGCTGCTGTCGCCGGACCCGAGCGAGCCGCCGAAGTAGCCCAGCCAGTGGGAATCGACCGCTGGCGAGTCTGGCAGGCAAAGTGCCTGCCCCCCAAGGGCGGGGCAGCCTCACCCCCAACCCCTCTCCGTCTCACGGAGAGGGGGGAAGACGAACCGTCCTCACCCGCCTTCGCCAAGGCTTCGGCGGGCAAGCCCACCCTCGCTGCCCGCCCTGACCGAAGTGGAAGGGCGCTCGGGTCCCCCCTCTCCCGAACTGGGAGAGGGAACAAAGGTCACTACGGGCGGCGGGCGGCGAAGTAGATGCGTTCCGTTTGGCCGGTCGGCGGAACGAGGCCGGCGCCGTCGTAGATGCCGGCGCAATCGAGGCCGGCGGTTTTGATGGCGGCGAGCACTTCGGCGATCTCGTAGCCGCGCTGGCGGTGCGTGACCGCGACTTCCCGGCCGTCGGGCAGCCAGAAGCGCATCTCGATGACGGAGACGCGGGTCATCGGGTTGTAGCGGCTCGTCCAGCGATGGCGGACGGGCGTCGAGGGATTGAGGTCCTCCTGCGTGAAGAGTTCGGCCTCGAGGGCGTGGATGGAATTGAGGTCGAAGATCAGGACGCCACCCGGGCGCAGGACCTGCGCGATCTGGCGCAAAGCAATAGTGAAATCGCGCGGGCTGGCGAGGTAGTTGAGACTGTCGTAGAGGCAGACGGCCAGGTCGAAGCACGGCGCCAGGCCGAGGTGGCGCAAGTCCTGGCACGCCCAGACGACGCGGCCGTCGTCCGGTGTTCGCTTGCGGACCGCTTCGCGCAGCATCGGCAGGGAGCGGTCGATGCCGGTCATCTGGAACCCGCGGCGGGCCAGTTCGAGCGCGACGGAGCCGGTGCCGGTGGCCAAGTCCACTCCCCTGCTGCCCTCGCCGCCGGCGGCGCTGAATAAGCGCAGCGTGTAATCCACCCACTGGCCATAGGGGATGAGGGACATCAGCTCGTCGTAGAAGGGCGCGAGGGGGGCGAAGGGGTCGGAGGGTTCAGTCATTCGCAGAGTTGCTGCACCACGGGGTTCGCCGTCTGCCCTCACCCGCCCTGCGCTTCGCTCCGGGCACCCTCTCCCTGAAGAGGAGAGGGACGACGCATTTACCCTGCTGCCAATCGGCAGCGAGACTTATTCCAGCAGGGATTACACCGGCTCGTTGACTGCCCTCACCCGCCCTGCGCTTCGCTCCGGGCACCCTCTCCCTGAAGAGGAGAGGGACTACCGTCAACCCTGCCGCCGAACTCGAATGGGTCGAATCTACACTGGTTCGTCGTCGCCGGGTTCGTCGGGTTCGATATCGGCGTCGGGGGGCGGCTCTTCATCGATCGATGCCTCGGAGAGGACATCCTCGGAGACGAAGATGGGGCTGTTGCAGCGCAGGGCGATGGCGATGGCGTCGCTGGGGCGCGAGTCGACACGCAGCGCCTCGCCATTGCGTGACAGGCAGAGCGTGCAATAGAAGGTCTGGTTCGAGAGGTCATCAATGACCACGCGGTCGAGCGTGGCCTGCAGGCGTTCGAGGACATTGTGAATCAGATCGTGCGTCATCGGGCGCGGCGGCGCGGTCTTTTGCAGCACCATCTGAATGGCGAGCGCCTCGCAGGGGCCGATGGCAATCGGGACCGACCGGTTGGCGGCGTCCCGCAGGAGCACGAAGGCGCGCTGATTGTCCTCGTCCGAGGTGAAGACGCCCATCACCTCGACTTCGTGCTCGGGGCGGGGGGTCGGCTCCTCGCCTTCAGCGCCGGTCATCGGTGGTGAGCTCCTTCTCGACCCAGTTGAGGAAGTCTTCGTTGGAGTCGGTCTTGTTGAGGCCGGTGAGGAGCATCTCGGTGGCCTGGGCGATTTCGAGCGCATTGAGGACACGGCGCAGCTGCCAGACGCGTCGCAGTTGCTTTTCGGGCAGCAGCAATTCTTCGTGGCGCGTGCCGGACCGCTTGATGTCGATGCTGGGGAAGATGCGGCGCTCGGAGAGACTGCGGTCGAGCACCAGTTCCATGTTCCCGGTCGCCTTGAATTCTTCGAAGATGGCGTCGTCCATGCGGCTGCCGGTGTCGACCAGGCAGGTGGCGACGATAGTGAGACTGCCGCCCTCTTCAACATTGCGGGCGGCGCCGAAGAGCTGCTTCGGGCGGTGCAGCGCCGCGGGGTCGAGCCCGCCGGAGAGGGTGCGGCCGCTCGGCGTGACGGTCAGGTTCGAAGCGCGGGAGAGCCGCGTGAGACTGTCGAGGAGAATCACGACATCCTTCCCCTGCTCCACCAGCCGCTTGGCGTGCTCGAGGCAGAGTTTCTGCACGCGCATGTGGTGCTCGGGCATTTCGTCGAAGGTGGACGAAATCACTTCGCCGGGCAGCGAGCGCTTGATGTCGGTGACTTCTTCGGGGCGTTCGTCGACGAGGAGCACGAGCAGATGCGTCTCGGGCGAGTTCTTCTTGATGCTGTTGCCGATGACTTTCAGCAGGGTCGTCTTGCCGGCTTTCGGCGGCGAAACGATCAAGGCGCGCTGGCCGCGGCCGATAGGCGCGATCAAATTGATGAAGCGCCCGGAGGTGTTCTTGGCGTCCGTTTCGAGGTCGAACATCTCGGTCGGATAGCAGGGCGTCAGTTCATCGAAATTCTTGCGGACGCGGGCAACCTCGGGCGGGTCGTTGTTGACGGCATCCACCCGCAACAGACTGCTGTAGCGTTCGCTCGACTTCGGGGGCCGGATGACGCCGGCGACGCGGTCGCCGGTGCGGAGCCCGAAGCGCCGAATCTGGCTCTGGGAGACATAGATGTCTTCGGGGCTGGGCAAAAACCCGCGCACCCGCAGGAAGCCGTAGCCCTCGGGCATGATTTCGAGGATGCCGCGGACGAAGTGGACGCCTTGCGTCGTGGCTTCGGCGGCGAGAATGCGGAGCGACAGTTCCGTCTTATCGGACGGTGCTTCCTCGACGCCGGCCTGCTCCGCCAGCGACCGGAGTTCCTTCAGCGTCTTCTCGCGCAGTTCGGCGAGCGAATTGGCCGGGCTCGGGGCCTCGGGCTGGGGCTGCGGACGCTCGCGCTCGCGGTCGCGCATCGGGCGCCGTGAGCGCATCTGGGTGCTTTCTCGTTCTGGGGACATGGCTACCTTCGGAAAGGGGATGCCGCTGTGTACAACACCGCGGGGAGGAGGTCACTGCGGGGAGCGGCGGGAACAACGATCGACCAGTTCAGTATACCACGATTATGTGTCAACGGATCACCGGCGCACTGGGCCGCCCGGCAGCGGGACGGGCTGGTCGAGTTGCCCCGCTAAATCGAAATCCTTGTCGCTGATGCCGCCGGCGCTGTGGGTGGAGAGCGTCACGGTCACCGTCCGAAACTGGATGAGCAACTCCGGGTGATGATTGGCCCGCTCCGCCAGGTCGGCGGCGCGATTGACGAACTCCATCGCCGCGGCGAAATCGCGGAACTTGTAGGCCTTCACCAGCGCCTCGCCCTTCCGCTCCCAGCCGGCGAGTCCGGCGAGGCGGAAGGTGATAGTGCCGTCGTTGACGCGCTCGGGACCGGCCATCGTCAGGCCCCCGGCTCGTCGGGGGGCGTCTCGCGCCCGCCGTAGATCTCGGGCTTGAGCACGCCGACGAAGGGCAAGTTGCGGTAGCGCTGGGCGTAATCGAGGCCGTAGCCGACAACGAACTCGTCCGGCACCTCGAAGCCGACATAGTCGGGCCGGATGTCGATCTTGTGCCGGGTGGGCTTGTTGAGGAAGGCCACCACCTTGACGCTGGCAGCGTTGCGGCTGCGCAGCATTTCGACCAGGTAATTGAGCGTCAAGCCGGTGTCCACGATGTCCTCGACGATGAGGACATATTTGCTTTCGACGCTGTCGTCGAGGTCCTTGAGGATGCGCACGACGCCGGACGAGCGGGTGTGCGGCCCATACGAAGAAATGGCGACGAAATCGACCGCGTGCGGGATGCTGATCTGGCGGATGAGGTCGCCCAGGAACACGACAGCGCCCCGCAAGACGCAGACCAGGACGAGTTCCTTGCCGGCGTAATCGCGGGAGATTTCGGCGCCGAGGTCCCGGACCCGCTGCGCGACCTGGTCCTCGGTGACGAGCACTTCGCGGATGTCGTCGAGCATATTGCGCGTGGCGAGTTCCAGCATGGAGTGCCTCTGACCCCTCCCCTACCCCGCGGTCATTCCCATTCGATCGTGGCCGGCGGCTTGGAACTTATATCATACGCCACCCGGTTGACGCCAGGCACTTCGTTGATGATGCGACTGCTGATGCGCTCGAGCGCCTCGTAGGGCAGGCGCGCCCAGTCGGCGGTCATGCCGTCGTTGCTGGTGACGGCGCGGACGATGATGGTGTCGGTGTAGGTGCGCTGGTCGCCCATCACACCGACGCTTTGCACATTCGGCAGCACCGCGAAGGCCTGCCAGAGGCGGCGATACCAGCCGGCCTTCACGATTTCATCGAGCACTATAAAGTCGGCTTCGCGCAGGATGTCTATGCGCTCCTTCGAGATCTCTCCGAGGACGCGGATGGCCAGCCCCGGCCCGGGGAACGGCTGGCGCCAGGTGATGGACTCGGGTAGGCCGAGTTGCCGGGCGACCTCGCGGGCTTCGTCCTTGAACAGGTTGCGCAGCGGCTCGATGAGGCGCAGGTTCATCTTTTCGGGCAAGCCGCCGACATTGTGGTGGGTCTTGATGACGGCGGCGGAACCGGTGCCGCTCTCGATGACATCGGGGTAGAGCGTGCCCTGCGCCAGAAACTCGACCTCGCCGATCTTGCGGGCTTCTTCTTCAAAGACGGCGACGAATTCGTTGCCGATGATGCGGCGTTTGGCCTCGGGGTCGGTGACGCCGCGCAGCGCCCGCAGGAAGCGGTCGGTGGCGTCAATCGGAATCAGGTGCGATTCATAGCGGTCGCGGAAAGTGCTGGTGACCTCGCTGGGCTCGCCCTTCCGCATTAAGCCGTGGTCGACGAAAATGCAGTACAACTGGTCGCCGACGGCCTTCGAGACCAGCGCGGCGGTCGTCGCGGAATCGATGCCGCCCGACAGCCCACAGACCACTTGCGCTCCCCCCACTCCCTCGCGGATGACATCAATCGTGTCGCTGACGAACGACTCCATCGTCCACAGCCCTTGGCAGCCGCAGCCGTCCTTGAGGAAACTGTGAATGAGGTCGGAGCCCCAGGGCGTGTGCACAACCTCGGGATGGAATTGCACGCCGTAGAGGCCGCGAGCGCGGTCCGACATCGCGGCGACGGGCGTGTTGGCGGTGCGAGCGGTCACGGTGAAGCCGGGCGGCGCTTCTTCGACGAGGTCGCCGTGGCTCATCCAGCAAATCAGACTGGGGTTGAGGCCGCGGAAGAGATCGCTGCCGTCGAGGACTTCCAGTTCGGTCTTTCCGTACTCCCGCTGCTCGCCGCCGCGGACGACGCCGCCGAGTTCCCGCGCCAATAACTGCATCCCGTAACAAATGCCGAGGATCGGAACGCCGAGCGAAAAAACTTTGGGGTCGACGCGCATCGCGCCCGGCTCGTAGACGCTGCGCGGGCCGCCGGACATCACGATGCCCTTGAGGCCCATCGCTTTCAACTCCGCGACGGGCGTCTCGTGTGACAGGATTTCGCAGTAAACATGGGCTTCGCGGATGCGGCGGGCGATGAGCTGGCTGTATTGCGCGCCGAAGTCGAGCACCGCCACCATCTCGTCCGGGCGAGTCGCCGCCGTCAGGGGGGCGGTCAGAATCTCGCGCGTGGAAACGGCGCTCATCCGGAGCGCTGGAAGTGCTTTCCTTCGGTCGCCAGCGCCGGTGCGATGACCAATTCGACTTGCTGCATCTCTTCAATGGTGGCGGCGCCGCAAGTGGCCATCCCCAGGCGCAGGGCGCCCATCAGGTTGTGCGTGCCGTCGTCGCGGTGCGCCGGGCCGGTGAGGATGGTCGCCAGCGAGGCGCTGCTCTTCACTTTGATGCGCGTGCCGCGCGGGAGCGCCGGGTCGGGCGTGGACATCCCCCATTGATAGCCGCGCCCGGGCGCTTCGGCGGCGCCGGCGAGCGGCGAACCGATCATGATGGCGTCGGCGCCGGCCGCGAAGGCCTTGCAGACATCGCCGCCGGTGCGGATGCCGCCGTCGGCGATGATGCTCACCCGCCGGCCCGACCGCACTTCAAAGTCCTCGCGGGCGGCGGTGCAATCGGCGATGGCCGTGACTTGCGGGACTCCGATGCCGAGTACCTGCCGCGTCGTGCAGGCGGCGCCTGGGCCGACGCCGACGAGCAGGCCATCGGCGCCGATGTCCATCAGGTCGAGCGCGGCCTCGTAAGCGACGCAGTTACCGATGACCAGCGGACACTCGAGGCGTCCGCGCAGGCGGCGGAAATCGAGCGGCGAGTAATCCTTCGATTTGTGGCGGACGGTGGTGACGGTCGCTTGAATGATGAAGACATCGGCGCCGGCGCGGCCGAGAATGTCGGCGCAACGCTCGGCGTAGGCGGGCGGTGTCGCCACCGCCACCGGCGCGCCGGCGGCGCGCAATTCGGCGACGCGCTGCGCGACCAGGTCATCGCGCACCGGCTGGCTGTAGACCTGTTGAATGACGCCGACCGAGTCGGCGTCGCTCGCCTCGACGATGCGGGCGATCGCCGCGGCCGGGTCGTCATAGCGTGTGTTGACGCCGACGAGATTGAGCACACCGAGCGACCCGAGACGGGCCAGCAGTGCCGCAGATTCGATACTGACAACCGCGTCCATCGCCGAGGCGAGGACAGGGAGCGGGCGGCGCAGGCCGCCGAGCGACCAGGACAAGTCAACGAGAGCGGGGTCGACGGTGACGGCGCCCGGGACCAGCGCGACTTCATCGAAGCCATACACGCGGCGGACGGCACGGCCACGACCGAGCATTTCGGTGTGTTCCGGGCCGAACACTTCGGGCGAATCCACCGTCAGGGAACTTGCCATTTCCGGGTCACCATGAGGTCTCACGGGGCCAGCCGACCGAGTTGCGGCATTATAGCCACGCGCCCTGCGCCCGTCAAAGCCGTCGTCCACATGGACTGTTCATTGCAGCAGCCCCCGCTCATCCGTCCTCACCCCCTGACCCCCTCGGCAGTGCTCGGGGTAAACCCCTCTCCCGATCTGGGGGAGGGGGAACCAACTGAAGTCGCGTTCTCGGTTCCCTCTCCCTGTGCGGGAGAGGGTGGCCCACGACGCCCGCAAAGCGGGCGAGCGGGCCGGGTGAGGACGGCGCCTAAGAGCCGTCATGCCTAAGCCAGCAATCCTCTCTCCCGCAGGAACGCCGCCAGTTTGGCGAAATCGTCGAAGAGCGTCTGGCGCTTACTGCCGTCGTGCAGCGCCGCAGCCGGGTGGAACAGCGGGAAATAGGTCAGCCCGCCGTGCTCCATCCGCTGGCCGTGCACCTGCGAAATGGATGCCTTGATGGGCAACAGCGAAGTCATGGCATGCCGCCCGAGCGGGCAGATGATGGCCGGGCTGATCAGGGCGATTTGGGCGTCGAGCCACTCCCGGCAGGCGGCGATTTCGTCGGGCTCTGGGTCGCGATTACCCGGCGGGCGGCACTTCACGACATTGGTGATGAAGACGCTCCCGCGGTCGAGGCCGATGGAGGCGAGCAGTTCATCGAGCAAGTGCCCGGCGGCGCCGACAAACGGCTCACCGCGGCGGTCCTCCTGCTCGCCGGGTCCTTCGCCGATGAAGAGGACGCGGGCGGTGTGCGGGCCGGTGCCGGGGACGGCGTTGGTGCGCTTCTCGTGCAGGCGGCACTGCGTGCAGCCCCGGACGCCCGCGGCCACTTCCGCCAGCAGGGCCGCGGCCTCGTCGCTCACGCCGCGGCGACCGCCAGGCCGAGTTCGGCGAGCACCGTTCGCAGCCGCGCCCGGCAGGCGCCGCTGGCGGGCACCAGCGGCAATTTCGGCTCGCCGACGGCGTAGCCAAGCATTTCGAGTGCCGCCTTCAGCGGCGCCGGGCTGGGCTCCGTGAACAGCACGCGGGCCAGCGGCAGCAGGCGGTAGTGCAGCGCCCGCGCCTCGTCCCAGTGGCCGTCCTCGCACAGGCGCACCAGTCGCACCCACTCGGGCGCGGCGATGTGGGCGCTGGCAGCGATGGTGCCAACGCCGCCGAGCGCCAGCGTCGGGTAGACCATGTGGTCGTCGCCGGCGAGCACCGCGAAATCGTTGGTGCGGGCGATCACATCCATCACCATATTCGGGTCGCCGCTGGCCTCTTTGACGCCGGCGATGTTCGGGAGTTTGGCCAGGCGGGCAATGGTGTCGGCGTCGATGTTCACGCCGGTGCGCTTCGGGATGTTGTAAAGAATGATGGGCAAGTCGGTGCTTTCGGCGACGGCCTTGAAATGCGCGTAGAGGCCCTCCTGGTTCGGGCGGTTGTAATAGGGCGCCACGACGAGCAGTGCATTCGCCCCCGCCTCCTGCGCCTCGCGGCTGTGGCGGACGGCGGTCTCCGTGTTGTTGGAGCCGGTGCCGGCGATGACGAGGCCGCGGTCGCCCACGACCTGCACGCAAGTCTCAATCACCTCGCGCCGGTCGTCCTCGGAGAGGACGGGCGATTCGCCGGTCGTCCCGCATGGCACCAACCCGGCGACGCCGTCGTTGAGCAGGTCCACCGCCAGTTTTTCGAGGACGGGCGTGTTCACCCGGCCGTCGTGAAAGGGCGTGATGAGCGGGATGAATACTCCGCGGAAGTCATCGGCGGTCATAGGCCTTCTCTTTCATGGGCTGCTTGCCACGCACGAACGCCTCGTGCAGCAACCCCACCGTCCGGACGCGTTCGCCTTCGGGCACCAGCACGCGCACCGACAAGTCACTCGATTCGAGCGCCGGCACCGGCGTCCCTGTGGACGCCAGCGCCTTGCGCACCGCGTCGACCAGCGCCCGCGGCCGGCCGCGCAGCCCCTCGCCGACCAGCGTCACCAGCGCCACCGCCTCGTCCCAGGCCCGGCAGGCGATGCCGGTGCCCTCGAAGGCCTCGGCGACGAGCGCCGTCGTGTCACGGTACTGCTCCCGGCGCACGGCGAAGGCGACGCCTTCGTCGCCGGGCAGGAAGAGCGGCAGCACCCCCCGCTCCTCCCACAGCCAGGCATGCACCCAGCCGCGCAGCTCGCGCTCGCGGGCCGCAATGCCCGAGCGTGGCGTGAGTGTGAAGCAGGCCAAATTTGAAAGGTCGAGCACGGCCGCCGCTTCGCCGAGCGCGGCTTCGCGGCGCGGGACGATGCGCGTCTCCTCGGCAACAGCCGGGTCGACTGCCCGGAAGACGAGCGGCAGGTCGCCTTCGCGGGCGGCCTGCGCGGCCTCGAACTGAAAGACGCGCGAGCAGTAGCGGGCAACCTCTTCGAGTTCGGCGTGGGTCAATTCGGGGATGAGGTCAGTCGTGACGCCGTCGGGGACGCTGCGCGGGTCGGCGGTGCGGATGCCCGGTGTCTCCTTGTAGAACTCGACCCCGGCGATCGACACCTCACCCAGCGCGGGCAGCGGCGAGCGCTGCCGCAGCCAGAGCGCCAGCGCGACGGCCGTGTAGTCGCTGCCGCCTTCGCCGAGCGTCGTCACTTCGTGGTCCACTTCGCTCACACCCTGGAAGCCGGTGACGCAAGGCACCTCGCCTGCGCTCAAGCACTCGGCGATGCGGTCCGCCTTCAGCAGCGTGACGCGCGCCTTGCCGAAGCGCCGGGTGGTGAGGATGCCCGCCTGACCGCCGGTGAGCGCCACCGCCGGCACGCCGCGCGCCGCCAGCAGGTGCGCCATCCGCACCGCGGCGATGATTTCGCCGCAGGCCATCATCAGGTCGAGGGCGCGCGGTTCGATGTCGGGGCTGATGTCGGTGAGGAGTTGCACCAGCGCCGCGGTCGAGTACGGCTGCCCCTTGCGCCCCAGCGCGGAGACGACGACGACCGGTTGCAGTCCGGCGGCGCGGGCCTGCAGGACGCGCTCGACGCTGTGCGCGGCAGCGTCTGTCGTGTCGAGGCAGCGCCCGCCGAACTTCTGCACGACGAGCGGGACCGCGCTCATCGCGGCAGCAGGCCCCGAGCCAGCAGCGTCTCGGCGATTTGGATGGCGTTGAGCGCGGCGCCCTTGCGCAGGTTGTCGCAGGCGCTCCACAGCCAGAGGCCGTGCGCGACGCTGTCGTCGCGGCGCAAACGGCCCACCCAGACCGCGTCGGTGCCGTCGGCCATCCGCGGTGACGGGAAATCGTCGGTGACCTGCAAGCCAGGGAACGACGCCAGCGCCGCGCGCGCCGCGTCGGGCGACACCGGCCGCTCGAATTCGATGTTGACCGCCTGCGCGTGGGCGTTCGGCACCGGCACGCGGGTTGTATTGATGGCGATCGGCAGCAGCGGCGCGCCCAGCACTTTGCGCGTCTCGGCGACAACCTTCACTTCCTCGCGCGTGTGGCCGCCCTCGACGACCGGCCAATCGCAGGCGAGGTTGCCGAGGATGGGCTCGGCGAACGGCGAGCCGTCGGGCAGCGCTTCGCCGGTCACCACCGCGCGCGCTTCGGCGTCGAGGCGTTCGAGCGCCGCCCTCCCCTTCCCCGACACGGACTGGTAAGTGCTGCACACCACGCGGCGGATGGGCGCCAGGTTCGCCAGCGGCGCCAGCACCATCGCCAGTTGAATGGCGGAGCAATTCGGGCTGGCGATCATTCCCTTGTGGCGGGCGAGCGTGTCGGCGTTGATTTCGGGCACCACTAGCGGCACCGCCGGCTCCATTCGGAACGCGTCGCCGTTGTCGATGACGACCGCGCCGCGCTCGACGGCGATCGGGCCGAAGTGATTATCCTTGTCCTCGCCGCCGGCGAAGAAGGCGACATCCAGCCCGTCGAATGCCTCGGGCGTCACTTCCGCGACCGAAAAAGTGTCGCCGTTCAGCGACACGCGGCGCGCGGTGCGCGCCAGAACGCGCAGCCGACCGGCGGGCACGCCCCGCTCGCGCAGCAGCGCAATCATCAGTTGCCCGACGGCGCCGACGCCGACGACAGCCGTCTTCAGCGAGCCGAGGGTTTCCGTCCGTGCTGCCGCGCCGGTGGCCATTGCAGTCTCCGCCGCGATGGTAGCAGGGGCGGGAGGGGAGTCAACGAGGGGAACTACCACAATGAGGAAATGAGGAAACGAGGAAACGAGGGTTTACGAAAGCGGCGGCAGGCAAGTTGCCTGCCCTCTGAAAGACTGTAGGAGCCGCATTCCTGCGGCGACTGTGTGTGGGTCGGGGCAAGAATGCCCCTCCTACGACTGCGCGAACTCGTGAATCAGGCGGGCGACGGCGCGGGCGCCGCGGCGGAAGTCGTTGAGGCGGATGTTTTCGTTCGGGGCGTGGCCCTTGCTGCCCGGATAGCCGATGCCGAAGGAAACGATGGGCACTTTGAGGATGTGCCGGAACGGCGCCATCGGGCCGGTCGCCGCCATCGTCGGCATCATAATTGGGTTCGTTTCGTAAATTTCACGCAGCACCCGCTCGCAGAGGCCGACCCAGGGGTCGTCAATCGGCGTCTTTGCCGGGCCTTCGAGGCCGAAGGGCGTGATGGTGATGTCCGAGAAGCCGTGGGCGTCGAGGTGCGTGCGCAATTGCTGCACGACTTCCTTCGGGTCCATATCCATCGCCATGCGAAAGTCAATCTTGGCGGAGGCGGTCTTGGGCAGCACCGTCTTCGAGCCCGGGCCCTGATAGCCAGTGGTGAGGCCGCAGATGGTGCAAGTGGGCTGGTAGAGATGGCGGATGCGCATCCGGTCCGCGGGTTCATCGAACAAGAAACGGTTGAGGCCGTACTCCCGCATATAGTACGCGGTGTCGAACGGGATTTTCTCCAGCGCCTTCAGTTCCGCCGCGGTCGGCTGCTGGACGCGGTCGTAGAAGCCAGGGATGCGGCAGCGCTCGTCCTCGCCCTTGAGCGTGGCGAGCGCCCAAACGAGACGCCAAGCGGGGTTCGGGATGAGCGTCGCCCAGGACGAGTGCAGATCGGTGTTGGCTGTGGTGCAACGCAACTCGACATAGCAGATGCCCTTGGCGCCGAGGACGGCGACCGGGCGCTCTTCGGGGTCGACGCCGCCCGCCTCCCAGAGGCAGACATCGGCTGCATAGAGGCCGGCGTACTTCTCGATGTGCGGCTCCAGGTTGACGGAGCCGACTTCTTCTTCACCCTCGATCATCCACTTGATGCGGCAGGGGAGCGAGCCAACGGTGTCGAGGTAGGCCTTGATGGCGGTGAGGCGGGCGATGGTGTCGCCCTTGTTGTCGGCGCAGCCGCGGCAGAAGAGCTTGCCGTCGCGGACGGTCGGCGCGAAGGGCGGCGAGACCCACTCGTCGAGCGGCTCGACGGGCTGGACATCGTAGTGGTCGTAGATTAGCAGCGTCTTGTCGCTGTCGCCGGGGAACTCCGCATAGACGACCGGCGCGCCGTCGGTCGGCAGAATCTTCGTCTTGGCGCCGGCGCGCTGCATAATTTCGGCGCAGAGGTCGGCGCACTCGGTCAGGCCTTCGCCCTTCGCCGAGACGGACGGCTGCGCGCAATACTCCTTGAGCGTCTCAATGCCCGCCTGCCAGTGCTTCTCGAGGTGGTCGAGGACGGGGTTCAGTTCGGCGACGGCCATCGTCCTTTCCCTTACCGCGGGCGCCCGGTCGGCAGGTTCTTGAAGAACGCCACCGGGTCGTCGATACGCAAGAAAGAGCGATACAGATATGCCTCGCCGTATTTGGCGTTGACGCGCGAGCCCCAGTAGCGGGCGTTCACCTCCGACCAGTCGGCGAGGCGGCGGTTGATGGTGCGCGGGCCGCCGCTGGTGTCGGTGGCGGGCAGCACCTCGGCGGGGCCGAAGACGCTCTCGTAACAGGCGATGGACTCCACCTTTTTGTCGAAGACATCACTGATGTCCACGACGAAAGTGGGCAGCACCGGCACTCGCTGCAGGTAGTAGATGATGGCGGTCGGGATGTGCAAGTCCTCGCCGTTGGCGGCGAGTTTGCGGAAGTGGGCGATGTAGCAGCCGTGAGTGACGAGCTGGCTGGTCGCCACATGGTCGGGGTGGACATCCTCCCAGTGCGGCGCCACGACGACCGACGGGCGGTGCTTGCGGATGATGGCGGCGACGGCCTTGTAGCCCTCGGCGTCGGCGTGCAGGTGGGTGTCGGGCAACTTGAGGTTTTCGCGCACCGCCAGGCCGAGCACCTTCGCGGCTTTCTCGGACTCGGCGACCCGCTGTTCGGGTGTCCCGCGGCTGCCGCCCTCACCGCGCGTCATATCGCAGACACCGACACGGTAGCCCATCTTCGCCATCTTGGCGACGAGGCCGGAGCAGACGATTTCGACATCGTCCGGGTGCGCCCCGAAGGCGAGCAGGTCGAGCGGCTCACTCATCGTTGCCTCCCCGCAGGCAGTCGTGCGCGCGCGTCATCGTCACGGTGTCGGGTTCCCTTCGGTCGCAAGGTTGGAACGGCGCCCTACCCCACTCCCCTCAACGGTTCGCCTGGGGCGCGCGGTTCCCTGCCCGAAAGACGGCCCAGGCCCCGACAGTGTCGGGGCCTGGGCTTCGGAGGCGGGACAGGATCTTGTCAGCGCTTGCGCAAGAAGGCGGGGATTTCCAGGTCGTTGTCGTTCGTGCGCGCCTTCTCGGCCTTGGCGACGGCCAACCGCGGCATCCGGTCGAAACCGGTGGCGAGGACGGTGATGCGGACCTCGTCGCCCATCTTCTCGTCGAGCACGGCGCCGAAGATGACATTGGCGTCGCGCGCGTCAGCAGCGGAGGAAATCGCCTGCGCGGCCTCTTCGACTTCGGCGAGCGTCAGGTTCTCGCTGCCGGTGATGTTGAAGAGGATGCGACTGGCGCCTTCCACCGTCGTCTCGAGCAACGGGCTGGAGATGGCGGCGCGTGCGGCGTCCACGGCGCGGTTGTCGCCGCTGCCGGTGCCGATGCCCATCAACGCGGTGCCCGCGTCCTTCATGATGGTCTTGACATCGGCGTAGTCGAGGTTGATCAGCCCGGGGACCAGGATCAGGTCGGAAATGCCCTGGACGCCCTGGCGGAGGACTTCGTCGGCCATGCGGAACGCGTCGAGCAGCGTGGCGCGGTCGTCGACGACGCCGAGCAGCCGCTCGTTCGGAATGCCGACGAGCGTGTCGACATTGTCCCGCAGCCGCTCGAGGCCCTGTTCGGCGACCGCCATGCGGCGGCCGCGTTCGAAGGCGAACGGCTTGGTGACGACGGCGATGGTCAGCGCGCCGAGGTCTTTCGCCAGTTCGGCGATGACGGGCGCGGCGCCCGTGCCGGTGCCCCCGCCGAGTCCGGCGGTGATGAACACCATGTCGGACTCTTCGAGGAGATTCTTGATTTCCTGGCGGTCCTCTTCGGCGGCGCGCATCCCCAGTTCGGGGTCGCCGCCGGCACCGAGCCCGCGGGTGACGGTCTTGCCGAGAATCAGCTTCGTCTCGGCGAGCGAGCGGACGAGCGCCTGCTCATCGGTGTTGCAGGTGATGAAGTCGACGCCCTGGAGACCGGCTTCGATCATGCGGTTGACCGCATTGCAGCCGGCGCCGCCGACTCCGATGACTTTGATGCGTGCCTCTAACTGCAGATCCGGTTTTTCCAATCTCATCATTTTTCCTCGCCTCCCATAGTGGCCAGGGGTGGGCCCGACCGCGCAGTGAGAACCCGGTTGCTGCACATCGGCGGGTTACCGGGTGGAAAACCATACGCATTGCGGCGGGAGGACAGAGTGGCTCCAGGCCCACCCCATGTCCATCCTGCATTGTCGGGGGCGCTGCGCGCGCCGGTCAACGCGTAATCCACCAGGCCGAGACCTTCCGCAGGGGAAACCGTGTGGGTTTCCTGCGAATTACGCGAATGCTACTCGGCGCTTGCTTGCCTGCCAAGCAAGTTATCCACAGGGAAGCAAGCAAGGGGTGGGGTCGAGAATTCCGCAGGCCGCGACCCAAGTGGGAACCCTCTCCCCGACCTTCGGTCTCCCCTCTCCCAAGTACTTGGGAGAGGGGGAAGGGGGAGAGGGTTGAAAC
>CAYNSX010000018.1:24930-44959 GCA_964400165.1 uncultured bacterium
CCTCACCCCGGCTTCGCCACCCCTCTCCCGAACTGGGAGAGGGGCCTAAGGCGGTGAGTGGCATCGGCGTCTCGCCGGCGGAACCGGACGCGGGCCAGAGGCCCGCGCTACCCATTCATTCGCTGGTGGCGACGATAACCTGGGCAGGGCGGAGGACCTGGTCACGCAGGCGGTAACCGGCGCGGGCCTCGCTGACGATGGTGTGGTCGGGGTGCTCGGCGGTGGCCGGGGCGGTGCCGACGGCCTCGTGCAGGCGGGGGTCGAAGGTCTGGCCGGCAGTGGCGATGCGCTCGATGCCCTGGCGGGCGAGCAGGTCGGCGATGCCCCGTTCGATGAGACGCAGGCCGTCGCGGAGCGACTCGACTGTTCCGCCTTGCTCGGCGCTGGACAGGCCGCGAGCGACAGAGTCCTGCAACAACAGCAACTCGCGCAGAATCTCGGTGCGGCCGGCGATGCGGGAGTCCTGCGCCTCTTGGCGGGAGCGTTTGCGCAGATTGTCGAGGTCGGCCAGCAGGCGCATCTCGTCGTCGCGGGCGCGGTCGACCAGCCGCTGGAGTTCGGCGACCTCCTGCTCCAGCCGCTCGGCGCGGGCTTCCGGCGTCTCGAGGAGCGAGGCCGCTTCGGAGCCGGGGTCGTCTTCGGGCATCATGCGATCGGCGGCGGGGGCGGCGGGCCGACGAGCGCCTCGTCGCGCTTCTTGATGATGGTGTTGATGCGCAAGATGGCCTCGGCGATTTCGCCGGCGGTGCGCAGGGCGTGGATCAGCACCGGCGCCGGGTCGAAGACATGCTCCGCCGCCATATCGACCGGCTCGCCGGTGTCGGTGTCGATGCCCCAGGTGTCGCCGTGCTCGCGCTGGGCGCGGACGGCCTCTTCGAGTTTCTCGAGCGGGTTGAAACCGCAGTTGGCCAGGATGCGGCTGATGGGCGTCCGCAGCGCTTCGATCACGCAGTCGACGCCATACGACACCATCCCGCCCGCCTTGCCCTTCGCCGTCTCGACCTCGGGCACGACGGCCAGTGCCGCGGCGCCTTCGCCGACGAGCACGCCGCCGCGCACCGTCTGCTGCACCGCCCAGGCGGCGTCGACGGCGATGCGCTCGCGCTCGTCGCGCACCTGGCGTGTGGCGGCGCCGACTAGGATGGTGGCGGCGGGCTTGGGGCCGGAGCCGGTGACACGAAGGAGGTTCAGTTCGTCATCGGCGCGGACATCGGAGGCAGTGCCCAGGAACTGCGTCAATTCGGCGAGCGGGCGCTTGAGGGAACCGCGTTTCAGTATGCGAGCGCCGGTGTTTTCGGCCAGGCGCTCCATTTCGCGCAAACTCAAGCGGCGCGTCGCAATGATGCCGGCTTGCGTGAGGCGCTCTTCGGCCTCGCCCGCCACGGCTTTGGTTGATGCGACGAGCCCGATCCCGGCGTTTTGCAAGGTGTCGAGCCATTTGCGGAACTCGTCCTGCAATTCCATATAGCGGCGGAAACCGATTTCCGTGCCCATCGCCTGGCCGTCGAGCGGCTCGGGCTCGAGCGGGTCATCGAGGAGCAGGACGCGGACATTCTGCACTTGCCGCGGCATCTGGCTGTTGACCGGCTCCTGGTCCACGATAACGCCGCCGAAGGTCTCGTCCTTGGCGCCCTCCTTGGCAACGACCCAATCGGCAAGCGTGTAGGCCGGGTTCTTGAGGGAATCAACTCCGACACGCCGCGCCGCCTGCACTGCCAGGTCGGCGATCCCGCGGTCGCCGCGGGCGGCGATGAGTGCGGTGTCGAAGAGCAGTGGGTCGTCGAGGCCGGCAATCGGGCGCGCCCGGCGCTCCAAGCCCGCGACGGCGGTGGCGATGCCAGTCCTTATGCCCTCGATGAGTTTCGTGATGGGCACGCCGCGGCCGGCGTGCGTGACGGCGTTGGTGATGAGGGCGCTGGCGATGACGCTGACCGTCGTGGTGCCGTCGCCGACTTCGGCGTCCTGGGCTTTGGCGCCGCTGATGAGCAGCCGGGCGGCGGGATGCTGGACATCGATCTTGTCGAGGATGGTGCTGCCGTCGTTGGTGATGGTGACATCGCCGAAGCGGTCCACCAGCATGCAGTCGAGTCCCTTCGGGCCCAGAGTGCCTTCAACGACCGCCGCCACCGCCCGCACCGCGGCGGCGTTGGAGAGCAGGGCGACGAACCGCTCCTCGACTTCGCCCCCCGTGACTTGACGCACCATGCCTGCTTCAGCCATTGCTGTCCCTCGCCTCCCCAGCCGTGGTTACGCCCAGTTCACCCGGTCGGCATGCTTCGAGATTTCTTGAAACCGGCGCTTCAAGTCCTCGTCATCGGGCGTCAGCCGCAGCGCCTCTTCGCAGGCCTGCCGCGCCATTGCGTAGTCGCCGGCGCGCACTCCGACTTCGGTGATGGCGCGCAGCGCCCGCCCCTTCTGACCGTCGTTCTCCGCGTGTTCAACGGCGGCGCGCAAGCGCGGCAGCGCATCTTTGAAATGATGGCCCTGCTCCAAGACGAGGCCCAGATAGTACAGCCCGGGCGACCAAGTGGGCCGGGCGCTGACAACCCGTTGGAGATGGTCGAGCGCCCAGTCGGAGCGGGCCTGGTGGAAGTGCGCCAGCCCCAAATAGAAGATCGTGTCCACATTGTCCGGTTCGAGCGCGAGCGCCCGTTTGCACATCGCCACCGCCCGGCCGTATTCGCGCACCGCAATGAAATCGGCGGCGAGCGCGGTCAAGGCCTGCGCGGAGTTCGGATCGGCGTCCAGCACGCGTTGGTGATGCTCGATGGCCCCGCGGAAGTCGTCGCGCTGACGGAGCAGGTCGCCGAGGAGTTTGTGCGCGTCGATGAGGCGGGTGTCGATTTGGACGGCTTGCTGCAGCGCGACGACGGCTTCGTCGGCCTGGCCGCGCGAGGCGAGTGACTTTCCGAGCCGGAAGCGGCGGCGCGATTCCTCGATCTGTTCTTCGCTCAATTCGACTGACGCGACGACGGACTCGGACGCGGCTGCGGCGGCGGGATGGGCCGGTGCGGTCGCCGATCGCTTTGTCGAGGCCGGCTTCGGCGCGGCGGTCTTGAGGAAAGCAGAAATGCCGGAGGCGGAAATCGGGCCCTCGGCCGCCGGCCGTCCGCCACTCTTGAACACTTCCTCTACGGCTCGCGCGAGCAAGGCGAACGCGATTTCTTCCGGCGCGTCGACCAGCAGGTGCCGGCCGTGCTGTGCGGTCGCGATCTGCTCAAGGACGGCGGCGCCGGCAATCGGCGCTCGTCCGAGGGCCACCGTGCTCAAGCCGGTCGTCAGTTGCGATTGTGCCCGGGCGCGCTCGGCGGCGCGTGCAATCATTTGCGCCAGCATCGCATCACCGCCGACGAGCACCAGCAGGCCCTTCTCGCCGAGGCGGCGGACAATCTCATTGAGGCGCATTGCATCACGGGCGAGCGCCGCGGCCGTCGCGGCGGCGTCGAAATCGGCGTGCTGCTGATAGCGCTCGCCGCCGACCGTGCCGTGCACCGTGACTGGGACATCGGCCGCCTGCGCGGCGCCCAGCAGACTGCGCGAAACGCGCGACGCCTCGGCCAGCAGCGTGAAGAGCGATTCCCCGGCCCCGCGGTCCGGCGATTCGGCGATAGCGCCGTTGACCAGCCGGGCGATCTCGTTGGCCGCAGCGCGGGAGCGCCCGCCGTGCGGCGAGTCGTCGGTCAGCGCGACGCCGAGGTCTGCGAGCGCTACCTCGACGGGCAGCGCGACCGCGGACACCGCGCCGCACGCCACCAGGTCGCGCACGAAGGGCAGCATTCCCGATTCGGTCGCGCCGCTGCCAATTGCGACCACGACTCCGTGCCGGCGGCGGACCGCATCAATCCATGCTCGGCCCACTTCGTACAGCACCCATGCGGCGCCGAGCTGCGGCAGGTCGTCGAGGGCGCCGAGGCCCTCCGGCGGCGGACCGCCAGCCTCGCCGCGTTCACCGCGGGGACGCGTCTCTTCCCAGGCGCTCATGCCAGAACGCTCTCCAGCCAGCCAGACTGTGGTGCCCGTTCAGTGTAACAAACGGACACGCGCGCTATGTCGGCGCGGCCCCGGTGCCTGTCGCTGCCGCGCGCAGCCACGGCGACAGCAGGCGGACGCACAGCGCCAGCACGAGGATTGCCGGCAGCGCCAACACGCTGCCCTCCAGACCGAAAGCGCCGCCCGTCAGCAGACTGTGCCCGGCCGGCTGCACTTTGAGCAGGGTCGGGAACTGAATCGGGACATTCGACACCGGGAACCCAAGCAGCGACCCCATGCCGAAATTCCAGCCAAAGTGCAGCCCGATGGGCAGCCACAGTTGCCGCGTGGCGACATAGCAGTATGCCAGCAGCAAGCCGGCGAAAAAGATGACCACCATCCCCGCGGTGGCCTGCATCGGGTCGTGGATGGCGCCGAGGGTCATCGCGCCAGTCTTGGGGTCGGCGGTCAGGAACAGGTTGGCGATGTGGCCGGAGGCGAAGATGAGCGTGCTAATCAGCACCGCCCAGCGGATGCCGCGCCACTCTTCCAGGACTTGCAGCAGGTAGCCGCGGACGGCGGTCTCTTCGAAGACGCTGACGCTGACGAAGAGTGCGACGCCGAGGGCCAGACCCGACAGCGAAAAGTCGGGCGAGATGCCGCCGACCGTCAGGTGGCCGCTCACAATCAAGACGGCTGCCATCAAGGCATTGAACAAGGTGCCGAGCGCGACGCCGGCGGCGAGCTGACGCACCCAGCCAGGCACGCGCTGGAAGCCGAGCGTGCGAAATGGCCGGTGGTCGAAGAGGTAGCGAAATCCGAGCGTGGTCGCCAGGACGACGAGCGCGGTCGTGACCGTCGCCGCCGTGAGGGCGGCCGGCGATTTCATCAGTTCGACGACCGCCAGCCCCGCCTGCTCGATGGTCATCGGCGGGCCGGTGTGCTGCGCAGTGACCACGGCATAGGCGACGGGCAACAGCGCGACCGCGGCGCCGATCTGCGCGACGAAAAACGCGACCAGGTACAGCACCGCGCGCAGCAGCGGATGCAGCAGCGCGCGCGGCGGCGCTTCCGCCATTACGGGGTGACCGCCCCGTTCGCGAGCAGCGGTAACAGCGCGGCGACGGTGCGCTCGGTGGCGCCGGCGTGACGCCGGAGGAACACCGGCGCTTGCGCGGCGACTTCCGCGAGGCGATCAGGCGACTCGAGATAGGCGGCGACTGCCTTGGTCAGCGCCGGCGCCGATGAGACTTGGCGACCCAAGCGGGCGGCAAGCACGGCGTCCGCGATTTCCTGAAAACTCTGCACATAGCGACCGAAGACGACGGGACGGCCCCAGGCCAGCGGTTCGAGCAGGTTGTGCCCGCCGACGGGCACCAGTGAGCCGCCGACGAACCCGACGACGCCGAGGCCGAAGGCGCTCGCCAGTTCGCCCATCGTGTCGAGCACGATGACATCGGTTCCGAGCTGCGGGGCAGACCGGCGGCACACCGAATACGACGCCCGGCCGGCGAGCGCGGTGACATCGCCGGCGCGGGTGCGATCGCGCGGCGCGATCAGCAGGCGCAGGCCGGGGAAGCGCCGGCGCAGGACGGTGAAGACGGCAAGCAGCAGCACCTCTTCGCCGGCGTGTGTGCTGCCGGCGACGAGGAGTTGCGCGTCTGCGCCCAGGTGCAGTTCCGCGCGCAAGCGCGTGCGGATGCTCTCGTTGGGTTCCTGCAGGCCGTCGAATTTCACGCTGCCGACGGTGAGCAGCCGGTCGGCAGGCAGCCCGAGAGCGCGGAAGCGCCCGGCTTCCTCCGCCGACTGCGCGCAAGTGAGCGCGACATGGGTGAACATCCAGCGATAGAACCCGCGGAAGCGGGCGGCGCGGCGAAAGGCCGCGTCGGAAATCTGGCCATTGATGACGGCGACGGGGACACGGCGGCGCGCCAGCGTCCAGAGAAAGTTCGGCCAGAGTTCCGTCTCCATCAGTACGCACAGCGTCGGACGCACGCGGGCGACCGCCATGCGCACTAGCGGCAGGAAGTCGAACGGCAGGAAGAAGCGGGCGCGAGCGTCAGGGAAGAGGCGCTGCGCCATCCGCAAGCCCGGCTCTTCAAATGAAGAGACAACGAGGTCGGCGCCCGGGGTGCGCGCCAGGAGCGCGCGCATCACCGGCGCGGCGCCGATGACTTCACCGGGGCCCGCGGCGTGCAGCCAGATGCGCCCATGCCGGGGCGCGGGCATACGCGGCAGCAGCCCGAAGCGCTGCGGGAGTTGGCGCCAGCCCTCCGGCTGCATCAGCACGGCGCGCAGCGCCAGCGGCAGCGCCCAGGGCGCGGCGCCGGAGAGGACCGCGTTGGTGGCGATCAGCGGGGCGTCGATGCGGGCGCGGCGGACGGGCATCCCCTACCCCGCGCTCGCCGATATGGCCGTCGGCCGCGCCGGTTCACGCAGCAACGCGGCCAGCATGTCGGCGGTGCGACGCGCGGCGCCGGGCGTGCCGAGGGCGGCGCGCATGTCGGCGAACGCGCGGCGCTGCGCCTCGGCAAGGTCTGGCTTCGTCAGCAATGCGAGAACTTCGTCCGCCACGCGCGCCGCGCTGGCGGACGGGCCGTGCAGCTCCGGCACCGCGCCGCGGCCCAGCAGGATGTTCGGCAGGCCGGCAAACGGCAGCGCCCAGAGGCGCTTGCGCAATTGGTATTCCGGCATCTGCCACCAGGCGACGCGATACACGATGACCATCGGCGTGCCGGCGCAGGCGACTTCGAGCGTGGCCGTGCCGGAGCAGACGAGCGCGGCGTCGGCGCGGTGCAGCGCGTCGACGGGGACGCCGTCCACCCACTCCGCATTCGGCAGCAACACACGCCCGCGCGCCTGCAGCGCCGCGGGCAACGACGGCGCCCAGCACACGATGACCCGCGGCGGGAGCCCGAGCGAGGCCGCGACGCGCTCGACGACCTGCGCGTACAGCGGAAGCTGCAGCCCCGCTTCGAGCGGGCGGCTGCCGGGCAGGAGCGCGAGCGTCGGCGTATCGCTCGGCGTGCGCGGCGCGGCGGGTGCGTCGGGCAGCGTGTCCAACACCGGATGGCCGACCCACTCGACTCGGGCCCGGCCCCCGCGCAGTCTCTCGGCCGACCAGGGGAACGGCGTGGCGATGGCGTCCACGAGGTCGGGCACATCGCCGCGGGCGGCGTTGCGGTCCCAGCACCGCGGTGGGATGTAGTACAGAATGCGGGATGGCACGCTCTTCAAGCGCCGCGCGAGTCGGGCATTGAAGGCGCCGAAGTCCACCAGCAGCACGGCGCTTGGTTGCGTGCGCTCGATGTATGCGGCAATGCGCTGGAATTCGCGCCACAGCCGCGGGACGCGCCGTAGTGAATCGAAGACGCCGAGCGCCCCCCAGCGGGTGCTGTCGGCCAGCAGCCGGACCCCGGCATCGCGCAACGCCTGTCCGCCCACGCCTTCAACGATGACCGCCGGCATCATGGTACGCAGTTCGCGGATAACCGCGGCCGCATGCCTATCGCCCGATGGTTCGCCGGCGACGACGAAGACCCGCGCCGGCCGCGCGGCGCCGGCGGCGATCCCGTTGGGCGACGCGGTCACTCGCCGCGACGGTGCGGCGCGCCGACGGAGTGCGTTTCGCGGACGGCGACCGGCACGCCCATCGGGTCATTCTGGCGGCCGGCATGGCCGTTCTGCAGACGGGACAGGAAGTCTATCAAATATTGCAGCGGTTCCGACATCGGCAGTGTGTCGCGCACTTGCTGCAACGCGTCACTCAAATTCAGCTTGGCCCGAAAGAGCAGCCGGTATGCTTGTTTGATGGACTGCTGCGCGTCGGCGTCGAGCCCGGCGCGGCGCATCCCGTGGCGGTTCACGCCCATCACGCGGGCGGGCGAGCCCTCGGTGAGCATGAAGGGCGGGATGTCCTGCGTCACCCGCGACAGGCCGCCGACCATCGCGTATTTCCCGATGCGGACGAATTGATGCACGCCAAGCAGTCCGCCGATGACCACCCCGTCTTCGACGATGACATGCCCACCAAGTTGCACCATATTGGCAATCGTCACGCCGCTCCCGATGTGCACATCGTGGCCGGCGTGGCTGTAAGCCATCAGGTAATTATCGTCGCCCAGGACGGTGCCGCCCTCGGGGTCGGTGGCGCCGTGAATGGTGACATACTCGCGCAGTTCGTTGCGGTCGCCGATGCGGACGCCGCTGCGGTCTTCCGGGTGGCCGCGATGCTGCGGCGGCCCGCCGAGGACGGCGCCGGTATGCAGGCGGCACTGCGTGCCGACAACGGTGCCGTCGCCGATGCAGACATGGGCGCCGATGAGACACTGGTCGCCGATCTGCGCGCCGGCGCCGATGACGGCGAACGGGCCGACCTCGACACTATCGCCGAGGGCGGCCGATGAATCGATGATGGCGGTCGGGTGGTGCGACATCAGAAGGCGCCGGCGGGCGTCCGTTCCAGGCGGTCGGGGCGCTTCAGTTCGTCCACGAGAGCATAGAGGTAGGTGGCTTCCGCAACGACCTTGCCGTCAACGCGGGCTACGGCCCGAACCCGCCCGACCAGACCATGACGATGTTCGAGCGTGCACTCGGTGATCAACTGGTCTCCGGGCCGGACAGGACTGCGGAAACGGGCCTTGTCTACACCCGTGAAGAGGGGAATCTTGTCGGGCTCGTCCACCGCGCTCAATAGCATCACGCCCCCAATCTGCGCCATCGACTCGAGAATCAGCACGGCAGGCATCACCGGGTTGCCGGGAAAGTGGCCGACGAAGAACTGTTCGTTGGCGGTGACATTCTTCAGGCCGACCGCCCGCTCGCCCGGGTCGAGTTCGAGGATGCGGTCCACCAGCACCATCGGGTACCGATGCGGCAGCAGACCGAGGATCTCGTTAATGTCCATGGATGCCCACTCCCGTTCTGGATTGCGCGTGCGCGCGCGTGCGCGCTTGCTCCCGGATGGCCTGCACCAGCCGGACATGCGACCGGTGACCGCCGCGGACGACCTGCACCCGTGCGTGCAAGCGGGCGCCAAGCAGGCTCAAGTCACCGATCAAGTCGAGAATCTTGTGCCGCGCCGGCTCGTCCGGCAGCCGGAGCGGACTGGAGTAGCGGTCGGGATAGATGACGAGCGCGTTGTCGAGACTGCCGCCTTGCGCCAGCCCGGCAGCGCGCAGCGCCTCGACTTCGCCGATCAGGGCAAAGGTGCGCGCCGGCGCGAGGGTTTCGGCATAGAGGTCGTGCGCGGCATCGAAGTCCGCGGTCATGCGTCCGACCGGCGTGCCGGGGTAGTCGAGTTCATAGTGCGCGGCGAAGGAGTCGCTGGGAAACGCCTCCAGCCGTGCGGCGCCGTCGTTCACTGCCACGGCACCCGAGAGTTCGAGGACGCTCGCCCGCGCGGCTTGAGTCTCCAGCCCGACGGACTCAATGAGTGCGACCCACTCCCGCGCGCTGCCATCGAGGGCGGGCAACTCGGGGCCGTCCACCTCAATGCGGGCGTTGTCCACTCCGAGCCCGGCGAGCGCCGAGAGCAGGTGTTCGACGGTGCCGATCGCGACCGCGCCGGCGCCGAGGGTCGTCGCGCGCTCCGTGCTCACAACCGAATCGAGCCGTGCGGGGATTTCGACGCCCTCCGACACGAACACGACTCCGGTGTCGGGCGGCGCGGGGAGCAGGCGAACGACCGACGGAGCGCCTGTATGCAGGCCGTTGCCGGCGATGTGAGTGGCAGTGCGCAGAGTGGTCTGGGGGGTCAGCGCCGTTCCTCGCGCAAGAATGCGACGATTATAGCAGACTCGATTCGGCGGCGACGCGCGTGGATTCCGGCAACAGCGCTTCGAGGGTGCGCACAGCGCCGGCTGCTTCGGCATCGTCCCGCGCCAGGCGGACACTGCGGACCCGGACGGCCTCCGCTTCGCGCAGCGCCTCGGGGTCGGAGAGAACGCACGCGGCCTGCTCGGCGCGCACATGACACGCCTCAAGCGCGGTGAGCAGCACGCCGCGCCCGGTCAGGCCCACGGCGTCTTCGTCCTCCACGGCGACGAGGACTTCGAAGTACTCCCCGATCCCCAAGTCCCGAGTCACTTGATAGGGAGACGGGTCGCCGGGGAATGCGACGACGACGCGGGCGATGGCCAGCGCCCGCAGGGCGTCGAGGAATGTCACCACATCGGGATAGAGGTCTTCGGGCGTGACCGTCGGCAGCAGCGCGGACACTTCCGGGAAATCGGCGTCGGCAATGCCGAGCCGGCGCACCAGCGCCCGCACCCAGTCGCTGCCGTAACGTTCCAGGCGCTGTCCGCGGCGGCGCGGCTGTCGTTCCAGTCCGGCCACGGCGCGCTCGAGCGTGCGCTCGCCGATGGCGTGTCTTCGGTTCGCCAACTCCGACAGCAGAGTCGTCTTCAGTATCGTCCAGCGCGGCGGACACAGAACGCCCTCGATGCCCAGGAAGATAGCGCGCAATTCGGTGAGCGGCGGAAAGCCGCCGCGCAGCTGACTCGGTTCCGTCACTTCTCGACGGCGACCACGAGCGCGCAGGGGACGCTGCGCGTCCCGGCGACGCGCGTCAGCCCGCCTTGATACAAACCGGATGAAGTGCCGCCGTCGAGGTTGAGCGCGTCGTCGGCGCCCAGCGCCTTCATCACCAGCGACAGGCGCGCGAGCGACACCTTGTCCTGCACCACCACCAGCAGCAATTTGTTGGACTTGGTCAGCCCGACCGCGCTGCGCCGTGCCCGGCCGAGAACACTCGGGTCTTGAAAGCCATCGCCCTCGGCAGAGACAGTGACGATGCCCCGCTGCAGCAGCCGCGGGCCGGCGACGAGGGCGAAGCGATAGCCGCGCCACAGCTCCGGCACCTCGTGCGCGGAGAGAATCCGCACCTTGCCGTCCCAGGTGACGGCGATTGCGGGCCGCGTCCGCTTCGCTTGGAAGACAATGCGCCCGTTCACAACCACATCGCCGATCGGCTCGAACGAGCGAGTCGAGAAGAAAGTGCCGTTCACTGCGGCGAGCGCGTTGCGCTGCTTGGCCAGTGTGGCGAGTTTGGTCCCGCGGGCGGGGAAGCCCTGCGCCACCTCCACCATCACCGCGATCCCGGGCGTGTTGAGGTCAGCGGTGACCAGATGCACTTTGTGGCCGAGGACGGTGCGAAACTGGTAGGCCACTGCGTAGTGGGCGTGCGCGGGCTGGCGGGCGGCGAGCGTCAAGCCCGCTACCGCGCCCAGGCGGCAGATCGTTGCCATGCGGCCATGTGGTCGGTTCACTCCATCCGCTCCTTGCTGGCCCGACGGCGCCATTCTACCAGCCGCCTGGTTGCTGTTTGACCTCGCAGCACCCCTGCCAGTACCATTCCCCTGCCCTTCGGGGCAAAACCAGTGTGCGGTTGGTCTCGTGGGAAGCCGGTGCAAATCCGGCGCTGCCCCGCAACTGTCACCGCAACGAACGCCGCATTTGCCACGGCCCTCGCAAAGGGCGGGAAGGCGCGGCTAGTAGGCCGGCGGAAGCCAGGAGACCACCCCAACCGCAGACGCCACACATCTTCGCGGGAAGGAGATGGCGATGCGGCAGTCCTGTTGGAGCGCTCCCCTCGCCGGCCGCGGGGGCGCGCGACACCTCCGGCCGGGCTTCACACTGATTGAACTCCTGGTGGTGATCGCGATCATCGCGATTCTCGCCGCGCTGCTCTTGCCGGTGCTCGTCCAGGCGCGCGAGCGGGGCCGCCAGGCCTCGTGCATCAGCAATCTGCGCAACCTCATCACCGCGGCGCTGATGTACGCGCACGACTACGACGAACAGTTCATGCCCTACCAGTACCTCGACGATTCGCGGCAGTTCTGGTTCGGAATCGAAGACCCGGCATTCTCCGGGCAGTGGGACAACCGCCGCGGGCTGTTGCAGCCCTATCTGCAGAACACGGCCATCAACAACTGTCCGAGTTTCTTCGGCACGCGGAAATTCGGCGACGGGACCGGGTACGGCTATTCATGGGCCTACATCGGCACCGACTTCGCGCTCAACTTCAACTGGCCGCCGGGCCCGCCGGCCCGCCTCGACCAGATGGACGAACCGGCGCGCACGGTCGTCTTCGCCGACGCCGAGATTGATTACGGGAATCCCGGCTGTCAGTTCCCCAGCAGCCCGGCCTTCGGAATTTACGAAACGCCCGCCGTTTCGCCGCCGAGTATGACTTTCGGTTGCGGCGATGTCGCCTTCCGGCATCACGGCAAGGCGCTGGTCGCGTTCGCCGACGGGCATGTGCAATCGCTCGACCCGGGCCGGCTGATGGTCGAGGACTTGTGGACGCGCAGAAAGGACATCCAATGGACGCCCAGCGCCGGCGGACCTGCGCAGTAATCGTGCTGCTGGGTGTCGTCATTCTCGGCGCCGGCGCGCTGGCGTGGCGGAACGCGCACGCGGTCGCGGCGCGCCCCGCGGCAGCGGTCGCCGGCACGACGCTGACGACCGGCGAGCCGTTCGCGCGCGAGGTGCGCACCTACATCTCGACGCCCGAGCACCAGTCGGGCTTCGCGTTCATCGGCGACCCGCGCGACCACCGCTATCACCGCCCCGACTGCGCGCTCGTGAAGGCGCTGCCGGACTCGCAGCCGCTCTCTTCGCGCGGACAGGCCGAAGCGCTCGGATACAAACCCTGTGACATCTGCAAACCCTAGGCACAGTCTCGTGAGCTGCGGTCGCTGGCAGAGGGTCAGCCGCTCACTCCTCGATTGCTCCCCTCCCCGTGCACGGGGAGGGGCCGGGGGTGGGGTTGTCGTGCTGCTCGCACTGGCCTTCCTCGCCGCGGCGTTTCCGGTCACCGTCAGCGATGCGCTGCAGCGCCAGGTCACGGTGCCGGCGACGCCGGAGCGCATCGTCTCGCTGGCGCCGAGCGTGACGGAATTGCTCTTCGCGCTCGGCCTGGGGCCGCGGGTGGTGGGCGTGACCGACTACTGCGATTACCCGCCCGAGGCGCCCGCCCGCGCGCACATCGGCGGCATCGTCAACCCCAGTCTCGAGCGGGTGGTGGCGCTGCATCCCGACTTGGTCGTGGGCGTGCGCATCAATCCGACCAGCGTCTTCACGCAACTCGACCGGGCGCGGGTCGTCAACTTCGCCCTGAATCCGCTCGATGTAGCGGGCGTCCTCGCCGACCTGCGCACGCTCGGGCGGCTGACCGGCGCCGAGCGCGAAGCCGCGGCGCTGGTAGGAGCGATGGCGGCGCGGTTACGCGCCGTGCGAATGCAACTGGGCGCGCTGCGCGAGGGCGAGCGGCCGCGGGTGCTGTTCGTGTCGAGTTGCGCGCCGCAAATCTGGACGGCGGGGAGCGAGACCTGGGTGGACGATGTCATCCGCCGCGCCGGCGGGCGCAACCTGGCCGCCGACCGCAAGGACTTTCACCCGATTACGATGGAGTCGCTACTGCGCAAGCAGCCGGATGTCGTCATCATCGCCGCCGGAATGACGGAAAAAGAGCGCAGCGGCGACATCAGCGTCTTCTGCGGCCTGCCCGGCGCTGAAGCGCTGACGGCAGTGAAGGACCGCCGCGTGTTCGCGGTGCCAGGCGATCCGCTGCTGCGTCCGGGGCCGCGGCTGGTGGATGCGGTCTACTCGATGGCGTGGGTGTTGCATCCCGACCGCATGAAGCGGGAGCGCCTTCAGCCGGACTGAATCAGGCGCTCGTAGCCGTCGTGCAGCGTGCGCGTCAGTTCCCCCGCCTCCCCACTCCCCACCTTCCCACTCCCGATCTTTGTCACCGGCTGCACGCCGATAAGGGAGTTGGTGCAGAAGCATTCGGTGGCGTGCGCCAGGTCGTCTTCCAGCACGGCCCGCTCTTCGATTTTCACACCCGACTGCTTGGCGAGGTCGAGGACGCTGGCGCGCACGATGCCGGGCAGCACGCCATCGGCGACGGGGGCGGTGCGCAGCACGCCGTCCACGACTGCGAAGAAGTTGCTCATCGCCCCTTCGAGCACGCGGCCGTCGCAGACCAACAGCGCCTCGTCGGCATCCGCCGCCAGGGCAGCCCGGCGGGCGAGCAGGTTGGGCAGGTAGTTGAGCGTCTTGTGGCGCGGCAGTTCGGCGCCGAGGCGGAAGGGGGATGGCAGGGTGATGACTTGCCATTCGCCCAGGCGCTGGCGGTGCCATCGCGGCGCGATGATGATTGACCGACCGATTGGGTTCCGGGCCACGGATTCTTCGCCGCCACCCCCGGTCAATGTGAGGCGCAGGGCGCCGTCTCTCAACCCGTTCGCGTCCACGACCGACTGCAACGCGTCCGTCAGCGCTTGCGGTGTAATGTCAACAACGATGTGCAGCGAGTCGGCCGATCTTTCGAGTCGCTCCAGGTGCTGCGCAACTTGCACAGCCTGGCCCGACAGCACCCGCAGCGTTTCAAACAGTCCGTGGCCGTAGAGGAGACCGGTATCAGAAACTGAGAGGCCAACTCGCTCATCGTCCAACAAGTGCCCATTCATCCACACCTTCATACGCGCGCCCTCGCCGGCGACAGCGCACGGGCGAGGCCCTGCGCTTTGACGACCGCCTCCTCGAACTCGGCGTCGGGGTCGCTGTCGGCAACGATACCGCAGCCGACATGGAAGTACGCCCGCCCGCCGGTGACGGTGGCGGTGCGGATGGCGATGTTCAAGTCGGCGTCGCCGGTCGCCGAGAAGCAGCCGATGGCGCCCGTGTACACGCCGCGGCGTACCGGCTCCAGTTCCTCAATGATCTCCATCGCCCGCACTTTCGGCGCGCCGGTGATCGAGCCGCCCGGGAACGCCGCCTTCAGCAGGTCGGTGCGCCCGCGGCCGGGATAGAGGTCGCCCGTCACCGCCGAAGTTAGGTGGTGCAGCGTGGCATAGGTCTCGACCGACCACAGTTCCGAGACCCGCACGGTGCCGTACGAGCAGACGCGCCCGAGGTCGTTGCGCTCCAGGTCGACGATCATCACATTCTCGGCGCGGTCCTTCTGGCTGGCGGCGAGTTCGGCGGCGAGCCGTGCGTCCTCGGCGGGCGTGGCGCCGCGCGGGCGGGTGCCTTTGATGGGGCGCGTCTCGACCTGGCTGCCCCGCACACGCAAGAAACACTCCGGCGACGACGAGAGAATCTGCGCCTCGCCGATGTCGAGGTAGGCCGCATACGACCCGGGACTGACCGCCCGCAGCCGCTCGTAAGCGCGCAGCGGATCACGCGGCGCCGGCAGTTCCTCTCGGAAGGCGAGGTTGACCTGGTAGATGTCGCCGGCGGCGATGTACTCCTGCGCCCGCCGCACGGCGTCCGTGAAGAACGGCCGCTGCAGTTCGAACTCTTCCCCCACCCCGCCGTCGCACCCGCCCGAACCGACTGGCTGGCGCTCGCCGCGTGCGGCGGCGCGCGCCAACCAGCCCTCCATCTGCGCGCTGCGCGCTTGCGCGCGGCGCTGCCGCCAACCGGCACGCGTCTCCGGAAGGCCGGTGGCGATGATCCACGCGCGCTGCCCGGCGTGGTCCACGGCGCACACGACATCGTAGAAGCCCAGCCAGGCGTCGGGCAGACCCAAATCGTCCGCCGCATGCGTGGGGACTCGTTCGATATGCCGCCCGAGATCGTAGCCGAGGTAGCCGGCTGCGCCGCCGATGAATGTAGGCAGCCCCGGCGGCGCGGAGACGCGGTGCTCTTCGAGCAAGCGCGCCAGGTGCGGGAACGGATTGCCCTCGGCGTCCCAGTGCTCGGCGCCGCGGGCGTGGATACGGTCGCCGCGCAGGCGCAGCGTCAAATAGGGGTCGAGCGCCAGATACGAGAAGCGGCCGTAGACTTGATGGAAGAGCGCGCTATCGAGCCAGAGCGCGCCTTCGCCCTCGTGCGCCGCCAGCGCGGCGCGGATGTCGGGGATGGGGATTTCACGGACGAGCGGGGTCACGGGGTCATGATACAGAGCGGCACAGGGCGATGCAGTCTTCCCTCTCCCATACGGGAGAGGGTGGCGCAGTTTGCCGAGTGAGGGAGAACTGCGTGGCAACCCCTTCCCCACCCCCTCTCCGCCTCGCGGAGAGGGACCCGAAACGAACTACGACCGAGGGGCCAGGTCCTCGACTTGAGCGATCTTCTTTTCGAGGCGTTCCATGGCGTCTTCGAGTTGCTGTTGGCGCAGGGCGTTGGTCAGGTCGCCGCGGGTGCGCTCGATGATCGAGCGGGTCTGATCGGTCGCCCGCTTCAGGCCGCCGGAGATGGCTTCGGGGTAATCGAAGGACACCATCAGGTAATAGATGTCGTCCATAATACCCAGCATATTCTCGCCCCAGCGCGGCTCTTCGATGCGCATGCGGTCGAGGATGTGCCGGCGCAATTCGCCAACCGCTTCCCCCAGCCCGCGCAGGTACGGCGAGTATTCGACTTTCAGGTCTTCGGGGATGGGGAGCGGCTCGCCGCGAATGAGGGCGAGGGTGCAGTGCGCTTCGGCATATTCTTTGTGCGCATCCTGCACGAAGCCGGTGAAATACAGTTCGGGGTGCAGTTGCAGGTCGTCGGCGATTTGCGCAATCAGCTTCGCCGTCTCGGCGAGACGCGTGACGGCTTCGTCATACTCCTCCCGGTGAATGCCGCGGATGGTGTCGGCGCAGTTGCGAATGACTTCGCGGGAGAGCGTCAGGGCCTTCTCGCGCGCCATGTCCTTCGCGTCCCATTGCATTCGGATGCGGCGCGCGGTTTCAGCGAGTTGATTGCGATCCATACGGTGCGAACAGTATAGAAGAATCAGGCGCGATTGTGCAACCAGATGCGCCGCAGGCCGTCGAGAATCAGGTGCGGCATGATTTCGGCTTTGCGGCCAAGCAGGGGCGCGACCATCGGCGCCCACCAGCCCGTCAGCACCCAGCGCGGCGACCCGCCCACTTCCGCGGCGGTGCGCTCCCCCAGTTCTTTCACGAGGCCCGCCATTCCGTAGACGAGCCCGGCGTCGAGACTCTCTTCGGTGGTCAGACCGAGCGCACGCGGCGGCGCCTCCATCCGGTCGCCGCGCTGCGCCCACCACTCCTGCGGCAGCCGCGCGGCGTCACGCAACAGCGCTTTAGCAGAAGTCGAGACGCCCGGCGCGATGGCGCCGCCGAGGTACTCCCCCGCCGCCGAGACCCCGTCCACCGTCGTCGCCGTGCCGAGATGCACCACTACTACAGCGCCGCCGCAATACCCCCAGGCGCCGACAGCGGCGGCGAGACGGTCGACGCCGAGGCGCTCGGGCGTCCGATAGCGATTTGTCAACGGCGTCGGCGTCGTGCCGCGGGCGATGAAGAGTTCAACATTCCCCGCGCGCTCCGCCGCCTGCGTCCACGCCGCCTCGGCCGCCGGCACGACGCTGCCGATGACGATGTGTCGCGGCAGCGCGATGCCGAGGTCGTGCAGCGCGCCGCGAAACGCATCGGGCGTCGCATTCGGGACGGTGGGGAAATACGAAATCGGGCCGGCGAGCGCGGCGTCGTTCCAGCAGGCGAGTTTCGTGTAACTGTTGCCGATGTCGGCGGCGAGGAGCAGGTCAGGCATGCGGCGGGTCGGGCGGCTGGCCGGCGCTGTACAGTTCGATGCCCTTCGACGCGACGAGCGAGCCGGTGTACGCAAGCACAATCAAGAACGCGAACTGCGCGGCGATGGGCAGGTAGGAGGCGTCGGCGCCGGACCCGCGCGCCGACCAGTATGCGGCGATCGCCAGCCCGAAAGTCGTCAGCAGCATCAACACGCCAAGCGTGAAGACCGCGAGGCCGGGCCGGCGCGGTTCGGCGCTGCGGGTCACACTCGAATCGGGGGGCATCGTGCCGGCATTGTAGCAAGGCCGTCGCGCGCCGGAAAGAAACCGCGGCATTTGACCCTGCGCGCCGCCCTGCCTATACTCCGACGGCTGCATTCTTCCGGCTCGGCCCTCGTGGCACACGACACCTTCGACGCCAACACACTCTTCGGTCATTGGGCACAGCGCGCTGCCGATACCGCGCTGCCCACCTTGTTGGAGACGCTGGAACGCCACCGGGTGAAGCGGGCGCTGACCATCGCCGCCTCGGGGTTATTCGTCGACTGCATTCAAGGCAATGACGAGACGCTCGCCGCCTGCCGGGAACACCCGCAGTTGGAGCCGATCGGCACCGTCGACCCGCGGCGCTGGGTCGGCTGCCGCGAAGAACTCAAACGGCTCTGCGACGCGGGCGTCCGCGTCATCGGCTTCTATCCCGAGTGGCAGGAGTGGAGCCCGGAAAGTCGCGCCTTCCGCCGCCTGGCGGAAGAGGCCGCCCGGCTCGGTCAAATCGTGCTCTGCGAGGCGACGCGCGAAGGGATGGTGTCGCGCATCGCCAATGCACTCTCCGATGTCGCCGGCCCGGTCATTTTGAGCGGCGTCAATTACCGCACGCTTGCCGAGTCCATCGCAGTTTTGGAAGAGCGCGAACAGTGGTACCTCGAAACGCACGCCCTCGGCTCGCTCGGCGCGCAGGAGATTGTGAAGGACGCGGTTGGCATCGGGCGGCTGCTGTTCGGGTCGCGCTCGCCGCTGCAATACTACTCGAGCGCCTGGCTCCCGATCCGCTACGCGAGTATTTCCGACGAAGAGCGGAATTGCATTTTCGGCGGCAATCTCACCGCCCTGCTGGAGCGATCGCGTGCCCATCATTGACCTGCACGCACACCTGGGGCCGTGCCCCTGGCCGGTGCCGTCGGAAGACCCGGTGCGGCTCGTGGAGAAACTCGACCTGGTCGCGATCGATTTGTGCGTCGCCCATCCGCCGGTCGCCGAAGGCGGACAGTTGTTGCAACGCAACAGCGCCTTGGCCGCCACCATCGAGGGCCACGAGCGGCTGGCGGGCTGTGTGTGGCTCGACGCCGCCTATGTCGACGAGTCCGTCGAAGTCATCGCCGCGCTGATGCCGCGCAAGAACTTCCGCGCCGCGGCCATGGAGCTCGACGCCACCGACCGCCACCCGATGTCGGCGAATGTCGAGGCCATCATCAAGGCCCTGCTGCGCTACACCTGTCCGATCATCGTGCACCGCGACGAGCGCACCCCGATTGCGGCCGTGGTGCAACTGGCGGAGAAGTTCGCCAAAGTCCCGATGTTGCTGACCGAATTCGGCGGCCGCGGCTGGCGCGAGGTGCTGCGCGCCATCGAGCGGCGCACCAATCTGTACATTTCCACCGGCTCGCACCAGCCGCAGCGCGACTTGCTCAAGACCGCCGTCGGCGTCGTCGGGCAGAACCGCGTCGTGTACGGCTCCAACCTGCCGTTCACCGACCCGCTGGTGGCGCTCGGCATGATCCGCGACTCCGACATCAGCGCGGTGGCGAAAGACCGCATTCTGCACCGCAACGCCCGGCGGTTGCTCAACCTCGAAACGGCGTAATGCCCGCCGCCGAAATTCCCCGCCCGTTCCACGACGCCCTCGACGAATTCACCTCGTACCTGACTTTCGAACGCGGTCATTCCCCCGCGACGGTGGCGAGTTACCGCTCCGACCTGCGCCAGCACTTCGCCCTGCTGCCGCCGCGGGTCCGCGCCGGCCCGCGCGCGGTGACGCCGGACGCCCTGCGCGCGTACCTGCGCGCACTGCAATCGCTGGGGCTGCGCCCGTCGTCCGTGTCGCGCAAGCTGACCGCGGTCAAGCAGTTCTATCGGCTGCTCGCCCGCGAGAACCGCATCGCCGAAGACCCCTCGGCGGTCGTGCTCGGCCCATCGCCGCCGCGCCGGCTGCCGGGGACGCTGACCGTCGCCGAAATCGAGCGCCTGCTCGACGCGCCGGACCCGAAGACCCCGCGCGGCCGGCGCGACCGCGCGCTCCTCGAAGTGATGTACGGCTCCGGGTTGCGCGTGTCCGAGGCGGTCTCGCTGCCGGAACTCGCCATCGACCGTGCGGAGCGGGTGGTGCGCTGCCGCGGCAAGGGCGGGCGCGAGCGCATCGTCCCCATCGGGCGGCGGGCGCTGGCGGCGATCGACGCCCATCTGAAAGCGCGCAAGAAACCGTCGCCGTACCTCTTCCCCGGCTACCGCGGCAAGCCGCTGACGCGGGCGGCGTGCTGGGTGCTCATCCAGCGCTACGCTCGGCAATGC
>CAYNSX010000019.1:0-12622 GCA_964400165.1 uncultured bacterium
GACTACCGGGGTATCTAATCCCGTTTGCTCCCCTAGCTTTCGCGCCTCAGCGTCAGCATCAGCCCAGATGGCCACCTTCGTCGCCGGCGTTCTGCCCGATATCTACGGATTTCACCCCTCCACCGGGCATTCCACCATCCTCTGCTGAGCTCCAGCCGACCCGTATCGACGGACCTCCCCCGGTTGAGCCGAGGGCTTCCACCGCCGACGCGATCAGCCGCCTACGCGCGCTTTACGCCCAGTAAATTCGGGCAACGCTCGCCACCTCCGTCTTACCGCGGCTGCTGGCACGGAGTTCGCCGTGGCTTTCCAGAGTGGTACCGTCCGTTCTCTTCCCACTCCACCGAGGTTTACAACCCGAAGGCCGTCATCCCTCACGCGGCGTCGCTGCGTCAGCCTTTCGGCCATTGCGCAAGATTCCCGGCTGCTGCCTCCCGTAGGAGTCTGGACCGTGTCTCAGTTCCAGTGTGGCCGACCACCCTCTCAGGCCGGCTCCCCGTCGTCGCCTTGGTGGGCCGTTACCCCGCCAACGAGCTGATAGGCCGCAGGCCCCTCCTTGGTCGCCTTTCGGCTTTCCCCCGTCCGGCAGGCGCCGGTCGGGTCACATCCGGTATTGTCCCGGGTTTCCCCGGGGTATCCCCGAACCAAGGGCAGGTTACCTACGTGTCACGCACCCGTTTGCCGCTCCCGGACTCCCAGAACCCGAAGGTTCCAGGGCCGGGCGCTCGACTTGCATGCCTGAAGCACGCCGCCAGCGTTTGCCCTGAGCCAGGATCAAACTCTCCATTCGAGATTTCAGTCCCCCGGCGACCCGAAAGCCGCCGGAGTGCTCTGTGATCCGTCGTTGGCTGATCCTCGCCCTTCACAAGCTGGACACGCGCAAGTTGTCAAGGTGCGAATACGATGCTCAGGGCGCTGATGGCCCGGGGCAGGCGTGGAGTATGCCGTGTCCCACGGCGCTTGTCAAGCATAGTGTTCCGCACCGGAACCTGCCGGTGTCAAGTGTCGGATAAGAAGTGTCAGACAGCCGGACGAGCGGGTCCGCCACCGCCTGCGCGGTTTGACACCGGACACCTCGCACCTGTCACCATCCGTTCCGGGGAGCCAGCGACGGACCGGGCGCTACTTCGTCCCGCCATCCAGCCGGGCGGCATAGTCGGCCGCTACTTTGTCGGTCGGGTCGGCGGCGCGCAGCCGGGCGATAAGCGCCTCGGTCTGGGAGCGGTCGTGGCGTTCCCAGGCGGTGCGCAGGGCGACGCGGTCCAGGTCGCGCTGGGCGAAGCGGTTGCTCGGGTCGATGGCGAGGATGCGCTCGCTGGTGGTGCGCAGCGCATCCCACTGTTCCAACAGGGCGTGCAGATTTGCTTTCTGTCGGAGCACGAGCACCGTGTCGGCCGGCGTCTGCACCAGTGCCGCGGCCCGGTCGAGGTCCGCGATCGCGGAGACCGGGTCATTTTCCCAGCGATAGTAATACTGCACGCCGCGGTGAAACGGGAGATACCACGCCTGTGGGGCATTCACGATCCCTCGCGCATAGGCCTCGAGACATTCCTCATCGCGCCCCAGACTGTGCAGCGCGAAGGCCTGGTCCACATAGTTGTCGGTGTTGCCGGGCTCGATGGTCTGCAGTTCGGTGAAGAGGTCGGCTGCGCGGGTGTAATCGCCGCGGTGCCAGGCCTCATCGAGTTCTCCGCGCACCAATTGCGCGCGGTCGCGCCCGGAGGTGAGGCGCACACGCGCACCGTAGGCGACAGCGAGGCCGATCACGCCCAGCGCCCCGAGCACCAACAACCGCTGTTTGAGCTTCACGCCGCCGCGCTCACAGGACTATTGTAGTCCGTCCGCGGGCCGCGCGCAGGCTCGCGTGGAAAGGAAGTTCTGGCGCCTATGCAGAAAGTGGCACACAAAGACGATGTCTCGGTGCACTGCGAAGACGAAAAGTGGAAGGCGATGCAGAAACCCAGCATTTGATGGGTCAGAATTCTGCCGTGTTCACATTCTTGAAACTACTGAAGACTTCGGCGAGATCCCTGCTGCGGGGGATTTCCCTGCTCGAAGCAGCAGTTTCGATGAGCCACGCAATCAGGCAATCGCTTTGACGATTGAAGAGGCCCTTGCCGGGTGCACTTGCGCAATCTGCAGGGAGGCAACTTGCGACCAGTTGCTTTCGAACTTTGAGGGGGTCCACTCTCGGTGTGAAAGACACCTCCGCGAAGAATGGACTCGGGCGAAGTCTGAAGCCGAGACTCTCTCGGACAAGTCGAGCAGTCTTCTCGGCGATTTGGAGAGGTCTCGGGCATACGGTTGGTTCCGATTGTTTGCGGGTTTGAAGAAACCGGACGAAATCCTGAAAGAACAGCGCGCTATCGAGAGTGCCCTCACGTCAGCTGAGACTCAAGTCGAACGGTTGTATCACAAACTCAAACCCATCTACGACTTTTGGAGAGGATATCCGCCTGATTGGGAAAAACGTAGAGACCAATCAATGACCTCTGCGAAGGACGAGTGCTCTATCTGCGGCGAAGAAGGCACGCAAGTGCATCACGTAATTCCAATCAGTCTTGGCGGGTCGAATCTTCCGGAGAATCTCCAGCTTCTCTGTTACGAATGTCACCTGGAGGCCCATGGAGCTGATTGGGAAGAGTGGAATGGACGGTCGTGGTCATCCGATCCAGACGACTTGACACACTTTCGATCGCCACGCGTGGGGACAATTCGACTTGCATTGGCGAGAGGCGCGACTCTTCATTTGTGCTACCGGGATAAAGACGGGGTTCACACTGAACGACAAGTGAGGCCAATTGGCCTCTTTGAGCAGCATGGGAAGGCCTACTTCAAGGGAAATTGCGAATTACGGGGAGGAGAACCACGAACGTTTCGCATCGACCGCATTCAGTCGCTAGTCCTGGAGTCCTCCGGACATTGAGTGAACGAAATCGCAGACCTGACCTGAACCCTGTCGGACTTCCAATGGTGCGACGTTCACAAATGGTTGGTTGTTGTCGAACTCGCCGGTGCCTGCTTGACACGCCGTGGGGCGCGCCGTGTCCCCTCCCCTCTGTCCCCTCCCCACAAGTGGGGAGGGGAGGACCAAACTTGAGGCTGGTTTTCCCGTCATGCTCTGTCACTGCTGTTCTCCCCTCTCCATCCCATGGGGAGGGGCTGGGGGAGGGGAGGATGCTGCGCGTGCGCCCGCTTGACACGCCGCGGGGCGGGCCTTGTCCCCTCCCCTCTGCCCCCTCCCCACAAGTGGGGAGGGGAGGACCAAACTTGAGGCTGGTTTTCCCTTCATGATCTGTCACTGCAGTTCTCCCCTCTCCATCCCATGGGGAGGGGCTGGGGGAGGGGAGGATGCTGCGCGCGCGCCCGCTTGACACGCCGCGGGGTGCGCCGTAGATTGGCGCGCACGGACGGCCCTGATGGACCCGGAACTCCTGCAGTCGCACAGCCTCCGCCCGCTGCCAGCACCAGCGCGTTGAGGCCCTGGCGCACCGCCGCGCTCGCGGCGGCGCTCTACCTCGCCTTCTTCGCCCTCGTCCCCCCGTTGAGCCGCGCTGCGGCTGACTGGCCCCCGCTGGCCGTCGCCTTCGGGCGCGCCATCCTCTCGATGGTATTCATCGCGCTGGCGCTGGGGATGGCGGCCTCGTTCGGTGGCCTGCGGCTGGCGCTGGCGGTCGATGCGGCCCTGTTTGTCGTGTTCGGCGGACTGACCCTCCTCGCACGGCTGCCTGCGGACCTGTTGCCGGGCCCGCTGGCAGCGCTGGCGCCCCCGGTGCGCGCGACGCTCATCGAAACCGCTCGACCAGCCGGTGAACTGGCGCTGGTGCTGGGTGCGGTGTTCTTCGGCCGGCTGCTGGCGCGCATCGTGCGCGAAGGGAAACTGCTGGCGCCGCTGGTGGTCGCGGCGGCGTTGGTAGACATCTACACCGTCTATGGCGGCTTTGTGCGCTCGCTCATCTCCAGCGCGCCGGAAGTGGTGCGGCAGTTCAGCGCCGCGGCCCCCGCGGCGCCCGAGCCGCGAGCCGTGGCCTTGATCGCGCACACAGTGGGCGTCGGCGATTTCATCTTCGCCGCGATGTTTTTCACCATCATCGTGCGCTTTGGCATGAACCGCGCGCTGACTTGGTGGGCGCTGTTTTGGGTGTTCGTCGCCGTCGGCATCTGTTGGCGGCTGCTCGACATCTTCGGCGTGCCGATCGACGCGCTGCCCGGGCTGGCGGTGATGGCGCCGGCGGTGCTGCTGGCGAATTGGGAGCATTTCCGCTACACGCCGAAAGAGCAACTGATGTTGCTCGCCGCCGGGGCGGCGCTGGCCGCGGGGATTGTGGTGCTGGTGGTGGCAAAGGGATGAGTACGACCCCTCCCCACTCCTTCGCCAAGGCTTCGGAGTGCAAGCCAGCCCCTCCCCGCAGTCAGGGAGGGGTGATCAAACTGTCTTCCTCAATCTCTTCCCCTCTCCATTCATGGGGAGGGGACATGAGGGGAGGGGTGCAAAGGCGACGAGTTGCAAGCAAACGAAGTCTAGAGCGGGAATTCCCGCTCATTCGGCGCGCGTCACCTGGACTGTGGATGCAAATGAAACAGATGGCACGAGAGCTGCGATGTCGCCCAACGCCGGCAGAGCAGCTGTTGTGGCAGCGATTGCGGCGACATCAACTCCTCGGCCAGCACTTCCGCCGTCAGCGAGCCATCGAGAGGTTCATCGTTGACTTCTATTGCGCTGCCAGCGGTTTGGTGGTGGAAATCGATGGACCGATTCACCAATACACGATCGCTGAAGATCGAACCCGAACCGCTTTCCTCTCGAGTCTCGGCATGCGTATTGTCAGAGTCCCAAACGAATTGATTCTGCAGGACATCGAACGGGCTGTTACCGCCATTCGAAGAGCCGCGCGGAGTGGCACCCCTCCCCCAGCCCCTCCCCCTAAAGGGAGAGGGGTGACTAGAAATCGAAATGAGAGTGCAGGAACACCTCGGAGAGCCAGCGATGCCTGAATCGACCACGAATCCCCCAACCGAGCGCGTCCCCTACGACCACACGCGCATCGAGGCGAAGTGGCAACAGCGCTGGGCGGAGACGGGCGCCTTCACGGCGCGCCGCGACCCGGCGCGACCGCGGAAGTTCTATTGCCTGGAAATGTTCCCTTATACCTCCGGCGACCTGCATATCGGCACTATGCGCAATTACACGCTGGGCGATGTCACCGCGCGCTTCCACCGGATGCGCGGGTTTAGTGTCCTGTATCCGCAGGGCTTCGATGCCTTCGGCCAGCCGGCGGAGCAGGCGGCGGTGCAGCGCGGCATCCACCCCGCCGAATGGACCTTCCAGTGCATCGACCGGATGCGGCGGCAGTTGAAGCGGATGGGGTTCAGTTACGACTGGGAGCGCGAAGTGGTCACCTGCGTGCCAGAATACTATCGTTGGAACCAGTGGCTGTTCCTGCGGTTCCTGGAGCGCGGGCTGGCGTTCCGGGCGATGTCGCCGGTCAACTGGTGTCCGAACTGCAAGTTCGTATTGAGCGACGAGGAAGCGCAGGGCGGGCGCTGCTGGCGCTGCGACGGCCCCGTCACGCGCGTGGACCGCGAGCAGTGGTTCCTGCGCATCACCGATTACGCCGACCGCCTGCTCGACGACCTGCAGCAACTGACCGCGTGGCCGGACCAAGTGCGGGCGATGCAGGCGAACTGGATCGGGCGCAGCGAGGGCGTGCGCTTCGAATTGGAAGTCCCCGAGACGGGCGACCGCGTCGCGGTCTTCACCACGCGCATCGACACTGTGTTCGGGATGACTTTCGTGCTGCTGTCGCCCGACCACCCGCTGACTGCGAGACTGAAACCGCGCAGCCCCGACCCCGCGGCGGTCGACGCCGTCATCGAGCACGCGCGCACCGCGACGCCGGTCGAGCGCATCACCAGCCGGCGCGGCGCGGCGCTCGGCGCGCACGCGGTCAACCCGCTGAACGGCGAGCGTGTGCCGCTGTGGGTCGCCGACTATGTGCTGATGGAATACGGCACCGGCGCCATCATGGCGGTGCCGGCGCACGACGAGCGCGACCTGCAGTTCGCCCGGCAGTACGGCCTGCCGGTGCGGGTCGTCGTGCAGCCGGAGGGCACGCCGCTCGATGCGGCGACGATGGAGTCGGCGTACACCGGCGACGGCACGCAAGTGAATTCCGGGAAGTACGACGGCCTGCCCAACCGTGACGCGATGGCCCGCATCGCCGCCGACCTCGAGGCGCGCGGCAGCGGGCAGCGCACCGTGCAGTACCGGCTGCGCGACTGGCTGATTTCGCGGCAGCGCTATTGGGGCACGCCGATCCCAATCGTGTACTGCGAGAAGTGCGGGGTCGTGCCGGTGCCCAACGACCAGCTGCCGGTCGTGTTGCCGCTCGACATCCCGTTCACGCGCGAAGGGCAACCGCTGGCGATGGCGGAATCGTTCGTCAACACCAAGTGCCCGAAATGCGGCGGGCCAGCCCGGCGCGAGACCGACACGATGGCCCAGTGGATCGAGTCGTGCTGGTATTTCCTGCGCTACACCGACGCCCGCAATGACACCGCGCCCTTCGCCAGCGACGAGGCCAACTTCTGGGCGCCGGTGGATCAATACATCGGCGGCATCGAGCACGCCGTCCTGCACCTGCTCTACTCGCGTTTCTTCACCAAGGTGCTGCACGACCTGGGGATGGTGACATTCACCGAGCCGTTCACGCGCCTGTTCGCGCAGGGGATGATCACGAAGGACGGCGCGGTGATGTCGAAATCGAAAGGCAACGCCGTGGCGCCGGAAGAAGTCATCGAAAAGTTCGGCGCCGACACGGTGCGCACGCACATCCTGTTTATGGGGCCGCCCGAGCAGAGCGCCGAATGGTCCGATGAAGGCGTCGCCGGCACGCACCGCTTCCTCGGGCGCGTCTGGCGGCTGGTGCAGGACCATCGCGCGCAACTGACCTCGCCTCAAGCCCCTCTCCGTGAGACGGAGAGGGGTTTACCCCGAGCGCAGTCGAGGGGTGCCGACTTGTCCCTCGAGGCCCAGAGGGCGAAGGGGGAAGCCGGGGTGAGGGCGGACGACCCAACAGCAATTCGGAACATCCGCCGTCTGACGCATCACACCATCCAGCGCGTCACCGCGGACATCGAGGCGTTCAAATTCAACACTGCTATCTCGGCGCTGCACGAGCTGACGCATGGCCTGACTTCTGCCGCCGAACGCATTGCGCAACAAACCTCACCCCAGGCCCCTCTCCGTCCCACGGAGAGGGGTTCACCCCGAGCGAAGTCGAGGGGTGGCGACTTGTCCCCTGGAGCCCGCAGGGCGGAGGGGGAAGCCGGGGTGAGGGCATCCTTCGACGCGGATGCGCTCCGCGCCGCCGTGCGCGAGGGCGCCGAGGCGCTGGTGTTGGTGCTGTCGCCGTTCGCGCCGCATCTGGGCGAGGAGTTGTGGGAGGCGCTCGGCCACACGGACGGCTTGACCTGGCACCCCTGGCCGGTCGCCGACGCCGCGCTCGCCGCTGCCGAACAGGTGACGATCGTCGTGCAGGTGAACGGCAAGGTGCGCGACCGCCTGACCGTGCCCGCCGGGCTGCCAGACGACGAATTGCGCCGCCTGGCGCTGGCGAGCACCAGTGTGCAGAAGCATCTGGCGGGCAAAGCGCCGCGGGAAGTCATCGTCGTCCCCGGGCGGCTGGTGAACATCGTCGTGTGACCCCTCCCCCGGCCCCTCCCCCTAAAGGGAGAGGGGTGAACTGACAAGCAACTTCAGCGACCTCCCCTCTCCATTCATGGGGAGGGGACCGGAGGGGAGGGGTGCTTTGAGGAACCGCGGGAAGTCATCGTCGTCCCCGGGCGGCTGGTGAACATCGTCGTGTGACCCCTCCCCCGGCCCCTCCCCCTAAAGGGAGAGGGGTGAACTGACAAGCAACTTCAGCGACCTCCCCTCTCCATTCATGGGGAGGGGACCGGAGGGGAGGGGTGCCGAAGGCGCCGAGCCCCAGGTTCCGTGTTACGCTGGCCGGACAGGAGAGAGGCTGATGCCCCACAGCGATTGCCCGAAGTGCGGCGGCCGGATGGCTGAAGGATTCGTCGCCGACTATCGCCACGCGGATGTGGCGCCGTCGTCCTGGGTGGAAGGCGCGCCGCGCCGCAGCCTGTTCCGCACCGCCAAGTTCCCCAAGAGCGCCCAGCACACCGTGGCGACTTACCGCTGCGAACGCTGCGGCTACCTCGAGTCGTACGCCGCCCTGACCGACCCCTCGGACGACGGGTAGCGCGGCGGCCAAACAGCGCCACCGACCGTCTCTCGGCTGGTGACCTCGGCAGGGCGCTGTATAGTGACGGCGGGGGAGAAAGCCATCATCCGCCGTCACCGGTCCGGTTTTTTCGCGCGCACCGTTTGCGCGCTGGTTTCATTCGGCTTCGTCGCGTTGATTGTCCAGCCCGCGCCCGCCACGCACGACCCCGCGCAAGGCCACCACACTTTTACCGGCCCCATCGGGCTGCAGTGGCAAAACATCACCGATGCTGACGCGCCCTTTGCCGACATCGTGGCGCTGGCCGTCAGCCCGGACGGTGCCTCAGTCTTCATCACCGGAACGAGCGACAGCGCCGGCACCGGCCGCGACTATCTGACCAGGGCCTTCGATGCCGCGACCGGAACCACACTCTGGTCGGCGCGGTTCGATGCCGCGACCGGCAATCCGGATGTCGCTGACGCGCCGCGCGGCATCGCGGTCAGCCCCGATGGCACGATGGTCTTCGTCACCGGCGACAGCGAAATCCCGGCTGGCATTGGCACCGCCATTCGTATCCTGACTGTCGCGTATGACGCGACGAGCGGCACAGAACTGTGGAGCTATCCCTACGACGGCGACAGTCAGCCGCTAACCGCAACGGGCATCGTCGCCGAGCCCTCCGGCGCTCATGTCCTCATTGTGGGGCGGTCGAGCACGCACATCAAGGTAGTCCAGCACGACGCAGAAACAGGGGAACTCGGATGGTCACTGGCTTTCGTCGGCGACGAACTGCCGACAGCCACCACCATCGCGCCAGGAGGTGGGCGACTCTTTGTCGTGGGACGGACACAGTCGGCCGGTGTGAATGGGGCGATGCTCATCCACGCCATTGACCTGACAACCCTGGACGCATGGTCTGCCTTCTTCGACGGCACGGGCGGCGGCAACGACATCGCCGAAGGCGTGGCGGTCGGCCCGGACAGCAGCCGCGTCTTCGTGACGGGCACCACGCTCGCCACCGGCGGGCACATCAACTACGCCACCGTCGCTTACAACGCCGCCACCGGTGCGCAACAGTGGGCGAGCGAGTCACCCGACGGCAGCGCGCACGATGTGGCGGTCAGTCCCGACGGCACGCGCGTGTTCGTCACCGGAGAAAAGACGGTGCTGCGTACTTACTACGATCAGGATTGCAGCACCGTTGCCTACGACGCCGCAACGGGTGTGGAACTGTGGACAGCCGCATTCAATGGCCCGAACAACCGGGACGACCAGGCCTTCTTCGTCACTGCCGCCCTTGGACAAGTGTACATCTCCGGAGTTGGTGGCCTCGACAGCAATGATGATTTCCTCACGATCGCCTACGATGAAAGCACCGGCGCGCAGGTCTGGCTCGCGACCTCTGACGGCGCCGCCAGCGGGCCCGATGCCCCGACGGGCCTGTCGGCGCTCGGAGGACGCATCTTTATCGCGGGGCACATCAAGGGGTTCGGTCCGAACTTCGACCTGATGACGGTGGCGTATTGCGGGTCGCAGTTCGCCGATGTGCCGTGCAATTACTGGGCCTTCAGATTCGTTGGGGCGCTTGTTGCTGCGGATATTGCTGCCGGTTATCCGGACGGGACTTTCCATCCGGAGGCGCTGCTCACTCGGGCGCAGTTGGCGGTCTTTGCGGCGCGGGCGGTGGACCGAACGGACCACGACCTCGCCACCTTCACGCCGCCCGCGTGTGGGCAGCAGACCTTCAAGGATGTGCCCTGCACTCATTGGGCGTTTAGGTTCATCGAGTATGTGGCAGCAAAGGGGCTGGCAGCAGGGACGGGCAGCGGCGCCTTCTCACCGGACAGCACGCTGCGCCGGACGCAAATGGCGGTGATGCTGGCGCGGCTGCGCGACCGGCTCGACGGCGACTTCGCGGCGTTCACGCCGCCGCCGTGCGGCAGCGAGTCCTTCCCCGATGTGCCCTGCACCTGGGCGGATTACAAGGCGATCGAGTACCTCAAGTCCAAGGGCGTCGCCAGCGGCTTTGGCGACGGCACCTTCCGTCCGCTGGCGCTCGTCACGCGGGCGCAGCTGGCGGTGTTCCTGGTGCGGGCGCTGCAAGTGGCGAATTAGGGATGCCCAGAATCCGACAAGTGCCGTCGCGTTGACGACCTCATCACCGGCCCCTCTCCGTTAACGGAGAGGGGTGCCCACTGGGCGGGGTGAGGTTATGAACCGGGCCCCAGAGACGCTCGTCACCCGCGCGCCGATAGCGGTGTTTCTGGTGCGGGCAGCGGAGGTGCCGCGCTAAGGCAATTACTCAATGCATTCTGACCGCCATTGTCCAAAAGCTAAAGTCGCACCACATTTAATATTGAGTTTGTCTTACCCCGGCTGCGAATCGCTTGAATTCGATGCGTCCACCGAGTCTGACGATGCAGAATGGGCCTATTGTCCCTTCTTCTACCTTGGTTGCGGGTTTCGCGTGAAGCATACAGATGATGATAGGCGTTTCATCGCCACGCGACTCGATCCAGTCAAACCAAGTGCAGTTCTGGCAGCCCCACTCCGGGCCGGGATACACATGAGTTGGCGGAGCACCTAAGGAGTAGTTGTAGGTGGTAACTTGCGCGCGGTTAGCGTCCTGGGGCAGCCCCGGAGCCAATGCGCCCGCTGCACTTGCGGCAGTAAAAGCCGGGCAGATCAGTGATCTGGGATCCTTCAGGTAATTGCCTGACAAGTCAGAGAGCTGCTTGGGAAGACCGTGCGTCCGAGGGTCAGGATGGTCGCGACGATATGCTTGGAGCGCCTTTCCGATGGCACGCAGATGTTCGAGGCACACCTGTTCGTCGCGCTTCTGCTCTTCGGGCGACTTGGGGCCGCGCGGGGCTCTCGACGGCGCTGACTCGTCATTGTGTGTTGCGGGTTCCGTCGGCATGACTCGAATTGGCGGCGGAACCGGTCGGGAATAGTTCCACATCAGTCCGCCAATGACGCCGATCGCCCCGATCAGTAGAACAGAGGCCAGCACGGGATTCAATTGCTGCTTCGACTGATTGCTCCCCGCACCCGGCTCCGTCACTCTCTCGGTGTCCTCGTTTCTGCGACTCCGTTAACTCGCCACTGCGGCCGTGCGGCGGAGGCGCGTCACATGCTTCACGATCTGCTCGCCGGCGTAGTCGACTTCCTCGTCGGTGGTGAAGCGGCCGACGCACATGCGCAGCGACCGCTGCGCCTGCTCGGGCGTGCGCCCGATGGCCAGCAGCACCCGGGACGGCGCCGCCGCCCCCGTCGAGCAGGCCGACCCCGACGAGAGCGCCACCGTCCGCAGGCCGGTGACGAGCGGCTCCGGCTCGACGCCCGCGACTGACACATTCAGGTTGCCGGGCAGCCGGACGGTCGGGTGGCCGTTGAGGACGATGTCCTCGAGCCCATCGAAGAGATGGGCGCGCAGGCGCTCGCGCAGGGCGGTGAGGCGGTGACCCTCTTCCTCGATGTCGGCATCGGCGATGGCGCAGGCGACACCGGTCCCGACGATGCCGGGGACATTGTGCGTGCCGGAGCGGAGACCGCGCTCGTGGCCCGCCCCTTCGAGCACGGGGAAGAGCGGGATGGGCGGCTCGCGCCGCCGGACATAGAGCGCGCCGACGCCCTTGGGGCCGTAGAGTTTGTGCGCGGAAAGCGAGAGCAGGTCCACGCCGAGGTCGTCGACGCGGCAGCGCAGTTTGCCGACGCCCTGCGCGGCGTCGGTGTGGAAGAGGATGCCGCGCGCCCGGGCGATGCGCCCGATCTCGGCGATGGGGTGGAGCGTGCCGATTTCGTTGTTCGCCCACATCAGCGAGATGAGACGCGTGTCCGGCTCGATGGCGGCAGCGACCTGCTCGGGCGTGACGCGTCCGAATTCGTCCACCTCCAAACACGACACCCTGAAACCGTGGGCTTTCAGGGCGTCGATGGGACCGAGGACGGCCTTGTGCTCGGTACAACAGGTGATGACATGGCCGCCGTCGCGTTCGAAGGCGCGGCAGACGCCTTTGATGGCGATGTTGTTCGATTCGGTGGCGCCGCCGGTGAAGATGATTTCGGTCGGGTGCGCGCCGAGGGCGTCGGCGACCTGGCGGCGGGCCTGCTCGATGGCATCGTGGGCGGCGCGGCCGAAGGCGTGGTTGACGCTCTCGGCGTTGCCGTACTGCTCGGTGAAGAAGGGCAGCATCGCCTCGACCACCCGGGGGTCGCAGGGGGTGGTGGCATTGTTATCGAGGTAGACGGGCGGTTTCACCATTCGGGGGTATTGTCCCGCAAGAGGGATTCGATGGGAAGGCGGCCGGTACCCCCCTTTGTCCCCCCCCCCCCCCCCCCCCCCCCTGGCGGGGGGGGGGGGGAAACCCTCCCCCCCCCCCAAACACCCC
>CAYNSX010000019.1:12632-18684 GCA_964400165.1 uncultured bacterium
TGGAGAGGGGGGAACTCCGTCCTCACCCCCTAACCCCCTCTCCCGAACTGGGAGAGGGGGAACCAACGGAGGAAGTCCCCATCCATTCCCTCTCCCTGTTCGGGAGAGGGTGCCCCGAGCGACAGCGAGGGGTGCGTGAGGACGGATGCGAGGAGATGGGGCGAAAGACAACAACCCCACCCCCAAACCCTCCCCTGCGCGCGGGGAGGGGGGCGAACCAACGGCAGGGAAGCGGCGTTGAAAGAGTCGGCTCCCCCGGGAGCCCAATCCATTCGGAGGAAGAGTCTATGCGCATGCGTTTGGCAGTGTTCGGCGCGGTGGCGGCGGTCGCCATTGCGGTCGGCGTGTTGTCGCAGGCCCGGGCGAAGGAAGCCGGCCCGCAGACAATGACGATTACGGGCCAGGTGGTTGACCTGGCGTGTTATATGCGCGATCCCTTGCACGGGGTCGCCGCGGGCCACGCGTCGTGCGCGATGGCGTGCGCGAACGCCGGGCTGCCGCGCGGCATCATGGACTCGAAGACCAACCAGGTCTATTTGAGTCTCGGCAAGAACATGATGGGCCCGACCGGAATGGATGTGAAGGACTACATGAACAAGAAGGTCGAAGTGACCGGCCGGGTCTTCAAGCGGAACGGCATCCAGGCCATCGAGGTCGCTACCATCAAGGACGCGAAGTAGCACATCAATTTCGGCAGGGGAGGCGAATGCCTCCCCTGCCCCGTTGTTCCCTCACAGGAACCCCGCCTCGCGCTCCGTAATGTGAACGCATGCCCGCGAATGACCCCAACACCTCCCTCGCACCGGTGACCAGCCCGGCGCGACGACGCCTGCTGGAACGCGCCGTGTATGCCATCGGCGGGCTGTTCGCCGCGGTCGTGGCGGCGCCGCTGCTGGGGCCGGTGATTGCGCCGGTGTTGCGGCGGCGGACGCCGCGCTCCTATACACTCGGCAAGGTCGCGCAGTTCCCCGACGGCGCAATGACGCCCGCCACCTTCGAAGTCGTGACGCAGGACGGCTGGCGCGAAGTGCGCGAGACGCGGAAGGTGTATGTGCACCGCGACGGCGACGACTTCACCGTGTTTTCCCTCACTTGTACGCACTTGGGTTGCTCGGTGCGCTGGGACGCCGGCACGCAGCGGTTCCGCTGTCCCTGCCACGGCGGTGTGTATGACGCCGACGGGCAGGTGGAGTCAGGACCGCCGCAGCACCCGCTGCCGCAATATGCCGCGACTGTGCGCGATGGCGATGTCTTCGTGACCGAGGCGTGATGGGGCGGCTGCTCGCCTTCTTCGAAGACCGGCTCGGCGCACAGGGGTGGGGCGCGGCGCTGCGCAAGCCGCTGCCGCAGGGCGTCGGCTGGCTGCACTCGCTGGGGAGCGTGGCGCTCTTCCTCATCCTGTTGCAAACGGGCACCGGCATCGTGATGGCGATGCACTATGTCCCCGCGCCCGGCGACGCGCACGCCAGCGTGCTGTATTTCACTAGTGAGGTGCTGGGCGGGCGGTTTGTACGGAGCCTGCATTACTGGAGCGCCAATGCGCTCATCATCGTGCTGGTGTTGCACCTGCTGCGCGTCTTCCTGCACGGCGCCTATAAGCCGCCGCGGGAACTGACCTGGATCGCCGGCGTGCTGCTCTTCACGCTCGTACTCGGTTTTGCGTTCACCGGCGACCTGCTGCGCTGGGACCAGAAGGGCTATTGGATGACGGTCATCGGCGTGCACATCGCCGGATCGACGCCGCTGATCGGACCGTACCTGCAGACGCTGCTGATGGGCGGCGACCACATCGGCGCGCTGACGCTGCCGAGCTTTTACGCGCTGCACATCCTGGTTCTGCCCGCTGCCGCGTTCGCGCTGCTGGGGTTGCACCTGTTTCTCGTCTGGCGCAAGGGCCCGGCGCCACCCGGCCGCGCGGTGGGCGAGGCCGGCGTGCCGGCCTCGACCTTTCATCCCTATCAACTCCTGCGCGACAGCACGATGATGATCGCGGCGTTCGCCATTGTCGCCGCGCTGGCGATCTGGCGTCCCGCCCCGCTCGAAGCGATCGCCGACCCCTCGAGCATCGCCTACACGCCGCGCCCGCCGTGGTTCTTGTTGAGCATCTTCTGGATGCTGCAATTCGCGCAGGGATTCTGGCAGCCGTTCGTGTCCGTCATCCTGCCGGGGCTATTTGTCGGGTTCCTGGTGCTGCTGCCGTTCCTTGACCGCAACCCGGAGCGGCGGCTGCGGAAGCGACCCTTTGCCGCGGTCGCGGCGCCGGCGGTGTTCCTCGTCGTTGGCGGTCTGACCTATCTCGGTTCGCGCGTCGAGCATCCGGGCGCGGTGGATGCTGCGCCGGCGACGCACTCTCTGACCGACATCGAGCAGCGCGGGAAGCGCCTGGTGAGGCAACTTGACTGCTTGCAATGCCATGCGTTCGGCGGCATCGGCGGCACGGCCGGGCCGGATTTGGCACAGGGGACGCCGACGCACGATGCGCAGTGGCAACTGGCGCACTTCCGCACGCCCGGCGCGGCGCTGGGCGACACGCGGGCGGCGACGCGCGAGGTCTGGCAAGCGGACGGCGACGCCATCCGCTCCTATTTGGCGCGGCTGTCGGGCGGCGGGGCACCGGCGGTGTCTGTCGGCGCCGCCGAACAGGCGAAAGCGCTGATGCGGGCGAACGGCTGCCTGGCCTGCCACACGACGACCGGCGGGCCCAGCCCGGTGGGGCCGGACCTGCAGGGCGTCGGGCTGCGCCGCAGCCTCGCCTACATCAAAGGGCACATCCGCAACGCCAAGAAGGACACGCCCGACACGCAGATGCCGCCCTTCCCGCTGCTGACCGACGCCGAGATCGACACCATCGCCAACTACCTGGTCTCGCTGCGCACGCAGGCGGTGAAACCGTAGCGCCGCTCGCCGCGCCCTTTACAATGCCCCCATGCAACGCTCGGAACGCGCGGCTGAAGTCACCCGGCGGCTGAATGCCAACCTCACCCCCAACCCCTCTCCGTCTACGGAGAGGGGCGGAAACAAGGGCGACCTGACCCCACGGACCGAACTCGTGCACCGCAACGCGTTCGAACTGCTCATTGCCACCATCCTTTCCGCGCAGTGCACCGACGCCCGCGTGAACCAGGTGACGCAGACGCTGTTCCGCGAATACCCGACCCCGCAGGCGCTCGCCGCCGCCGACCCGGCGCTCCTTGAAGTGATGGTGCGGCCGACCGGCTTCTTCCGGCGCAAGGCGGCGGCGATCCGCGGCTGCGCCCAGGCGCTGCTCGCCGGGCACGGCGGCCGGGTGCCGGGCACGATGGCGGCGCTCCTCACATTGCCGGGCGTCGCCCGCAAGACGGCGAATGTCGTCCTGGCCAACTGGTTCCGCCGGGCCGAGGGCATCATCGTGGATGTGCATGTCCACCGGGTCGCCAACGGTCTCGACCTGGTGCGCCGCACCGACCCGAACAAGACCGAGGCCGACCTGCTGCGCCTGTTCCCCGCCCGGGACTGGGTCTGGATTGGGGACGCGCTCCTGCTCCACGGGCGGTACACTTGCCAGGCACGAAAGCCGAAGTGCGCGCAGTGTAAATTGGAGAACTTGTGCCCGAAGCGGGGAGTAATCAAGAGCAAGGAAACAAGGAAATGAGGAAACAAGGCCAGGTTGAACAGAATCCTTGCTTCCTCGTTTCCTCGCTGTGGTTCTGCACGAACAACCACCCCACCCCTACCCCTCCCCGCGCGCAGGGAGGGAAGTGAGAGGTGGAGTCTGATGCTGCATGAACGACCGGCGCTCGACCCGCGCGTCGCCGCGGTCATCATGGCGGCGTCCGGCACAATTGCCACAGTCGCCGTTCTGATGACCGAGGTCTATCTGCGAAATGGGCTCATGCTGGGGGGAGACTACCCAGCGCGAATGCAATACATCGCGCGGAATCCGACAGTGTGGATGATCGGCTGGGTGGCGTGGATGGCCGCGGGGTTGTCGCTCGTGGGCGTCTTCTTGGTCCTGACTGATTCTTTCCGAAACATTCCGCGTTGGCTCGTGATGTTCGTCATCGCCTTTGTGAGCATGGGCGTTGCTTGTGATCTAATGGGCGATGTGGTGCATATGAGCATCTTGTCGTCTTTGGCAGATCGTTTCGCAAGTGCGCCCGCCAGCGCCGGACACCTTGTGAGTGATTTCGCCCTCTGGGATCGAGTTGGTGTCGCGCTCACCGGCGCAGCGGCCAACACGGCTTATGGGATCTCTGGCTTGCTTCTGATCCCTGGGATGCTTACCGAGAAATGGCTGCCTGTCCGCTTCATTTGGTGTTCTGTGGCGGTGTGGTTAGCCGTCTTGCTCGCGTCGGTGGCAATGCTGGGTAGCCCCCCCGTGGTCGAGGCGGCCTTTGGAGTCGCGTTGGGCCTGTACATTGTCTGGACGATGGGGATGAGTTCCTGCTACGCACTCCGGGCTCACTCGCATCACAGTTCAGGACTCCCGCCTGTGGAATCCACTCATGCTGCATGAACGGCCGGCGCTCGACCCGCGCCTCGCGGCGCTGGTGGTCGGCATATCGTGCGTCATCAATCTCGTGGCCATGGGCGTGATGGTGACAGTGCTGCGACCGGGCACGCCGCTCGGCGGCGACACCGCGGTGCGCATGACCTACATCAGCGGCGCCACGACGGGCTGGGTGGTCGGCTGGGGCGTCTGGATGTGCGCGACGCTGTCGCTCCTCGCGGTGTTCCTGGTAATGGTCGACACCTTCCGGCGGCTGTCGGGGTGGCTGGCGACGCTGGTCATCGTCATCGCCACGATCGGCGTGCTGACCGACCTGCTCGGCGACCTGGTGATGATGACGGTGCTGCCGGAATACGCGCACCGCTTCGCCACCGATGTCCTGGCGAGCCAGCAATTGCTCAACGACTTCGAACTGTGGGACCGCATCGCGGTGGCGCTGACGGGCGGGTTCGCCAACAGCGCCTACGGCATCGTCGGCCTGCTCCTGCTGCCAGGAATGGTGAACTCGAAAACGCTGCCGCGGTCGTTCGTCTGGTGGGCGGCGGCGGTGTGGACGGTGACCGTGCTCGCATCGGCGACACTGGCCGCGTTCTCCCCGCAGGCGGCAGAGCCGGTCTTCGGCGCCGCGATGCTGCTCTATGTCACCTGGGCGGGCGGGATGGTGACCTGGTTCCTGCACCGGTCGCAGGAGGAGTTTGCGGAACCGGCAGCGCCCGCGCGGCCCTAGGCGTTACGCGCCGAACGCGGGCTTGAAGACGGCCAGGAGGATGATGGCGGCGATGGCCGCCGTCGACAGCCAGAAGACCCGCGCGATGAAGCGGTCCTCGGCCCCGATCTTCTGCCGCAGGTCGTCGGTCATCGCGTCGCCCGCCGCACGCAGCGCCCGGTTCACTTTCGCCAGGTTGCGGAAGTGCACGAGTTCCATCGGCACGACCACCAGCACGAACACCGTCAGTTTGATGTGGAACCAGGGCTCGCTCATCGGCAGCCAGTCTTTCGCATACAACAGACCGACCCCGCCGATGAGGAGCAGCGTCAGTCCGATGTGCTCCAGGCGATAGAGCGACCGGGCGGCGTGGCGCACCCAGAGGAGGATGCGGTCATCGCCGCTGCGCACCGCCCCGCGGACGAGCACCCAGGCCGCCGTCGTCGGCCCCAGCCAGGTGAGGATGCCGGCGAAATGAATGAGCCAGGCGGTCGAGTAGAGGGTGGACACGCCTCCCTAACTTCATCGCGCGTCGCGGTGTTCCTGTTGAGCATTCTGGGCGCCATTGATGCTGGACATCGGGCTGTCAGTTTGTCGGGGCGATTCATGAATCGCACCAAAATGAATCGTCCCACCACGCTTGCGACGGCCCCTACTTCACTCATCGCGTCGCGGAACCGTCCTCACCCTACTTCGCTCTGCACGACGGAGCTTCGTAGGGCAAGCCCGGCCTTCGGCCATCCAACTTCGCTCTGCACGACGGAGCTTCGTAGGGCAAGCCCTCCCTCGTAAGGGAGAGGGAACCGATGTGGAGATCCTCCGTTGGTTCCCCCTCTCCCAGTGCGGGAGAGGGGGGC
>CAYNSX010000019.1:18694-43078 GCA_964400165.1 uncultured bacterium
CTCCCCCAGCCCCTCCCCATGAATGGAGAGGGGAGAGACTTCTAATTCGGTCGCCCCCTTCCGCTCGTCGGAGAGGGGGAATGGGGGGTGAGGGAAGACCCCCACACAACGACGCGCCCAAAGCAACCCCACCCCCTGCCCCTCCCCGTTTACGGGGAGGGGGGACGGGTCGCCCTCACCCGCCCCTCGCGTTCGCTCGGGGCACCCTCTCCCGATGGGGAGAGGGACTGCGCGTCTACGCCGTGCACTTCGATAAACCCTGTTTCCTCGCTTCCTTGTTTCCTCCCGGTTGGATGTGTTACACCGTCCTCACCCGCCCCTCGCGTTCGCTCGGGGCACCCTCTCCCGAACTGGGAGAGGGAACTGAAGTGGAGTTCCTCCGTTGGTTCCCCCCTCTCCCAATTCGGGAGAGGGGGTCAGGGGGTGAGGACGGCCTTACCCGTCCACATTTACGAGGGGGACTGCGGAGGGCACACAACGACGCGCCCCTCGTTGAGAGAGGGGCGCGTTCGGGGGAGGGTCAGCAGGCGATGTCGCGTTAGTGAGGGGAAGGGAGAATTTCCGCGTGCGGGGTGGCGGCGCCGGGCGCGACCACATACGCCTCGCGGCGCTGGGCGTCCCACTGCACCGTCAGCCCGACGGCAGCGCCGTAGGCCCGCAGCGGAATGAGCGTGCGCCCGTCCTGCAAGAGGACGGGCCGTGTGCCGATCGCATACGACTGTCCGTCAATCTTCACCATCCGCTGTCCGATGCCGGCGATGATGCGCCGGTCGTTCCAGTCGGCCCAGGCGTGCTTGGTCTGGTGTTCCCAGCCGACGCGGGCGCCGAGGTGTTCCATCAGCGGACGAAAGGCGACATACATCAGGTGATAGCGCAGGTCTTGCAGCAGCGGCAGCGCCAGCGACTCGCCGTTGACGAAAATCGCCGGGGCGCCCTGCCCATCGACAGCGCGCGGCGCCTCACCAACGACGGCGGCCGCGCGGGCCGAAGTCGTTTCCGCGGTCAGCGTCACCGGCACCCCGCGGCCGGAGACGGCCGGCGCGGCGCTGGTGGGCGCGGCGCCGTTCGCGGCGGTGCTCGTTCGTGCGCCGCTGCCTTCAGTTACCGGGGTCACGGAGTCCGTGCCCGCCACCGCGCCGGGCAGACTGCCCTGCGCGACGACCGGGGCCGGCTCTTCCGCCGGACGCACCGGGCGCGCCGGAGGCAGCGCCGCGGGCGTGGTCGGTTCAGGCGCCTTCGGGGCCGCGCCCTGCTCGCCGACGGCCTTGCTCGGCTGCGACGCGGCGTCATTGGCGACGGTCAGCGTCAGCGCCGCCGAGCGGCCGATGAGCGCGCCGCGCGTGTGCGCTTCCGCGATGACTTCAATCACACCGTTGGGGAACAGCGTCGTGTCGAGGTCGATCACGAACGGCTTGCGGTTCGTGGACGCCCAGCCCTCGCCGTTGACGCGAAAGACGACATACGCAATCGGGAGATCGGTCTTGATGTCGGCGCTGACGCGCACCGTCCCGCTCACTTTCGAGCCGGCGGGGACGCGCAGCGTCACCTTGCTGTCAGCGGCGTGCGTGGCGACGAGCATGCCGCCCAGGGCGCAGGCGAGCGCCAGGGTGAAGAGACCGGTCACGCGGCGCAAGCGCAGCCGCGGCCGTCGTGTAACACGAGACTGACGAGTTCCTGTCATTGCTTCCCCTCCATCCTCGTCGCTCCACTTGCGTTGTTCCATCTGCGGTGGATACTTTGAGGAAGCACATTGTACCTGTTAAGGGAGCGCTTGGTTGGCAAGCGTAATCGGGGTCAATCGCAAGGCCCGGTACGAATATGAGATTTCGGAGACTTTTCTGGCCGGAATCGTCCTTTCCGGGCCGGAAATCAAGCAATTGCGGGCCGGCCGCTTCAGTCTCAACGAGGCCTTTGCCAAGATCGAGGGGGGCGAGGCCTGGCTCTTCGCCCTGCACATCCCCCCGTACGAGAGCGCCGGGTTGCGGAATTACGACCCGATTCGCAAGCGGAAACTGCTCCTGCAACGGAAAGAAATCCATTACTTGCACGCGCAGACGCAACAGAAGGGAATGGCGCTGGTGCCGTTGCGGCTGGTATTGCAGCACGGGTTCGCTAAAGTGGAAATTGGGATCGGCCGCGGGAAGCGAGAATTCGACAAACGCCAGGCAATTGCGAAGAAAGAAGCGCGCCGCGAGGCGGAACGGGCACGAAAACAAGTGCGGTTTCCGATTCCACGCAAGGAGCGCCGCTGAAACCTTTCGGCGCCCGGTAGAATCTATAGGGGCACAAATGACCGTATCGTGGAGGTGCTGATATGACGCGTCACCGATTGTTGTGTGGAGTGGTGCTGACCGCAGTGCTGGCGTCGGGCGTCATGGCGCCGGCGCGTGCGGATGTGCGCGTCGCGGCCGCGGTGGTGGTCACGCCGCAAGACCACCAACTGGAGACCGCCCTGGCGGTGGGGCTGCTGGCGGCGTTCTTTGATGTGCCGGTCGCGGTGGTCGTGCCGCTCTATCCGCGGTACGGCTTCGACAACACGGCGGTCCTGCTGGGGGTCAGTCTCAATTCCGGCCGCTCGATTGCGTATTGCGAGCGCGAATACTCGCGCGGCATCGGCTGGGGCCAGGTAGCGCACCGGCTCGGCGTCCATCCGGGCCTGTTCAATCAGCAACGCGTCTGGGCGAAGAAGCAGGACCACGCCATCGCCATCAGTTTCGGCGACTCGGTGCTCGGCCATTGCTACGGCATGCCGCCGGCGACCGTCCACTCCTACCGAACCAGCGGGTATTCCTTCGCGCACTTCCTGCTCGGGCTGAATTTGAGTCAGCGGACCGGGCACACCTTCGGTGTCGTGCTCAAGTCGCGCGAGCGCGAGGCGTCGTGGACAGTGACGAGCAAGCACTTCGGCGTGACCGTCCAACAAGCCCGGACCGCGCCGCCGCCGAAGCAGAAGTTCGGCAAGGCCAAGGGGAAACCCGCGGGCAAAGGCAAGCCGCAAGGCGCAGGTTCCGGCAAACCGCAAGGGGGCGGCCCCGGCAAGGGAAAGGGCAAGCCCAACTAACGACTGATTCGGTCGTTCGATTCCGAACGGGCCGGTGCGCGTTGCGTGCCGGCCCGATGTGTTTCTGGAGAGGGTGGGCCCTGCGCAATTCAGTTCGAAACTAACTGAAGCTCAACGGCCCCGGCGAAACCATCCACGAACAACTCGACATACATGGGATGATCAGAAGTCGGGTCGCCTGGGGTAGGATGTTGCGGGCGGTCCGTTTCAAACCAGAACAGCCACCCAAGCCGGGGCGGAGTGACTTCGCCAGTTTCGCTGTTCTGAGTCACATAGCACAGCCCTGGGCCCAATCCGAATCGCGTATCCGCGCTGGCGCGCTCAATCCAATGTGCTCCCTCCGGTGTGCCTGGCCACTGCTGCAGGAAAGCCAGCGCGCTGGCGCGAGCAGTCGGCAGAGAGACGGCAGGAACAGTGACCTCCGGGGTATATGGGGCAATCCGATAGGTCCACAAGTAGACCTTTCCAGTAATCGGGTCGACATTGGCAAACGCCAAATCATTAAGGAATGGGATGCCCTGGTGTACTCGGCGCCCCCAAATAAGCCATCCTACGTAACTCGCCCACTGTCCCAGCTCGGTGATGTCAAACCGAAGGGGAGGAATGCGGCCCCATTGTGAGTCTACAAATTGCATCGCAGCTGAATACGCCTGCGCCTGCGTGATCAGCGAGGCCGTCGGCTTCAAACTGACCAACGCACGACCCGCAGCCCGGTCCCAGAACGCAATGACGACGCCGGACTCGGGCCGTACGGTGATGTCGCAATCCTTGGTCACCGAGAAGGTGAGCGCGCCGGTCAGGTGACCGGCGCCTTCCCTTACCACCCGCGATCCGCGGAACTCTGTGGGCAGGTCGGGCCGCACCTTCTTGAGGAAGTCTGTTGCAATCTGTTGCGCGGTCAGCAGGTTTTCGCGGCGTTGTGCTTCCAGCTGCCACGCCCGGCGACGAGCCACACGAACCATGACCGGGATTGACACAAGCAGAAGGAGTGCAGTCGCAACTAACGCTATCAAACCCCAGCGTGCTCGCACGATCCTCCCCCGCTCCTTCGGCTATTGCAGTCGCACTTCGACATCCCAACTGACGAGCGTGACATCGGGCAGCGTGGCGGTGCCGAGGTTAGCCGTGCCGCTGAAGAAGCCGGCCTGATCGATCGGGATGGTGATGTAGGTGTCGAGGGCGTCGATTTCGCGCGGTTCGGTCGGGTCGGAGGGCGGCAGGAGCGTCTGCGCCAGGATGATGTTGAGGTCGAGGTTGTGGGCGGTGGCGGTCACCTGGTCGAGGTCGAGGACGATGACGATGGTATTGCCGGTCTCGATACGGGCTTCGAAGGGCACGCCGACGAAGACGCCGTTCACGAAAAAGAACACCGTCCCCGAGTTCATCTCCACATAGACGGGTGGCGGGTCGCCGGTGGTGTCGATGACGCCCCAGCCGTTAGTGGCGCCGACTGGGTCGACGAGGACGGGCACCGGGCCGCTGTTAGGGTCGTCGTCGGTGTCGATGGCCAGGAAATAGAAAAATGAGGAGTTGATGGCGCCCTGCACCGTCCACTTTGCTATAAGCTGGCGCAGCGGGACAGGCCCGCCCCCTCCGCCGGGCACCCGCGCACACCCCGCCATCATGAGAACTGCGGCCACTGCGATGCACGCGACGCCGCGCGCCGCTCTGCCGGGCGCGCTGGTGGTGGCAGCGTGTCTGCTGACGGGCGTGCTCATCGTGCTGGCCGAACCTCCGTGGGACTGCGCCTGGCTGGGGTGGGCGGCGCCGATGCCGTGGCTCCTGGTGTTGTTTCGGGGGCGGCGGGGCGCCGTCCTTGTGGGGTCGTGGCTGGGCGGCGCGGTGGCGGTGGCGGGGACGATGCACTGGCTCGACCGCTTTGGCGTGTCGGTATGGGTCGGGCTGTCCGTCGTCGAGGGCGCGGGGCTGATGGCGGCGGCGCTGCTGGCGCGCGGATTGAGCCGCGGCACGGGCTGGAGCGCGCTGCTGGCGCCGGCGGCGGCGTGGACGGCGGCAGAGCAATTGCGGTCGGTTGGCGCGTATGGCGTCCCGTGGGTGCTGCTCGGCGAGACGCAGTCGCCACTGCTGCCCGCCTTCCAGGTGGTGCGCTGGGCTGGCGTGCCGGGCTTGAGCGGGCTGATGGTGCTGGGAGCGGGCGGATTGCTCGTGCTGATGCGCGGGCCGCGGCGGCGCGGCGCCATCGTGGTTGCGGCGGTGGCGGTCGCAGTGTTCGGTGCGCACTTGCACAGCCTGCTCTATGGCATTGGGAAACGCGAACTGACTGTCGCAGTCGTGCAGCCCTCGGTGGAAGTCGACTTGCCGCCGTCGGCGGTCAACGCCACCTATGACCCCGCCGTCGAGGCGCAATGGCTGGCGGTGTTGAGCGACCTAACGCGCCGCGCCAACGGCGCGCAGTTGATTGTGTGGCCGGAGTCGGCCTTCGACCGTCCACTGCAAACCCCGGAGATCGCGGCGCGCGTCGCGGCACTGGCGCGGGCGGTGAAAGCGTGCATCGCCGTCAACACGCCGCGCCCGACCGCCGACGGCGACTACAACAGCACCACCATCGTGACGCCCGACGGCGCAATGACGGAGATTTCCGACAAGGTGCGACTGGTGCCGTTCGGTGAGTACATCCCGTTCGGGCTGCGCCCGTTGATCGCCGGGCGCTACACCATCCGGTCGGACGACGCGCCGGCGGGGCGGCGCTGGCACGCGCTCGATGCTTGCGGAACGCGCGTCGGCGCCGCGGTGTGCTTCGAGTCCACCTTCCCGGAGGCGACGCGGGCGCTGCGGCGCGACGGGGCGCGCGTGCTCGTCGTACAGACGAACGACGCCTGGCTCGGCTTCACCGCCGGCCCCGAGCAGCACGCCCGCATCGCGCTGGCGCGCGCGGTGGAGACCGGCTGCTGGGTGCTGCGCTCGGCGTCGGGGGGCGTCTCCCTCATCGCCGACCCGCGCGGGCGCGTCGCGGCGCGGGCCGAGCTCGGCGCGCGCACGACGCTGACTGCCCTCGTGTCCGACTCTCCCAACGACACGCCGTACCTGCTGGGCGGCTGGCTGTGGCCGTGGCTGTGCTTGGTGGGCGGGGTGATTTGGGCATTGTTCCGCGCCGCGCACGGCGAAGCGAAAGGTTAGGCCAAAACGCGGTGGGCGCCCGAGAAGATCGGGCGCCCACCGGGTCAGTCTGGTCCGTCCGCGCGCTCACCTGTGTGATCGCACGCGGGGCAGGCCGGCCGGGGCAACAGCAACCGCCTGCGTCTGGGAGCGGGGGTTCGGCTTAGCGCCGGGCCCGCTTGGTGGCTGTCCGCCGTTTCGGGGCCGCGCGACGCGTGGTGGTGCGTTTGGTCGCGGTGCGCCGGGTGGCGGTCCGCCGCCGAGCGGTGGTCTTTCGCGCGGCAGTCTTGCGCGTAGTCCGCTTGGCTGCGGTCCGTTTCTTCATCGGCACGAGGAAATCACCTCCCCTCCGTGCGTGCGAGGATCATTTGATGCTGTCGCCCGGAGTCCGCGGGCGTTCTGGAACCAAGAGTGCCAGATCCGTATCGGTGCCACTGGCCAGAACCATCCCTTCGGAGCGGACGCCTCGCATCGTGATGGGTTGCAGATTGGATAGCAACGCCACTTGTTTGCCGACCAAGTCCTCTGGTGTGTAGACCTGCGCGATGCCGGCGACGACCGTGCGCGGCGGTTCGCCGCGACCGGGATCGAGCGTCAGTTTGATCAATCTGTCGGTGCCCTCTACCCGCTCGGCGGCGAGGACGCGCGCGATGCGCAAGTCCAGCCGCCGGAAGTCGTCAATGCTGATCGGGTCCATGCGCTCCTTCCCTGTCAGCCCGCCGTCACGGGGACGGGCGAGTGGGCGCTCTCGATACGAGGAAAGAGCACCGCGCCCGGATTCACCCGAGCGCCCGCGGCCGCCGCGCCCCATTGGGCGCGCGGCCAAGTCCACTCGGCGTCCCAGCCGAGTTGCCGCGCCAGGTGCTGCGCGGTGTGGGGCATCACCGGCTGAATCAGGCAGGCGGCGATGCGAATGCCTTCCCAAAGCGTCCCAAGCGCCGCGTCGAGCGCGGCGGTGTCGCCCTGTTTGTGCAGCGCCCAGGGCGCCCGTTCGTCCACAAAGCGATTGAGTGCCCGCAGGTAGTCCCAGACGGCCCGCAGCGCCTCGTCAAAGGCGAGGCGATCCATCGCGGCCCGGTAGGCGGAAGCGGTCTTGGCGGCCGTCTCGGCGATGCCGCCGGCGGCGGGGGGCGGGACACGGCCATCGCGATATTTCTGCGTCATCGCCACGACGCGGGAGAGCAGATTGCCGAGGTCATTGCCCAGGTCGGCCAGGTAGCGCGCGTCGAGTGCCTCGATGGTGAAGTCACCGTCGTTGCCATAGGGCACTTCGCGGCAGAGGAAGTACCGCAGCGCATCGACGGCGAGCTCGAAGCGGCAGCCGGTGCGCGTCGCCAGGTCGTCGGCCACTTCAATTGGGCCGATCAGGTTGCCCTTCGATTTGGAAATCTTCTCGCCGCCCATCTGCCAGAAGCCGTGACCGAAGATGGTGCGCGGGAGCGGCAGTTCCGCAGCGAGCAGCATCGCCGGCCAGATCGAAGCGTGGAAACGCGGCAGGATGTCCTTGCCGACGAGTTGCAAGTCGGGCGGCCACTGGCGCGCGAACAGCGTGTCGTCCTGCGCGTAACCGACGACGGTCAGGTAGTCGATGAGCGCGTCGAACCAGACATAGATGACATTGCCGGCGGCGTTGGGGAGTTCCGGCGGCACCGGCACGCCCCAGGCGCCCTTGCGGGTGATGCAGGTGTCGCGCAGGCCGCGCTCGATGAAGGCGACGACCTCGTTGCGGCGGAAGTCGGGCTGGATGAACTCGGGGTGCGCGGCGATGTGGTCGAGGATGCGCTGCGCGTACGCCGAGGTGCGGAAGAAATACGCGTCTTCCTTCACCCGCTGCACCGGCCCGTGAATCGGGCAGCGCGGCGGGTCGGCGGACATATCGAGGTCGGCCTCGGTCAGGTAACTCTCGCAGCCGGTGCAGTACCACCCTTCGTAGCTGTCCCAATACAGGTCGCCATGGGCGTGCAGGCGGCGGAATATGGCCGTCACGGCCTGGTGGTGGGCCGGTTCCGAGGTCTGGATGAAGCGGTCGTAACTGACCCCGAGGCGGTCCCAGATGTCCCGCCATTCGGCGGCCATTTTGGCTACATAGTCGTGGGGGGACAGGCCCTGCTGCTCGGCGGCTTGAACGACTTTGAGGGCGTGCTCGTCGGTGCCGGTGGAGAAGTACACGGCGTCGCCGATCAGGCGACGGTAGCGGGCAATGACATCCGCGACGATGGCTTCACTGGCCGACCCGACATGAGGGCGGGCATTGATGTAATAGATGGCGGTGGTGAGGAAGAACTTGGGCATTGTCAGTGGGTGTGGGCGCCGGCGCGGCGCCGGGACCGGCGCGCGGCGCGGGGGCGGGTCTCGGACCGCCGACTCGCCACCCGTCCTTCCGTCAGTGCGGCATTGTGCGACGCAGCCTGCGCGTCGCGTGCGTCATATCGTGTTATGCGCGACATGGGTCGCAGTATCAGGGGCTAGCGTAGCAACGGGTTGAGCAGCTGTCAACCAGCGCGCCACGCGCGTACACCCCCACGCGAACCCGGCGAGCGCGACATAGAACACGAACGAGTCGGTCAGCGTCCATCCCGGCGTCCACACACGCGCCCACGGCAGTGACGCGCAGGCCCGCGCGTCTGCCAGCAACCATTCGATCAATTGCGCGCACACGATCGCCAACAGATGTGCGACACCGGGCAGCACTCCCGCGGTCAACGCGATGAGCAACCCGAGTGGCAGAATGAGTGCAATCAAGATTGCCGCCGGCAGATTCGATATCGCGCCCAGCACCGGCACCAACCGGTAGTGCGATGCCAGCAACGGCGTGATGGCCAGTTCCGCGGCGATCGGCGCCGCCAGCCAGAACGCCACCGGGCGGGGCAAGAACCCGAGCGCCTTGGCGACCGGCGGGGCGACCAGAATGAGGCCGCCGACCGCCGCAAACGACATCTGCGGCCCCGGCCGGAAGAGCGCCGCCGGGTCGATCAACAGCACCACCAGCCCGGCCAGCGCCAGCAGGGTCACGCGGTCAACCTGGAGCAGCGTCCGGTCACCGGCCCGGGTGCGTTGCAACCAGACGCCGCAGGCGGCGACGCCGCCGAGGACCACCGCGCGGATGATCGAAGCGCCGCCGGCGGCCAGCATCGCGTACCACCCGACGACGCCGAGACCGAGCACTAACAGCACGGCAGTCCAGGGACCGGTGCGTCGGCGCGTGAGGACATGCCCGATGCCAAAGACAAAGCCGAGCAGCAGCGTCACCTGCTGGCCGGAGGCGACGAGCAAGTGCAGCAAGCCGGTGTCGCGAAAGAGGCGGATGACCGAATCGGGCACCGGACTGGCCTGCGCGCCGAAAACCAGGCCCGCGGTGAGTTGCGCAGTCTGCTCGGGGTAGGGCTGCGGGAAGACGCGCGTCAGGTCCGCGATCAGGCGCTCGTGCAGTGCGGCGCGCCATCCGACCAGCGACCCGCCGGCGCCGCGCGGGAGCACGCGCACTACTTCCGGAACGGCGACGCGTATGACCGCGTCCATGCCGCGCAGCGTCAGCCGGCGGCGTAGTGACGCCTGCCCGGGGTTGCCCGCCTGGGGCGGGAGGTCGAGTTCGCCCCACACTTGCACCGCGTCGCCGACGCGGACGCCGAGTGGCAGATTGGTCTGCACCTGCACGGCGCCGCGCGCGGGCTGCCAGTCGGCGCCAAGCCGCGCACGCTGCGTGACCACCCGGAAGAAGTGCACGCCCTCGGGATAGGCGTCGTCTTCGATCACCGTGCCTTCCACCCACACGCCCTGGCCGACGAAGCGCGCCAAGTCGGTGGCTTCCGGCTTGCGAAACAGCGTGAAGGCAAGAACCCCCAGCGCCAGCGCCGCCAGGCCGGCGATTGGCAGCCGCTGTCCGAGGCGCGCGGCCGAAACCGCGACCGCCAGCAGCGCCACGGCGTTGGCAGCGAACAGCCAAGCGGAGCCGATCGCAGTGGCGCCGCCGGTGGCGATGCCGGCGGCGTACAGCACGGTGAGGACGACCAGCGGGCGGCCCGCAATCTCCTCCGCCCAGGTCATGCGAGATGGGCGCGCCACTACAGTCGGACGAGGGGCCGCAGCGCCTCGAAAATCTTGGGACCAATGCCGGGCACCAGCAGCAATTGGTTCACTTCTGTGAAGCCGACTTGTCCTTGCGCACGCAGCTGCGCGCGCTGGGCAATGATGCGGCCAGCCAGCGCCGGGCCGACGCCAGGCAGGGTCTCGAGGTCTGCAGTGGAGGCGCTGTTGAGCGAGAGGCGGGCATCGCTCCGTGCGGCGCGCGCGGGGGCGGCGGTCTTACTGGGAGCGAGCGCGGTGCGTGCCGGAATGAACAGCCGCTGGCCGTCGAGGAGAGTGGCGGCGAGGTTGAGGGCGTCCGGTTCGGCGCCAGGCAGCGACCCGCCCGCCGCGGTGACGGCCTCAAAGACGCGGGCGCCGTTGGGCAAGTGATAGACACCGGGCTGCTTGACCGCGCCCGCGACATGGACCACCACTTCGGTTGGGGCGGCGGCGAGGGGCGACTCGGTGAAGAATTGCGGCGCGGCGCGGAAGCCCCGCTGATAGCACACGACCGCGACGCCGCCGAGCAGCGCCAGGACCGCGAGGATGCACGCCAGCACTTGAGCCCGCGAGAGATACAGCACCGCCAGCCCTCCGCGGCGGCGATTCCACGCCGGCGGCGGGCGTCCTGCCGGGGTCAGTCGCCCAGGTAGGCCTCGCGCACCATCGGGTTCTGCGCGCAGGCGGCGGCGGTGTCGGCGAGCACGATGCGGCCGGTCTCGAGGACATACGCCCGCGCCGCGACATTGAGCGCCATATGGGCGTTCTGCTCGACGAGCAGGATGGTGACGCCCTGGGCGTTGATGTCGCGGATGGTGGTGAAGATGCGCTTGACCAGTTGCGGGGCGAGGCCGAGCGAGGGCTCATCGAGCAGGAGCAGGCGGGGGCGCGCCATCAGGCCGCGGCCGATGGCGAGCATCTGCTGTTCGCCGCCGGAGAGCGTGCCCGCCGACTGGCCGCGGCGCTCGGCGAGGACGGGAAAGAGTTGGAAGACATAGTCCAAGTCCTTCTGCACTTCCGGCGACTTCGGGCGCAGGAAGGCGCCGAGTTCGAGATTCTCGCGCACTGACATCCAGGCGAAGACGCGCCGCCCTTCGGGCACTTGCACCACGCCGCGCTTGACCACCTGGTGGGGCTTGCAGCGCGTGATGTCTTCGCCGTCCAGCACGACGCGGCCCTGCGCGGCGCGCACGAGACCGACCAGGGCGTTGAGGGTCGTGGACTTCCCGGCGCCGTTGGCGCCGATGAGTGTGACAATCTCGCCCGGCTCGACGGTGAGACTGATGCCCTGCAACGCCCGGATGCCGTTGTAACTGACATGCAGGTCTTCGACGGCGAGTAGCGGCGCCACGAGCGTCCCCTACCCGCCCGCGCCGGGGCGCGCGCTAATGGACTTGCGCCGGCTCACCGAGGTAGGCCTCGAGGACTGCGGGGTTCTTCTGAATATCGTCGGGGATGCCCTCGGCGATCTTGGTGCCGTGGTCGAGCGCGACGACGCGCTCGCAGATGCCCATCACGACGCGCATATCGTGCTCGATGAGCAGGATGGTGAGGCCGAACTCCTGGCGCACCTTGAGCACCAGTTGCGTGACGGCGGAAGTCTCCTGCGGGTTCATGCCGGCGGTGGGCTCGTCGAGGAGCAGCACCTTCGGCCTGGTGGCGAGCGCCCGCGCCAGTTCGACGCGGCGCTGGATGCCGTACGGCAGACTGCCGGCCTTTGCGTCGGCCCAGCGGCGGAGTTCGAAGCGGTCGAGCAATTCCCAGGTCCGTTGGCGCGCTGCGGCCTCGCCGCGGGCGAAGCGCCCCGACCGCACCAGCGCGTCGGCGAGCCAGTAACGCTGCGCGTGGCCGGCGGCGGTGAGGACATTCTCTTCGACCGACAGTTCGGGGAACAGGCGGATGTTCTGGTAGGTGCGGGCGACGCCGCGCGAGACGATGCGGCTGGTCAGCACGCCGGCGAGACTGTGGCCGTTGAACTCGAGACGCCCGGAAGTGGGCCGGTAAACGCCGGTGATGAGGTTGAAGACCGTGGTTTTGCCGGCGCCGTTGGGCCCGATCATGCCGACCAGCTCGCCCTCATTGAGCGACAGGTCAAGGGCGTTGACGGCCACCAGTCCGCCGAACTGGACGGTGACTTTGTCGAGTTCCAACAGCGCCATGGGGCGGGACGCGCCCCCCTACTTCACGGTGATGGTGCCGCTGCGTTCGGTCACATTCAGGCGCACGCCGTTGAGCGTATGCAGGACCGTGCGCGACAAACGGACCTGTGTGCTGCGCCAGATGCGCGGCGAACCGACGATGTCGAAGGTCACCTCGATCAGCGCGCCGTCCCCGCTGGTCTGCGCGGTGCCGGCGAAGGCGATGCGCAGGCGCGTGCCTTCGACCCGCACCGAGCGGATGAAGTTGGCGCCGAGGGCGCCGGCGTTGATGCGCGGGTTGGCCAGGACGCGGCCCTCGTATTCGAGCACCAATTGCCCGGCGACAATTGACGCCGTCGTGCTCAAGCGGACGGGCACTTTGACGCTGCGCGCGCTCGGGTCGATCGCCAGCGAGGAGACACTGACCGTCGCCAGGCCGGCGGGCGCGGTGGAGCAGATGACCGGCGTCAGGCCCGCGGAGCGTTGCAGGCTCAATTGGGCGTCGAAGGCCTCGAGGAGGCCGTTGCAGTCGCTGTCGGCGAGGGCGTTGTAAAGACTCTGGTTGACGAGTTGCAGCGTCAGGATGGCATCGCGCGCTTGGATGACGCCGTCGCCGTTGGAGTCGCCGGCGGGCGCGAAGGTGCGGAACGGCGTCACTTCGGACGGCGCGCCTTCGACGCCGCCCTTGCGCGGGATGACGGTCCAGGTGAAGTCACCGAAGTTGTGTAGCAGACCGAAGGGCGGCGTCAGTTCCGTGCCGGCGGTGAAGCGATCGACCACGATGGTATTCGTGCAATCGCGGGCGACTACATGGTAGTCGGTGGCACAGGGAACCGCCGACCACTGGAAGGACGGCGTGCACGACGGGACGCTGCCGTGCGGCGAGAGCGTTTGCGATACCCGCAAGGAGAGCGTCAAACCGTTGCTGACGCAGTTGTTATCCTCGCTGGACTCCGCCAGGTCATCGTCGGCGTCGGCGCAAGCAGTGACGGTCGCGTCGCCGAGGTCGAGGCAGCCCATCGTGGCAGCGGCAATCTGCGTATTTGAGGCGCCGCCGGCCAGTGGCGGCACAGTAACTTGCACCAGGGTGCCGGTATACGCGCCTTGCGCCAGCGTGATGCGGGTGATGGACTCCGACGAGGCGGACTCCGAGCCGGTATTCTTCGTCGTCACGCGCGCGCGGAACGGCCGGCCGAGCGTCCCGCCCTCCAAGATCGTAAATTCCGTAATCTCGTAGTCCCCCGGCGCGGCGATCAGGGAGGCCACGCACGGAGCCGAGAACGCGCTCATCGCGCCGAGCGCATCTTCGGCGCGGACGGTGACATTGAAGTTTCCCACGTTGTTGAATTGGTGAGACAAACTCAACGAAACTCCCGACGCGACAAAGCCGGTCGTCTCGGCCAGCGAGCCGTCGTCCCACATGAAGGTGAAGCGGACATCATCGCCTTCGGGATCGGTGCTCATGACCTCGAACGTGAAGGTGCTGCCGGCGATGCCGAGTTGAGGACAGTCATTGAGAAAGGCGGGCACATCCGGCGGGTCGTTCGCAATGTTCACCAGGCACATCGTCGCGGTGCTGCGCAGCGTGTCGGTGTTCTCCGCGACGGCGCTGATCTGGAAGGAGCCGCGCGAGCTGTACGAGTGTGTCAGCACGCCGTCGACGCCAGAGCCGACGAACCCGGTGCATTCCTCGAGGCTGCCGTCATCCCAGTCCACGCAATAGCGGACATCGAGAGCGTTCGGGTCGGTGCTGTTGAAGGTGAAGGACAGCACTTCATCGAGGTCGCCGGTGCGTGGACAGGGCGGGCTGATCGTGGGCGGTGTCGGGTTGGGCGGCGGCGGCGCGACATTGACCTGGCACCCGGTCGCGCTGCTGCGCGCCGCGTCGGAGTTCTCGGTCACCGCGGACAGCTGGAAGACGCCCTCGGTGACGTAGGTGTGCGAGAGCAATTGCCCGACGCCCGACGGGCCGAAGTCGGAACACTCCTCGGGATCCCCGTCGCCCCAATCCACGCAGTAGCGGACATTGAGATTGTTGGGGTCCGTGCCGGTGAAGGTGAAGTCGAGCGACACACCGGCCTCCCCGTCCCGCGGACAGGGCGGGTCGATGGTGGGCGCGTTGGGGGGCTGCGCAGTCTGCCCCAGGGTGATGTCAAAGGTCCCGCTGCCCGACACCCATTTCACGACGACATAGAAAGTCCCGCTGGCGCCCGGGGTGATACTGATCGACTCGTCGGCGCCCAGTCCGGCCGTGGCGCTGCGAGCGGCGAGGACCGGGTCGCCCACCGAAGCGCCGCTGACGGTCGCGGAGTCGGTGAACGAGTCGTTGTAAATGAAGAGATCGAAATCGCCGCCGCCGGGCACGGTGAGGATGAACTGCCGCTGCTCGCCGCCGGTCAGGGCGATGTTCCGCGCCCAGGCCTTGCGATCAAACGGGTTCGGCCCCAGCGTCGCGGATGCCATGTCGCCCGGATTCGCGGAGTCGAGGACGGCCTCAATCGCCGCTTCGATGTTCATCCGGCCCCAGCCCTCGCTGCGGTCTTTGCCGGCGGGGGTGGCGTCAATCGGCTGGCCGCTGGCGGCGCCGCGGTTGAGCGCCGGGTTCGGCGCGGCTTCGGCGGGCTTGTTGGTTTCGGTCGCCGTCATTCCGAGGAACATCTTGACGCGCAGCGCATTGATGCGGGCTTGGGCCCCTGTCCAAACCCAGGGCGTACCGGAATCTTCAATGGCCTGCGAGAGGAGGATCGCGGCGCCGGCTACAATGGGACTCGAGAACGAAGTGCCGGCGAAGAAATTGTAAGCGTAGTCATTGGCGAATCGGTCCGGCACATTGCCGAGTTCGTCCACGTCGTTGCTGTCCACGCCGGCAACAAATCGCCCGATGCCCTGGGTGCCGATGGGGATATCGCTGCCGCCGGGCGCCAGGAGATCCGGCTTCGACTGGCCGGCAATGCCGGCGGTGCTGTAACTGGTCACAGCATCGATTTCACTGATTGCGCCGACGGCGATGGAGGCCGACGCGGAGCCGGGGCTGCCGACGGTCGGTCCGGCGCTCCGCTCATTTCCAGCGGCGGCGACCACAACGACGCCGTTGGCGACCAAGTTGTTGACCGCCGTATCGGTAAAGGTGTCGACGAACCCGATGCCGCCAAATGTGAACCCCCAACTGTTGTTCATCGCGACAATGCCGAGCGTCGCGCGCTGGGCGCTGACAAAGGTGAAGCCCTCGAGGTCGTCGCCGCTCCCGCCGCCGCTGTCATCGAAAAGGCGCACACCGACCAGATCGACCTGTGGCGCCATGCCCTGATTGAAGGGCTGTGCGTCGCCCAGGGAGGTCACCGGCGTGAAGACTTGGATACTGTAGAGCGAAGTGTCATCTGCGATCGAACTGAAGGCCCCGGCGGCGAAGTCTGTATTTGTCAGTCCCGGCGGTATGGAAGTGTTCAGGACGAGCGGCTGCGCTGCATTCATATTGGCCATGATTGAGGCAGTCACCACCCAGAACCCCGCGTCGGGGTCAAAGGCGAACAGCGCCAGTTCCACCGTGCCCCCCCCGCCGGTATTCGCCCAGCGCAGGCGGAGCGTGATGGACGCATTTCCCCCAAATCCGGTCGTGTCGACGGGGAAGAAACTGAGAAAAGTGAACAGCGAGTCTCCGGTGAACGGGTTGCTGTCGCTGATGTTGATGTGGCCGGTGCCGGCGGCAATGGTGCCGCCGACGGAGCCATTCCCCGCCGCGTCGCCGGTGACATGGGTGCCGTGGCCGACGAAGTCGCGCGGCGCCGCGGCATTGGCGGGCGTGGTATCCAGCCAGCCGGTGATGCGCGTGACATTCGGGCCGATGTCGGGATGGGAGTCATCCATCCCGGTGTCCATCACCGCCAAGGCGCGGTCGGTGCGCCCAAGGAAGCCCCGGGTGTTCCAGACCTGGCGGACGCGTGTCTGGCGCGTCGCGTAGAACATATGCGTCCGCGGCACGGGGGTCTCGCCGACCCAGGTGATGCCGGGCAGGACGGCAAAGAGGCCGGCGAGATCGCGGACCTGTCCGTTCGGCAGCGGCCAGCCGATGCGGACAGCGAACAGCAAGTCGTACTCCATGTTGCCCATCGACCACACGATTCGCGCGCCGGCGGCCTGGAGCGCGGCCAGTTCCCAGACTTGCGGGCGGTGGTTGAGACCGACGACCAAATCGGCGTACGGGATGCCGGTGTCGCTGGTGACGGGCTGGAGGGTGCGGGCCGTCCCGGCGGCGATGCGGTGTTCGAGGAGGTCGTGGACGCGGTTGCCGTTGAGGTCCTGGTCTGGGACGCGGCGGACGATGCGGCGGTCGTCGAGCGTGGCGACGGCCGATGTATCACGCGGTTGCCTCGGCAAACTCGGGCCGGCAGCGGTGGCGCCGACGAGCGGCTGCGCAAAGACGACAAACAGGGCGCCGGCAGTGAGCGTCACCAGCCAGGCGCGTCCCTTCAGGCCGAGCCATCGCCGCATCGGTGCTCCTCCTCCGTCAGTGGTGCTCCGCGAACGGCAGATTTTCGCCGCCGCGGCCCGCGTTCCCTGCTCCCGCCGGCCTAGCGGACGGCCCGCCAGGCGCCGAACAAGTCCTTTGCCAGCCCGAGCAGCCCCCGCTCCCGCCGCAGACGCTTGATGATGAGGTCCTGCTTTTGGCGCTTGGAAGCGCCGTCGACAGTGGTCAGTTCCCGCGCCGAGTCGTTGAGCAATCGCGGGTAGAGCGTCAGGAATTGCCGGTTGCGCCGGAAAAAGTCCGGCCCGCTCTTGTATTTCTCCAAATCCTTGATGGCGAAACTTTGCCACAGCCGCCGCCGGTAGGCAGCGAGCGATTCGGCGCTGAAGTCCTTGCGCTCGACGGCCTCGACCGCGGTCTCGGCGGCGAGCCGGGCGGACTCAATGGCGAGGTTGGACCCCTCGCGGTGGAAGACATTCACCAGCGCCGCCGAGTCGCCGACGACCATCACGCCGGCGCCGTGAACATTCTGGACTTCCTTGAAGCCGCCCTCGGGGATGCTGTGCGCGGAGTATTCGGAGAGTTCGCCGTCTTCGAGCAGCGGCACGACCGCCGGATGCGCCTTCATCTCTTCGAGCAGATCGTTCGGGTTCTGGTTGGTGGCGACCAGGTCGGCGAGGACGGCGCCGAAGCCGATGGAAAGCGAATCGGTGTTGGTGTAAATGAAGCCGTAGCCCAGCGTGCCTTTGCTGAACTCGCCGAGGAGTTCGATGGTGGCGCCGTAGGGCGCACGGACATTGAAGCGGTCTTCGATGACGGACGCCGGCAGCGTGACGACTTCCTTCACGGCCAGCGCCAGCCGATCCATCGTCAGGTTGGCGCGGCGCAGGCCGGCCTTCTCGGCGAGGATAGAGGTGACGCCTTCCGCAAGGATGGTGATCTTGGCGGGCAAGTCGCCTTCGGACGAGTCAGCGGTTTTGACGCCGGCGACGCGCGGGCCGTCCCAGAGCAGATCGTGCGCGGTGGTCTGATTGGCGAGGACGACGCCGGCCTCTTCGGCCTTCTGCGCATACCAGCGGTCGAACTTGGCACGCAGGACGGACCAGGCGTTGGGCGGCTCGTTGGCCGCCTCGTGGCGGTGACCGGCGCTGACCAGGCCGTCCTTCGTCGTAATCCACACCCGCTGCTCGACGATCTGGCGTTCCAGCGGCGCCTCGTCCCAGAATTTGGGCAGGATGGTATCGAGCGGGTGGCGGTAGAGGATGCCGCCCTGGACATTCTTCGAGCCCGGATACTGCCCGCGCTCGAGCAGGGCGACTTGCAGGCCCTTGCGCGCGCAGGCGATGGCGGCGGTAGTGCCTGCGAGCCCCGCCCCGACCACGACGACATCGAACTGGTCAGACATTGTGGGGCATCATAGCAGGGACGGTTTCACCAAAGGCCCCTCTCCATTTGATGGAGAGGGGTCGCCGAAGGCGGGGCGAGGCGGTTCGTTGATTTCTCTCACCCCCGGTTCCCGTACCCCTCTCCCAAAATGGGAGAGGGGACTGCAATCCACCTTTGTCTCACAGCTGACACTCATCCTCCACCCAAGAAGATGCCGTCCGGGTCGAGTTCGTCGCGCAAGAGGCGCAGGTCTTCGGCGTTGGGCGGCTGGGTCTCGGCGGCGGTCGGCGCGACGGCGAGCGTCCACTGCACATTCTCCTTCACCTGGTCGAGCGTGACGCCCGGGTGATAGGTCTCGAGGAAGATGCGCTTGGAGTTCGAGTCGAAGCGATAGACGCCCAAGTTCGTAATCACCGCGTCGGGGCCGCCGCGCGGCAGGCCGGCGGCTTCGCGCGCGCCGGGGCCGGCGAGGAAGCCGGGCGTGGTGATGTAGTCCACCTTCTCGACGAACTTGCGCTTGTCTTGCCCCATCATAACGACCGTGCGGTGGGCGAGCGAGCCGATGTCGTTGCCGCCGCCGGAGCCGGGCAGGCGCACCTTCGCCGCGTAATACTCGCCGATGACGGACGAGTTCAGATTGCCGAACGGATCGATTTGCGCGGCGCCGAGGAACCCGACCGAGACCCGCCCGCGCTGCAAGAGTAGCCCGAACACCTCGAGCAGCCCCGCAACCATCGCCGAATCCGGCACAAGGCAGCCGTCGCCGATCGACCAGGGCGTGCGCTTGGGGCGGGCGTCGACGACGCCCGACTCGTACACCAGCACCGCGTCGGGCGCGTGCGTGCGCTTGGCGAGCATCGAGCCGAGCATCGGCAGGCCGGTGCCGACAAAGACGACATCGTCGTTGCGGATTTCCCGCGCCGCGCAGACGGCCATCAGTTCTTGCAGCGAGAATTTTTCGCTAGTAGCCATAGTTCACCGGATCGGAGAACATCGGCTTGGCGCGCAATGCGTCGAGGCGGTCCTGGCCGAGTTTCTTCAAGTAGCCCTCGTGGCTGCCGGGGCCGAAGACCCAGTCTTGCAGGTATTGCTCGAAGCCCTCGCGGGTGCGCGTCACCTCGGCATACATGCGCCGGAACGGGCGGTCGAAATCGTAGTAGCCCTGGCACTGATACGGGTGCGCGCCGAACGGCGTCTCGACGACAGCGGTCACCATCATCGCCGGCAGGATGGTGCGGTTGGGGTCGCGGCGGATGATGTCCTCGTCCACGATTTCCTCGACTTCAGCGACGACGACCTTCGCCGCGCCGCAGCCCCACTGGTCTTCCGCCCACTGCCCCCAAATCTGCACATTGCCCTGGGCGTCGGCGCGTTGCGCGTGGACGAAGGCGACATCCACCTGGCAGGCGGGGAGCAGCATCACTTTCTCATCGGTGAACGGGCAGTCAATGACGGCGGCTTTCTTCTCGAGCAGCGGGTTGTACCTCACCAGGTCGGAGCCGAGGTGCGATTTGATGGGCATAAACGGCAGGCCGAGCGCGGCGGCCATAAACCGCATCGTCATCCCGAAGTTGGAATACTCCTCGATTTTGATCGGCTGCGGGATGCCCTGCTCGAAGGCGCGGCGGTAATTGTGCGAGAGGCCGAGCGCCTCGAGGCCGAAGTACGAGCCCTCCAGCTTCGGCGCACAGCCGGCGCCGACGATGAGATCGGCATCTTCCGTCCAGCCGGCGAGCAGGAAGGTGAGGTCGCGCTTCTTCTGGCGCACCACTTCATTCAGCAGGGCGAACGGCTTGCGCAGGCCGATGCCGCCGGAGCGAAGGCGGATGCCGTCTTTCACGAAAGTCGAAACGGCTTCAGACAGCCCCATCACTTTGCTGGAGACTTTGCGCACCTGGTGGATGGTCGAACCCTCCGGGGAGTGCCGGAAAGAGGTTCGACTGATGGAGGCGATTACCTCCGCATGGGGAGCGCCCGGCCCTGAACGGCCGGGCTCATGTGAGCGACCGACCAGTTCGCGGCGGGCTTAAGCCCGCCACTCGCGCTATTTCTCGCCGTCATCAGCACGGGGGTTCAGCCCCGTGCGAAGTCGCTCCGGCTTCCGAAACCTGCAAGCATCCACAAGCCCACGGAAAGAGGCGCGCGAGAAGAACCCCTCCCCCATCCCCTCCCCGATTTCGGAGAGGGGAGTTCGTGGAGAACCTCACCCCCAACCCTTCCCCGTGCACAAGGAGGAAGGACGCGAACAACTGCAACCCCTCCCCCATCCCCTCCCCGATTTCGGAGAGGGGAGAGGTCGACTACTCCGACAGCGCCTTCTGGCCGAGGAGCAAGATGACGACGGTGGCGCCGGCGATGGCCGGGACGCCCCAGTCGAAGAGCCACGGCGTCAGATAGCGGACCAGCACATCCGGCGGCGCCGGCCACGGCTTCTGCGCCTGGTCCATCGCATACCAGCCGAGCAGCGACCCGAGACTGACGACGAGCATGACCAGTGCGGCCCAGCGCTCCAACTGGAAAAGGTTCCAGACCGTCCACCACAGGAACAGGCCGATGGCGCCGGCGGCAATCACGACCCCGCCGCCGGTGAGCGCGGCATTGACATCAATGTTGCCCTCGCCCCATTTGTTGATCGCATCCTGGATGAACAGGTAGGCGACGAGTGTCACCGCCACAAGCCAAACCAGCGCCGTCAGCCGGACGAAGAAGGCCGACGCGCCGATGTACCAACTCCATCGCGCTCTGCGTGCCACTTTGCCTTGCTTGCGCTGTTCGCGTCGCTCCTTCGTCAGGACATTGCGTTCCAGGTCCTTGACCGCATGCACCAACGACTCCGGACGATTCTTGTCCGCCATGCCCGCGTCCCCTCCTGGCCCCCCGGTTGGCCGGGGGAGTCCCCGGATAAGTGTACCGCACTATGAGGATGTCTTACGGGGTGTCAGAGGGAAGCTCCATCAACTCCACCAGCACGCCATTGGCGGATTTCGGCTCCAGGAAGGTGTAGCGGTAATGGCGGCCCTGCGCGGGGCCGCGGACGCAGGGGAACCCGCTCGCCGCTGCGGCGGCGATGGCGGCTTCCAGATTTGGCACCGCCAGACCGATGTGGTGCAGCCCCTCGCCGCGCTTCTCCAGAAACCGCGCGATGGAGTTTGCGCCCGTCGGCGCGATGAGTTCGAGTTCGAGGCCGCCGAGCTCGAGCCGCGCCACGCGCACGCCCTCGTCCGGGATGTCCTCGATGGCCGCAGGGACGCCGAGGAGCGCGCTCCAGCGTTCGGCGGCCGCGTCGAGGTCGAGTACCGCGACAGCAATCTGACAAACAGCGGGTCGTTGGTCGTCGGTCGTCGGACGTCGGAAAAGAGTCTGGTCACCCATTCACCATTCTCCATTCACCATTCACTTATGCTCTCCCCATTCGGCGCGCAGGGCATCGCAAATCTCGCCGAGCGTCGCGCCCGCCTCGACGGCGTCCACCATTAACGGCATCAGGTGCTTGTCGCCCTCTGCGGCGCGGCGCACAGCGCTGATTGCCTTCTCGCACTCCGCCGCCGAGCGCTGCGCCTGCCAGGCGCGCAGCCGCGCGATCTGCCGGTCGCGCACCGTCGGGTCGACGCGCAGCAGCCCCGTCACCGGCGGCTCCGTGTCGCGGTACTCGTTCACGCCGACGACGACCTGCTCGCCGCGCTCGATGGCCTGCTGCTCGCGGTAGGCGCTCTCTTCGATCTGCCGCTGCACGAAGCCGGTCTCGATGGCGGCCAATGCGCCGCCGAGGCGGTCGACTTCGGCGAGCAGTTCGCCTGCCCGCTGCTCGATGCGGTCGGTGAGCGCCTCGACCGCGAACGACCCCGCCAACGGATCCACCGAGTCGCCGACACCCGATTCGTAAGCGATGACCTGCTGCGTGCGCAGGGCCAGTTGCGCCGAGGCGTCGGTGGGCAGCGCCCAGGCCTCGTCCATCGCATTGCAATGGACGGATTGCGCCCCGCCGAGCACTGCGGCGAGCGCCTCGATGGCCACCCGCGCCACATTGTTCACCGGCTGCTGGGCGGTGAGCGTCGAACCGGCGGTCTGCGCGTGAAAGCGGAGCCGCGCCGAGTCGGGATCGCGGGCGCCGAGCCGCTCGACGGCGATGCGCGCCCAGATTCGCCGCGCGGCGCGGAACTTGGCGATCTCTTCGAGGAAGCGCATATGACTGGCGAAGAAGAACGACAGCCGCGGCGCGAACTCGTCCATCGTCAGGCCGGCGGCGAAGGCCGCCTCGCAGTAGGCGACGGCATTCGCCATCGTGAACGCCACCTCTTGCACCGCGTGACAGCCCGCCTCGCGCATGTGATAGCCGCTGATGCTGATCGGGTTCCAATAAGGCAGCGTGTCGCGACAGTAGCGGAAGATGTCGGCGGTCAGCCGCATCGAGCCGGCGGGCGGGTAGATGTAATTCCCCCGCGCCGCGTATTCCTTGAGGATGTCATTTTGCACGGTGCCCGCCAGCCGCTGCAGCGGAACACTGCGCCGCTTCGCCACCGCCACATAGAACGCGAGCAGGATGGACGCGGTGGCGTTGATGGTCATCGAGATGCTGATCTTGCCGAGCGGGATGCCGCGCATCAGGTCGTCCATGTCCTGCACGGTGGCGATGCTGACGCCGACCTTTCCCACTTCGCCCTCGCTTAGCGCGTGGTCGGGGTCGTAGCCAAGTTGCGTCGGCAGGTCGAAGGCGGTCGAGAGGCCGGTCTGGCCGTGCTCGAGCAGGTAGCGGAAGCGGGCGTTGGTCTCATCGGCGGTGGCGTAGCCGCTGTACTGGCGCATCGTCCACAGGCGGCCGCGGTACATCGTGGGATAGACGCCGCGGGTGAAGGGCAGCGTCCCCGGAAAGCCGAGCGCCGCCAGATAGCGCGCCGGGTCGGCGTCCTCGTCGGTGTAGAGCGCCTCGATGTCCTCACCCCATGAAGTCGTGAACGCCGGGCGCCGTTCGCCGGCGCGGGCGCGCGTCGGCTCGTAGATGCGCTGCTGCCAATCGGATTTGGAGGAGGACACGCGCTTAGGATAGCGGATTGATAGCAATCCCCTCCCGGTAGCCCCGGAATTCCCATTCCGGGGATTCTATAGCCATCCATCCGGTTCCGGACCCTCTGGCTTTGAAGCGAAACTGGACCAACGATAGCCCTCCATCGATTCGGCAAGACCCGCCAAGACAGGATTGTTCGCAATGTATTCGAGCGCTTGATAGAGACCTCGTTCGGAGCGAATTCGCCGATCGTGATAGCCCTCTTGCCAAATCGTCCTTCCGCGGGCTCGGCCGCGCGAGTTGACCGCAAAGGCAACGCCCCGCTTGAGATCGCGAAGCAGAACCGCGGGAGTGACCGATTCGCTGCATTGGGCGAGAAAGTGGAAATGATCAGTTATCAGCACATAGGCAAAGAGCTGCAATGAAAACTTCTTTCGGTAGAAATTGAGGACGTCCATGAAGATTCGGGCATTTGCTGCATTCGAAAAATGTAGCTCTCGTCGATGGGTGACTGAAGTCAGAAGATACGTCTCGCCTTCCGTCCACAAATGTGAATGACGTCTTGACCGGAACTCCTCGGCGGCAATGGGAATTGCCGCCCTACCAGGTGGTGGTTTCATTCCACCCGCACCTCCACCAGCACCTTCCCCGCCTCCACCGTCTCGCCCGGGGCGACGCCGACCTTCGTGACGGTGCCGGCGGCGGGGGCGCGGAAGTGCGACTCCATCTTCATCGCTTCGAGGCGGACGAGGACCTGGTCTTTCTGCACCGCGTCGCCCATTTTCACCTCGACGCCGCGCACCAGCCCCGGCATCGGCGCCCGCACCACCAGCGTCTGCGCGCCGCCGGCGGCCTGCGCCGTGCGCACCGATTTGAGCGTCGCCGGGTGCACCTGCACTTCAAACCAGCGGTCGGGTAGTTCGACAAACCACACGCTGTCGCGCTCGACGACACGGACTCGGTGCACCTGCCCCGCATACTCGAATTCGAGAAAGCCCTCGGCGCCGGCGGCGCGCAGCGCCGCCGGCCCGTCGGGCAGTGTTACGAGGCCTCCGCCGTCCACGGTGACAGCCCACTCGCGGACGCCGATGGCGGCGAGCAGTTCTTTCAACGCGGCGCCTTGCGCGGCGGGCGCTTCTTGGCGCCGCGCAGG
>CAYNSX010000020.1:0-41276 GCA_964400165.1 uncultured bacterium
CATGAAGTGGCCGGGCTAACAAAAAGCGCCCGCTGAAGCGGGCGCGAACAGAGCCCCGGCATCAATTGCCGGGGCGGTGACTATTCAATTGGTGGGGGATCCTGGCAGGCAAGATGCCTGCCCTCCTGGTTGTCTCCTCCTCCAACCTCCTACTTCGCCAAGGCTTCGTAGGACAAGCCTCCCCGCTGGCGTGGAGAGGGGAGCGACCTCACCCCCAGCCCCTCTCCGTTTCACGGAGAGGGGTGGCGAAGCCGGGGTGAAGTGGGTGGCCCGGCATTGAAATGCCGGGCTCATCTCAAGGAAAGTCCCTGCGGGACTGAAACGGAAGAGCCAGCCGATCGAACAGGCGGAGCGACCCCACCCCTAACCCCTCCCCGCTTACGGAGAGGGGCAGAAACCACTGCGAACTCACCCCAGCCCTCCGACTTCGCTGAAGCTTCGTAGGACAGGCTTCTCCGTCTCATGGAGAGAGGGAAGTCTAAGACCTCTAGATGCGCCAGGCGTGGAAGACCATGCGGCCGCGCTGCAGCGACGACCAGAACGGACGGCCGTCGCGGAGGCGGAGCCGCGCGGCCTGGCGCAGGCGGGCGGGGAGTGACGGGAGCGGCGTGACCGCCTCGATGCGCGCAAACCCGGCACTGCGCAGCATCCCCTCCACCGCGGCCGGGTTTGGGCCCCACCAGTTGGTCGGGTCGCCGTCGAGTTCGGCGCCTGGATAGAAGGCAGCGGCCGGGCGCCGCAGGCTGGCCAGGTCTACTTCCGTGTCGAGGATGAGGCGTCCCGCGGTCACGCCGGCGACGCGCTCGAGCGCGAGCAGCGGGTGTTTGAGGTGATAGAGGACGCCGAGCATCAGCACGAGGTCGAACTGTCCGACGCGCTCGGGCGAGAGATCCATCACATCGATCTCCAGGTCTTCGACACGGGAGCCGAGCGCGCGCCGGGCCAGGTCGAAGCCGGCTTTGGTGCCCCAGCCGGCTCCGTTCCAGCAGAAGTGATCGGTAGCGAGGACGCGGGCGGCGCCGCGGCGCTCACATTCGAACGAGAAGAACCCGTCCCAGGCGCCGATGTCGAGGACGGTCATGCCGTGCAACTCGGGGGGCAGGCCGAGCCGCGGGAGGCGCTGCGGCGAGTTGTCCTGCCCCGGTGTGATGACGCCGTGACCCAGGGCGATGGTGTGCCACCAGCGGATGCGGGCGACTTCGGCGCGCAGCGCGTCGGGGTCTGGCGGCGGAAGCAGGGGCACGGGCGCGCGGTTCGCCGCGGCGTGCGGTTTCCCTATGGTGAGGGAAGCTGGAAGGCGGTAAGGCAGTCACTGACTGCCTGCCTCCCTGCATAACTTGTGGTATCAGCAGCCGCAGGCGCCCCAGGCGCAGGAACAGCCGCGCCCGCCGCAGCCGGGACACGAGACAGTGGCGTGGCCTTTGCACTTCTTGTCACATTCACCGCCGGAGCAGGACTTGGTGCCGCCGCCGGAGCAGACACCGCCGTCATTGGTGCAGCCGCCGCAGGCGACGGTGCACGCTTTGCACCAAAGGCAGCAGTTGGCCACCATCATGCCGGCGAAGGGGCCGGAGACGACGCGGCCGATGCCCACCATAGCGAAGGTCTTGGTGGCCGGGTCGAAGCGGCCCGTTTCGGGCAGGAGCAGTTTCACGGGTGGGATGCCAAGTTCGGTGAAGAGGGGGCAGGTGGCTTCGATGCCCCAGGTGACGCGGGCGGCGCCGGAAGCGGGGTCGAAGTAGCCGCGGTTCGGCGCGCCGTTGGCGGTGATGTCGGCGGCCGAGAAGCCGTCATTGGTGAGCGTGAAAGTGATCGGGCCGGTGTCGCAGGGCTCGTTTTTCCCCTCGCCGTTGCGGTCGCAGGGGACCGCGACGGAACTGACGGTGGCTTCAGCGCGTTCGATGCGGATGACATTGCTGCGCGCGTCGTAGGAGTAGGTGAAGGTGCCTTCGAGGTGCGCCTTGGCCGAGCCGCCGCCCAACGACGGCGGGAAGATGAGCGTGATGACCGGTTCGGGGGTGCCATCGTTGTTGGAATCGGTTTGGCGGAATTGTTGGGTCACCGTTTCCAGTGTGCCGGTGCCGGACGGCGGCTTGGCCATTCCGCTGGAGAAGAGTTGATGCAGCAGCGTCGCGGCGCCGAATTGGAGTAGCGCGGCCTGGTTGTCGGTGACGCCCTTGCCTTTCGTGTCGGTCACGCGCCTCTGGAAGTCGCGCAGCGCGTCGGCGGCTTTCGCACCGTCGTTTTGCGCCCAGGCGTCGTGACAACGGGTGAGGATGGGATCGAGCAGGTTCAAGGTGCCGGGCGGGAGATGCATCCGATCTTTCATCTGCGTCAGGTCGTCGATGGTCTGGGGCGCCGGGTAATCGGGCGGCAAATCACGCGCCTGCGCGCCGGCGACGGCGCGGACATCAAAGTGCCCGGGCGTGACGCCGGTGACCTGGAAGTCAATGCGACCGGTGGTCGTTTCGACTCGACCGGCGGGGCTCATCGTGACATTGGGGCCGGACGGGCTCAAGTCGCACGGAATCGACACGCCCGGCGGCGCGCCGTGGAGGATGAGCGAGCCGCGGGTGCGTTCGCCGGGTTGCAAGAGATTCTTGTCGAGTTGGATTTCGGGACGGATGAGGTAGGCGCCGAACGGGGCGCTGCGCAGCGGGGCGACGAAGTCGCGGTCCACTGCGACGGTCAGCGGTTGCCGCCCGGTGGAGAACCGTGAGGGCGGCACGACGGTGACCATGTTATCGGAGGCGGTCAGGATGTTCTCGGGCGGCACGACCTGCTCGCCAAAGCGCACCGTGACCCGGTCGGCATCTCCGCCGAAGTGGTCGCCCTGGATGGTGAGCGGGCGGCCGGTGACGGCCTGGCTGGGGAAACAGGAATTGATCTGCGGCGGGGCGCCGGCGCCGGGGTTGCTCGGCGGCGGTGTCAGTGGGACGGTCGAGCGCGCGGAGGCGCCGCCGCTCGACGCGATGAAGGCGAGGCCGCCCATGCCGAAGACCCAGTCGGGGACGCGCAGGCGATGGCGGCCGTGCGCGTCCGTCTCGGAGACGACGCCGCTCACCTGGACGCCGTTCAGCTCGAGGCTGATTTGCGCATCGGGGATCCGCCGGTTCTGGTCGTCCAGGACACTGACGGTGACGACCTCGCCCGCCGCGATCACCTCCGGCGTGAACAGCGACAGCGACTCCGGCGCCGCCGGGGCGCCGCCGAGAACCGGCCGGAGACTAAGCAAACCGAATCCCGCGCACAAACTTACGATTCCGAATACTCGCCGAATGACGGGCATCGCACCCTCCCCAATGAGACCTGGCTGTATCGCCTCTCTCGTTCCACCCGTTCCGGGTGTCTCCTTCCTTACCCTGGGGGAAACACCAGGGGCCGGCAGTCGCCGGCCCCGCGCGGTGATCGCGCTGGTAGTGGGGTTACAACCGCAAGTCGAGCAGCGCGGTGGTGCCGACCCCTTCGACGCGGCGAACGCGGTCGGCGGGGTTGGTGGAGTCGATGGGGATGAAGATACGGGCGCGGATGTCGTTGCCGAGGAGCGAGGTCTCGAGTTGCAGCGCCGCTTTCGTGGTCGCAATCTTGTCCTTGGGGCCGGCGACTTGGACGGCGCCGATGAACCCGCCCTGGCCGATGCTGACGATGGGGACGACTTTCGTCACCCAATTCGCCGACTGCAAGTTCTTGCGACCGACAGCGGAGTTGAGACCTTTGTCGAGTTCATCGGCGTGGTTCTTCATGATGTAAACCCAGCCGCCGACCTTGAGGATGTCGCCGATCTTGATGGCCCAGGCGCTGCCCAGCGGCAGGAGCATCAGCGCCACGGCCAGGGCGAGCACGGCCGCTTTCCTTGCGGAACGCATGCGATTGAGCGTGGTCATGGGTTCGTCCTCCGGTCAGAATTGGACTCGATGATAGTGGGCGGGGTCGCGTCTGCCAAGCAGTCCGTTTACAGGGAGGCGCGGCGTCAGTAGACTCGCCGCCATGCGGCTCTCGCGTGTCGTGTACGCCATCGTGATCGGGTTTGTGCGCGGGTTGCTGTTCGTGGTGTGCCGATTGTCGGCGCGCGGGCGCGAGCAGGTGCCGCGTTCGGGCGGGGTGCTGCTGGCGGCGAACCATTGCAGTTTTCTGGACCCGCCGGCGGTGGCGGCGGCGACGCCGCGGCGCATCACCTTCGTGGCGCGGGAGGAACTCTTTCGCGTCCCCGTGCTGGGGCCGCTGATCACGATGTGCGGCGCGCACCCGGTGGCGCGCGGGAAGGTGGACCGGGCCATCTTTCGCACGGTAGAGATGCTGCTCAAACGCGGCGAGGCGGTGCTCATCTTTCCCGAAGGCACGCGCAGTTCCGATGCGCGGCTGATGGCGCTGGAGCCGGGGGTGGCGTTCCTGGCGCGGCGGACGGGGGCGCCGATCGTGCCGGTTGGCGTGGTCGGCACGCAGCGGGCGATGCCCTATCACTCGATGCTGCTGCGGCCGGCGAAGGTGACGGTGCAGTTCGGCGCGCCGATTCGCGTCGCGCAGGGACACGCGTCGCGGGCGTCGATCGAGCCGGTGTTGGAGCAATTGCGGGCGGCGCTGCAGGCGCTGCTGCCGGAGGAGATGCGTTAGGCGGGGTCAAGAGGAAACAAGGAATGAACATCGCCCGGCCATGAAGTGGCCGGGCTAACAAACAGCGCCCGCTGAAGCGGGCGCGAACCACCGCGGGACCGTCCCCGGTCGTGACGGGGTTCCCTCACGGCATCTGCGGGCTGGCGCTCTCCATCGTCCGTACCAGCCAGTCGTCGTGCGGGATGCCCGACCGAGTCAGCGCGTCTGTTTCCCGGCGGAGTTCGTATTCCACGCGCCGGATGGTGGGCGCGGCGCCGTCCAGCAATAGGTACGACGCGCGGCGGTCGCCGTCGTAGGAGAGGCTAACGCTGCCGGTGTTGGCGACGGTCAAGCCAGCAGCGCGACGAATGTACGGGCGATGGACATGCCCATACACGGCGACGGGCTGGCCGAGCGGTCCGTACACCGCCTCTAGCGCGGCATCGCCCGCTTCCGGTTCCGGCGCGCGCCAGAGATCCGCGGGGCTGGCATGGACGAGCGCCATCGGATCGTGCACCTGCAGGTGCGGCAGGTCGCGCAGCCAGCCGATCCGCTCGGCGCCCAGCGCTTCGCGCGTCCAGGCTGCCATTTCTTGAATCGGTGAGAGCAGGGGTTGCATGCCGGGTGTTTGAGCGGCGAACTCCGTGAGCGCCTCGGGTCGAAACAGCACTTCATCGGTATTGCCAAGGACACCTGGCCAGCCCAGTTGGCGGATGCGGTCCACAACTTCCGCGGGGCGGGCGCCGCCGTGCGGCAAGTCGCCGCCGTGGAGGATGAGGTCGGGCGCGGTCTGCCGCAGGTCCGCCAAGACGGCCTCGAACGCCGTCAGGTTGCCGTGAATGTCCGAGACGATGGCGATGCGCATCAGTCACTCCCCATCACTTCGAGCACCCCTCACTCGGCCTTCGGCCACCCTCCTTCGCCAAGGCTTCGAGGGGCAAGCCCTCTCCCGAAAGGGAGAGGGACTGCGCATCTTCCAAGTGGATCACACCGCCGTTTGCGGGAGAATCGGCAGCGGGAAGGCGTCCGTCACCGCGTGGTGCAGCGCGTCGCGGGCGGGGGAGAGCGAAAGCGGGTCGAGTTGGGCGCGGGCGGTGTCGAGCAAGCCCTGGACGCGCCCCCAGGCGTAATCAATGGAGTGGCGGCGCGCGATCAGGTCGCGCACCGCATCGAGCGCCTCGTCGGTGAGCGGCTCGGTGGTGAGCAGGCCGCGCACCAGCGTCCGCTCGTCGTCGGTGGCCTCTTCGAGGGCATGGATGACGGGGAGCGTCAGTTTGCGCTCGCGCAGGTCGCTGGCGGCGGGTTTGCCGGTGTCGGCTTCGTCGGCGGTGAGGTCGAGGATGTCGTCGGCAATCTGGAACGCCAGGCCGAACTGCTCGCCGAACTGGCACAGCGCCTCGGCGGTCGACTCGTCGCCGCCGCCGATGAAAGTGCCGAGGCGGGCGGCGGCGCCGTAGAGCGAAGCGGTCTTCCCCCAAATCATCTGCAGGTATTGTTCCTCCGAAATCAACTGGCCGGCGCCGAAGACTTCGAGCAGGTTGCCCGCCGCCATCTCCGCCGCCACCTGCGTCAGGATGAGCGAGAGTTGCTGGCTGCCGTCTTCGGCGAGGCGGGTGAAGGAACGGGCGAGCAGATAGTCGCCGAGCAGGACGGTGAACTTGTTGCCGAAGAGCGCCCGCGCCGTCTTCTCGCCGCGGCGGACATCGCTCTCGTCAATGACATCGTCGTGGATGAGCGAGCAGTTGTGGAGCAATTCGACGATGGCCCCGTACGCCACCGCGCGCTCGGAGGCCCCGCCCGGCTGCGCTTCGGCGGCGAGGAGCAGCAGCGTCGGCCGCAGCCGCTTGCCGCGGCCGCCGACGGCGAGCGTCGCGGCGCGGGCGATGAAGGGCAGCCGCGAGGTGGCGATGCGCTCCATCTCGGCCTCGACTTGCGGGAGCAGGCCGGCGAGCGGCGGGTAGAGGGCGCGGAGGGGCATTGGTGAAGAGATTCGTTCAACTCAAGTGCAGTCCTGTGTGGCAGGCCGCGGTGCCCGGAACTGAAGTTCCGGGCTGAACACGAATCTAGCCCCCGCGGGGCTGCCAACTTCCCCTCTCCCCCGTCCCCTCGACTGCGCTCGGGGTGAACCCCTCTCCCAAGTACTTGGGAGAGGGGCGATGATTGGAGTGGCCATCGATTCGGATTTGGGTGGGGAGAGGGTTGAACAGAGCAGGCGGGACGCCTGCGGTGACTAAGAGACTGAACCCCGGTCACGACCGGGGCGCTACCCAGGGACGGTCGCCGCAGGAATGCGGCTCCTACGGCCTTTCTCTTTTCCTCTTTTCCTCTCTTCCTCACACCGCCTGTACAGGAGAGCTTGCTTTGTAGCAGAATCAACTTGGTGTACGCGCTGGTGAGGGAGCACGACGATGGCTGACGATCCGCTGGGGCTGCTGGCCCTCGATTACATCGAACTCTATGTGGGCAACGCCAAGCACGCGTCCCATTATTACCGCACACTGCTCGGCCTGGAACCGCAGGCCTACGCCGGCCTGGAGACGGGGCGGCGGGACTCGTCGTCGTATGTGCTCGGGCGGCGCGACATCCGCTTCGTCTTTACCGCGGCGCTGACCGGCGACCACCCGGCGGCGCAGTCGGTGGCGCGGCGCGGCGACGGCGTGAAGGATGTGGCGCTGCGCGTTGCCAACTGCGACGCCGCCTATCGCGCGGCGCTCGAGCGCGGGGCGAAGTCGGTGATGGAACCGACCGTCATTGAAGACAAGACTGGGAAGGTGAAGCGCGCGGCGATCGCCGCCTACGGCGAAGTCATCCATTCGCTCGTCGAGCGCGGGGATTATGCGGGGCCGTTCCTCCCCGGCTACCGCAAGTCGAACAGCGTCGTTGCCGACGACCGCGGGCTGCAACTGGTGGACCATGTCGTCGCCAATGTCGAACTCGGCAAGATGAATGATTGGGTCAACTTCTACCGCGACATTATGGGCTTCGAGCAGTTGGTGCACTACGACGACAAGGACATCTCCACCGAGTATTCGGCGCTGATGTCGAAGGTGATGCAGGACGGCAAGGGGCGCATCAAGTTCCCGATCAACGAGCCGGCCGAGGGGCGCCGCAAGTCGCAGATTCAGGAGTATCTCGACTACTACGGCTGCCCGGGCGTGCAGCACATCGCCATGCTGACGCCGGACATCGTCAAGACCGTCGAGGGGATGCGCAACGCCGGGATGCAGTTCCTGCGGGTGCCGGACACCTACTACCAGCAGGCACGGGAGCGCGTCGGGAAGATTGACGAGAAGTTCGAGGACCTGGAGCGGCTCGGCATCCTGGTGGACCGAGACGACGAGGGCTACCTGCTGCAAATTTTCACCAACGCCGTCGAGGACCGTCCGACGATGTTCCTCGAGGTCATCCAGCGCAAGGGGAGCCGCGGGTTCGGCAAGGGCAACTTCAAGGCGCTGTTCGAGGCGCTCGAAGCCGAGCAAGAGCGCCGCGGGAACCTGTAGGCGGTGCGGCTGGTCAGTTTTCGCCGCGGCCACGACGACGGCCCCGAGGGGTTTGTCGGCGTGCTGGACGACGATGGCCGCGTAGTGGAAGTGCCGAACCCGGCGGGCCGCGCGTGGACGATGCGCGAGTATTTGCAGGCGTGGCCCGTGTCGCAAGCGATGGCGGCGGGCGCCTTCGAGTTGCGCGGGACGACGCATGCCCTGACGGACATCGAACTGCTGGCCCCCGTGCCGCGGCCGGCGAGCGTGCGCGATTTCTACGCGTTCGAGGCGCATGTGAAGCGGGCGCGGCTCAAGCGCGGGATGGAAGTGCCGCCCGAGTGGTACGAGATGCCCATCTTCTATTACTCGAACCACGGCGCGGTCATCGGGCCGGAAGCGCCGGTCGTTCGGCCCCTCGGCTGCCAGGAGTTGGATTACGAACTCGAGGTGGCGTGCGTCATCGGGCGCGGCGGGCGCAATCTCACGCCCGATGCCGCCGAAGCGAGCATCGCCGGCTTCACCATCCTGAACGATTGGAGCGCGCGGGACATTCAGCGGGCGGAGATGAAAGTCGGCCTCGGGCCGGCGAAGGGCAAGGACTTCGCTACCTCGCTTGGCCCCTGGCTGGTGACGCCCGACGAACTCGCCGAGCGCGCGGCCGGTTTGGGCCGCTATGACCTGGCGATGACGGTGCGGGTGAACGGCGAACAGACGGGCGGCGGGACGCTCCGCGACCTGCACTGGCGCTGGGGCGAGATGATCGCCCGGGCGTCGCAGAATTGCGGCGTCTGGCCGGGCGATGTCATCGGCTCGGGCTGCGTTGGCACGGGCTGCCAGCTGGAGCAGGAGCCGCCGCGCTGGCTCCAGGCGGGCGATGTGGTGGAATTGGAAGTCGGCGGGCTGGGAGTATTGCGCAACCCGGTCGTCGAATCAGCAGGCGTGCGGAGGGCGTAACGATGGGCTACTACTATCAGTTGGGCACGGTGCCCCCGAAGCGGCACACGCAGTTCCGCAAGGCCGACGGCGGCCTGCACGCGGAAGAGGTCTACGGGACGGAGGGCTTCACCGGCATTCAGTCCATCCTCTATCACCTGCACCCGCCGACGCAGGTGAGCCGCGTCGCGCAGAACGGCAGCGTCGCGCTCGACCATTGGGGCACTGAACCGCTGCGGCACCATCTTTTCCACACCAAGAACGCCGAGCGCCGCGGTGACCCGATTTCGGGGCGGCAGACGCTGATGTTCAACGACGACTGCACCATCGGCGTGTGCCTGCCGAGCGAGCCGATGCCGTACTTTTATCGCAATGCGTACTGCGATGAGGTGCTGTTCATTCACGAGGGCACCGGCACGCTGCTGACCAACTTCGGGCGCCTTGCGTATCACAAGGGCGACTACCTCATCATCCCGCGCGGCGTCACTTATCAAGTGGCGTTCGATGACCCGGACACCCGGCTGCTCGTGGTCGAGGGGCGGGGGCCGATCGAGGTGCCGAAGCGCTACCGCAATGAGTACGGCCAGATGCTCGAACACGCGCCGTACTGCGAGCGCGACTTCCGCCCGCCGGAGACGCTCGACACGCACGACGAGAAGGGCGAATTCGAGGTGCGCATCAAGACGAAGAACCACCTCTCGTCGTACTTTTTCGCGTTCCACCCGTTCGATGTCGTCGGCTGGGACGGATACCTCTATCCGTGGGCGTTCAACATCGGCGACTTCGAGCCGATCACCGGGCGCATCCACCAGCCGCCGCCGGTACACCAGACTTTCCAGGGGCAGAACTTCGTGCTCTGCTCTTTCTGCCCGCGCAAACTCGACTATCACCCGCTCTCGATCCCGGTGCCCTACAACCATAGCAACATCGACAGTTTCGAGATGATCTACTATGTCACCGGGCGCTTCGGCAGCCGCCGCGGCGTGGACTACGCGTCGATTACGCTGCACCCCTCCGGCATCCCGCACGGCCCGCACCCGGGCACGGTCGAGGCGTCGCTCGGCAAGGAGTTCACCGACGAACTGGCGGTGATGGTGGATACCTTCTACCCGTTGCAGCTGACCAAAGCCGCGCAGGGCTACGACGACCCGAAGTATCCGTATTCGTGGCTGCCGGAGACCGACGGCGCCGCCGGCACCACCACCGGATGATCGAACTCGACCCGGCGGCGATGCCGCCGCGCGACATCTACGGCCTGCTCATCGGCGCCATCGCGCCGCGGCCGATCGCGTTCGTCTCGACCGTGAGCCCGGACGGCGTCCCGAACCTGGCGCCGTTTTCGTTCTTCAACGGCGGCGGGTCGGACCCGCCGTCGCTGGTGTTCTCGCCGGTGCATGGCCGCGAGGGGCGCCCGAAGGACACGCTGACCAACATCGAGGCGACGGGCGAGTATGTCATCAATGTCGTGACTTGGGAGATGGCGGAGCGAATGAATGTCGCTTCCGCTGACTTCCCGCCCGAGGTGAACGAGTTCGCCGAGTCGGGCCTCACTCCGGCGCCGACGCGGAAGGTGAAGCCGGCACGGGTCGCCGAGTCGCCGATCGCGTTCGAATGCCGCCTGCACCAAGTTGTCCGGCACGGCCGCGCGGCGCTCTCCGCCAACTATGTCATCGGCGAAGTGGTCTACGCCTGGGTGGACGAGCGGGTCTGGCGCGACGGGCGCATCTACCCGCCCGCCGTGCATGCCATCGGGCGCATGGGCGGCGCTTGGTATTGCCGCACGGACCCGGCGTCGCTGTTCGAAATGGCCCGCCCGGGACGGTAAGAGGCCGTTTTTCGGTCGCTTCCTAGCCATACGCTTACTTTGTCGTTCTCCGAGCGCTCGGCAGCGCCGAGCAGGAGGCGCGGGGAGTCTCTGGAATCAGGGAACAGTGGAGTCACGCGGGAGCGGGTTCCGCGGGCGTCCCACATGCAGTCTCGGCAGCACCATCGCAGCGGTCCCGGTTGGCGTTTTTGGTGTCTCATTCTCGGCGGAGTATTCGTATGGCGGAACGACGGCCTCGCATCTCGGCACGACAACTCGACCGCGCGGCGCGCGCCGACCGGCGCGACCTCCGAGAGTCGCTGCATGGCCGCCGGGGATTGCCCCCGCACCTGTACGCCCGCAAGTTCCCCGAGCGCGTGCGTTCCAATCCCTACTGGCGCGCCGCAGTGCGGGCGCTGAAGCGGCACCCGGGCGTGGCCGCCTACTTCTCGAAGCGCGGGGACAGCGGCGCGGCGTGGCGCGACCTCAATGTCCTCTATTGCCCGGCGCCGGTGGACGCCTGGGGCTGCGCGGTGTTCTTTCACGAACTGCACCACCTGCTGACGCCGCGGCAGACCCCGCGCTATCTCGAAGAACTCGACGCCGACCTGTTCGGCTTTCGCATCGCCACGCAACTGCTCGGCAATCAGCGCATGCCGCGCTGGCTGCGCAAGCGCCTGAACGATCACCTGCACCGGGCGCTGGAGAAGGCCATCCGCCGCGGCCTGCGCGCCGTGCACCCGCGCGCCAAGCGCTACCTGCCCGTCGAGCGCGTGGAGCAGTTGGAACGGATGATCCGCCGCACGCCGCGGCGCCGCACCCGGCTCGCCCCCAGTCGGTGACCGCCGGCCCCGGCGGCACGCCCCGCTGTTCCTGGTGCCTGTCGGACCCGCTGTATGTGCGCTATCACGATGAGGAATGGGGCACCCCCGTCCACGACGACCGGAAACACTTCGAGTTCCTGGTGCTCGAAGGGGCGCAGGCGGGGCTCTCCTGGCTGACCATTTTGCGGAAGCGGGAGAACTACCGCGCGTCGTTCGCGCGGTTCGATCCAGTGCGCGTGGCGCGGTTCACCAAGCGGGATGTGGCGCGGCTGCTGAAGAACGCCGGCATCGTCCGCAACCGGCTGAAGATCGAGTCAGCGATCAACAACGCGCAGCGATTCTTGGAAGTGCAGCGGGAATGCGGGTCATTCGATGCGTATCTGTGGGCGTTCGTGAAGGGCAAGCCGGTCGTGCGCCGGCCCAAGACCCTGCGCGGCGTCCCGGCGCGAACGGCGCTCTCGGACCGGGTGAGCGCCGACCTGAAGCAGCGGGGCTTTCGCTTCGTCGGCTCCACGATCATGTACGCGCACCTGCAAGCGGTGGGGGTGGTGGATGACCATCTGGCGTCATGCTTTCGGGTGCGGACGAAGGGATAACGGCGAGGAAACAAGGAAACGAGGTTGGAGATTTGCGACCCAGCCCTGAACTCTTCGACTTCGCTCAGGGCAGGGTGCCGGGCTGAATCACACAGCCACGGCAATGGTCTTGCGCCCGACTAAAGTCGGGGCGCTCTTGATTCCTCGTTTCCTCGTTTCCTCGTCGTTGAATGTCCTACGGCTCGATGTTGAGCGCCCGGAGCAGGAACACCGCCATCTGGGCGCGGGTGACTGGCGCGCCGGGCCGGAAGGTGCCGTCGGCAAAGCCGGCCACGATGCCCTTGACGCGGAGGTACTCGATGACCTTGTAATCGTCATCGGTGCAGAGCACATCGTTAAACGACTCGTTGCCGCAGATGGGCGGCGTGAACACTTCGAAGTCACCGTCCTCGAGGTTGCGCAGCAGGGCCAGGAGTCCGGCCATGGCGCGGCGGGTGGTCGGGTCGTTCGGCTGGAAGGGGATGGGCTGCTCGGCCACGGGAAGAATCGTCTTGGAGACCAGATACTCGACGAAGCGATAGGCGAAGTGCGTGCAAGGCACATCAGTGAACGACTCAGCGCCGCACGCCGGCGGCACGAAGGCGGCGAAGTCGCCAGAGATCCGATCCGCGGCGCGGGCCAGCATTACGGCCATCTCGGCGCGGGCGACCACGCGGTCGGGGCGGTAGGTGCCGTCCCCGAACCCCGACACCAGGTGTTCGCGGGCGGCCGCATTGATGAAACGGAGGGCCCAATAGTCGCACGGGACATCGCTGAACGCGGTGGCGCAGAGCGTGTAGGCGACGGTCACGAAGTCGCGGCCGGTCCCGCAGCCCTGACTGGAACCCGTGACAAAGAGCCGGTCGCCGGTCGGGCCAAATCGGACGGCAGCGCCGAAGTCGTTCCCGTGCACCGCTCCATCCAAGTGAGCGAGGAAGCGCCGGTCGCCGGTCTCGCTGTCAAAGGCCACGGTGACATAGTCGATGTCGAACAGCGCCAGGGGATAGAGGGCGCGCCGGTCACTCCAGCCAGTCACGGCAACGGTCCGGCTGTCCGGAGACACCGCGATACCTTCTGGGAAGTCCTTGCCGGTCGGTGACGCGGCGAACTGCCGCTGCCAGTGCTGCTGCCCGGTGACCGCGTCCAAGGCGCTGACGACGATGTCTTCGTCAACAGCACCGAAGTCGTTGACCGCGACGAATGCGCTGCCCGCGACACATACGAAGCGACCGTCAGGGCTGACCGCCAGCCGGCTGGGGCGCTGGCCGGATGAGTTGGGGGTAGCGGACCACAGGAGCGCGCCCGTGTCCGCCGCGAGAGCCATCGTCCCCAGGGGAACGCCGGTCAGAATCACGATGTCGCCGTCGGGACTGACGGCGACATCTTCAATGGCGAAAATGCCGAAGTTGGGCGGCGCAATCGTCCACAGCATATGTCCATCAAGGGAGTCGAGCGTGGAAAGACCCAAGTGCAAGCGCTGGCCGTCCCGGCTGAGTGCAAGCAGGGAGCCGCCGACACGCGATGACCAGAGTTCGGCGCCCGAGACAGCGTCATGGGCGAAGGTGTTCGGGCCATCGTTACAACGGAACCCGGTGACATAGACTCGCTGGCCGTCGGGGCTGATGGCGAGGCCCCGTGGTTCGCCATTGCACCCCAACTGGGGATCCCGCGCCGGGCGCGCCAGCCACAGGCGCGCTCCCGATGTGGCGTCGAAGGCCGCGGTCGCATAGTCCACTCCGAATGGCTCGGTCACCGCCCTGGCGATCGCGATAAACACCCGGGCGCCGTCGGGGCTCACCACCAGCCCGCGCACCGCGCTGGGTCGCTCGGTCGTGCCCTCGAGCACAGCCGTCCACCGTTCGGCGCCGGTGGCCGCGTCGTACGACACCAGGGTGGCCGTGTTGGCGCCGAAGTTCAATTCGCTCAAGGTGTTGCCCGCCATGTACACCGCAGCGCCGTCCGGGCTGACAGCCAGTCGCGGCGCCCGGTCGTTGAACACAAGCCGGCCGTTGAAGCGCGCCGCCCACAAGGGCGAGATGCCGCCTTCGGTCTCGTGCGTCTCGTGGCAGTCCGCGCGCCCGACCGGCAACGCGACCGAGAATTCGGAAGTGGCCCCGTCCTCGTCGATCTGCGTCGCAGCGACGAAGTGCCCCTCCGGAACAGCCACCGGCAAGGTGATGTCGAATTCGGCAAATCCCGACGCGTCGGGTGTGACGGTGCTCGTCCCCAGGAACACTTCCGCGTCGCCGTGTCCCGACGGGTGGGGATGCTCGCTGGCATAGAAGTCGAGGTCGAAGAGGAAACCGGGTGACCCTTCCACGACCCCACGGACGGTCGTCGTGCCTTGGTTGGTCGTCACCCCGGTCAGCACCGGGTGCAAGCCGGCACGGAACACCCCCGACGGATTGGCGTCGATGCCGCCGTAATTGTTGAGATCAATGGCGGGGCCGCCATTGGCGAAGATGACATTGCCGCGCACGCGCGGGAAATGGAGGGAGAAGTTTGTCCCGAAGACCCCGGAGCCCGCATTGAAGGCGATCCGGTTGCCGGGACCGATCGTGCTGCGGCGCGATTGCTGATTGGAGTTGCTGGGACCGACAAACACGCCGCCGAAGAAACCATTGCCGCGCGGCAGCGTGCCCGTCGCGTCGGTGCCGATGTAATTCCATTCCAAGATCTCCGCGTTCCCGCGAATGAATACACCGGCTGCGGGAAAGCGATTGATGATGAAGCCGCGCACCAGGCAATCGGGCGCCTGCAGATCCAGGCCGGAGGTGCGGTCCGTTGTGGCGCTGCCATCGAGTTCAACAGTCGGCACGGCTGCTTGGAACTCGGTCTTGGTGCCGAGCGCGTCCAACACGACCGAGTCCGTGATGGGCGGCAGCGGGGAAGTGGGGCGGATGGTGAACGGCGGCGTACCGGAGAATGCGAAGATGATGGTGTCACGGCCGGTGTGCGCGTTGGCGGCAAGGATGGCCTCGCGCAGCGTGCACTCGGCGGCGGTGCAGACGCCGTCACCCGGGTCATTGGTAGAATTGACGGTGTAAGTGATGCCGCCCGCGGCGCGGGCAGTGGGCAGGGGTTGCGAGGCCAAGGAGAACAGCAAGAGCAGAAGGATGCCGAACGCGAAGGTCGCGCGCACGCTCACGACAATCCGCGCGGGAGGTCTTACTGTCCGCAATCCCCCAACCATGCGCCGCTCCTCCCCAAAACCAAGCGCTGTGTGTAGTTTACCCCTTCGGGAGAGGGATGAAGCGACGGCAAATGGCAACAGCGAGGAAACGAGGAAACGAGGGTCGCGGCCCGGCACTGAAGTGCCGGGTTGAATCACACAGCCAGGGCAATGGTCTTGCGCCCCGACTAAAGTCGGGGCGCTCTTGATTCCTCGTTTCCTTGTTTCCTTGGAGTTGTACTTGCTACGGCGCGATGTTCAGAGTCCGGAGCAAGAACACGGCCATCTGCGCGCGGGTGACGGCAGCGAAGGGGCGATAGGTGCCGTCGCCGAAGCCGCTCGTGACGCCCTTCGCGCGCAAGTATTCGACTAAGGGATAGATGTTGCCCAGCGAGCATGGCACATCGGTGAAGGACTCGCTGCCGCACGGCGGTGGCGTGAACGCGAAGAGGTCCGCGTCGCGCAAGTGGATGACGAGCGCGGCGTAGGCGGCTTGTGCCCCGCGGTCGAGCGTCCCGTTCGAGTTGAAGAGTCGAGAGGCGGGGACGGCAACGACGAACTTGGACACCAGATACTCGACGAAGCGGTAGGCGAAGTGGTCGCAGGGGAAATCCGTGAACGACTCGCTGCCGCAGGCGGGCGGCGTGAAGGCCTCAAGGTCACCCTCGATGCGGTCCGCGGCGCGAGCGAGCAGCACCGCTCCTTGGGCGCGGGAGACGAACTGGTCGGGCCGGTAGGTCCCATCGCCGAAGCCGCGCAGCAAGTCCTGGGCGAAGGCGTTTTCGATGGCGCGCACCGCCCAATGTCCGCAGGGGACATCGGTGAAGTATCCCGCGCAGAATTGATAGGCGATGGTGACGATGTCGTATTCGGTCCCGCAGCCACGCGAATAGCCGGTGACATAGAGGCGGCCTCCGAGGGGACTGGAGCGCTGGTCCGGGCCGGCGGCGAGGGCGACTGGAAAGTCCTCGCCGTGTATGGGACCGTCGTATCGCGCAAGAATAGGAACAAATACGGTGCCGACGAAGGTGGCGAAATCGTAGCCCGAGAGGGCGCCGGGCAGGACTTCCTCGCTGTAGGTGGGATAACTCCACGCCAGCACGGCGGTGCCGCCGCCAGCGACCGCGGCCCGGGCGATCGGTTCATTGAGCCGGTCCGATTCCCCCGTCGTGTGCCCCGGCACTAACTGGCGCCCATCGCGGGCATCGTAAGTGAGTGTCAGGATCGCGGGCCCCTGGTCTGCTGTTTCGCGGGCCAAGACAGACAGAGATGTCGCGCCGACGGGCATCACATCCATTGCAGGCCCGGGCGCGGCATCCTGCCCGACGAAAGTGGTGGCCCAGCGGATCGTGCCGTCCGCCGCGGCCAGGGCCGCCGTGAAAGGCCGCGGGGTAGTCGCGCTCGCGGAGCCCGCCACCACCACCTGATCGAAGCGCGTGTCCAGGAGCAATGCGCCAAGTTGGACGTCCATACTTACCTGCCACACCGTCGACCCGTCCGTGAGATCGAGCGCCGTCACCAGGCCAAGTCCCCCTCCGCTGGCGGGGTCTGCAAGAGTGGAGATGTATGCCCGCGGCCCCTCGGGGCGCGATTGCACCTGGATATGGTTGCCGGAGAGATCGATGGCCCACACTTCCTCGCCGGTGGAGGCGTCGAGGGCGAGCGTTCCGAGCGAACTGCGATCGCCCGTGACGATGACCTGATGGCCGTCGGGGCTCAAAGCAATGGCGGCGGCGCCGCCGTCAGTCCCGGCCCCAGCGGGCGCGGAGACGGTCTGCCACACCACTTCACCCGTCCGCGCGTCGTAGGCGATGACGACATATACACGGACGCCAGTCTCCGACCGGAAGCGCGCGGCGACAAACAGGCGCGACCCGTCGGGGCTGACGGCCAATGCGTTGGCATTGTCGTCCTGGTGCGCGGGCCCGTCGAAGTGGGCCACCCACAATTGGCGTCCGGTGGCCGTCGAAAGCGCCAGCACCGTGCCGTCGATGTCGCGGGCGGATTCGCTGTAGCTGCGGCCGGCGATGAACAGCGTAGACCCATCCGGGCTGATGAGGGAGCTCCGAGGAATGTCCATGAACGGACCCGCACGGTTGAAGCGCGACACCCAGAGGACGCCGGTGTGGTCCACCGCCACCGTATTCCCCTCGAAAGTCAGCGTGTCCTGACAGGGCGCATCACCGACCGGCAAGGCAATGGAGAATTCAGAGGTGCCGAAATCGGGGTGTGAAAGCGTGGCGGTGACGAAATGACCGTCGAGCGCCGCGGCGGGCAGTGATACCGAAAACTCGGCGCGCCCGCTCGCGTCCGTCCGCAGCGTCGTGGTGCCGACCAGGGCTTTCCCTTCGCCGTAGCCGGAGCGGTTGGCGGAGGGGCTGGCATAGAAATCCAGCAGGAACTCCGTGTCCGTTGAACCCTGTCCTGTCCACCCGGAAACTGTGGCGGTCGCGCCTTCTTCCGAGACCTGTTGGAGTTGGGGCGGTCCGACGTGTCGGAAGCCATCAAAATTCGCCCGCTCGATGCCGAGCCAGCCATTACCGAAGAACGAGTTGCCGCGCGCGCCGACCGGCGCAAGGTCATCCATTTTGAGTCCGCCGCCCAGATTGAAGGCCACGATGTTGCCGGGTCCAAAAACACTCAAAGGCGCCACGGTCTTGAATTCTGCCCCGTAGCCTCGATTCCCCAACGGAGAGGATCCGTCAACAGTGAGCCCGATGAGATTACCGGCGATGACCGTCTGGACCGAGGGGTCAAACAGAACGACCCTCACGCCCGTGCCGCGATTGCCCGAAATCACATTCCCCGCTCCGGGCTCTAGGCCGCCGATGATGACTGGCGATACGCTGATCAAGACGCTCACGCCGGGGGGATAGTATTCGGAATCCTTAGTCAGCCCGTTTGGGATGGCGCGCAGGCCGGAGGCATCTGTGCCGATGTAGTTGCCCTGAATAGTGACATTCCCGCCACCAAAGCACCTGACACCCGATCCGAAGTTCCCCGAAACCACGTTGCGGGCAGCTGCCACCGTGCCTCCGATCCGGAATGCGGTCGCGCCATCGGCGTCAATGCCGTTACCCCCATTTCCCCGGCCAACGGTCCCGGTGGTGTCCGTGCCGATGAGGTTGCCGGTGATGGTGAAGTCCGACCCGCCATCGATGAGAATGCCGTTCTGTGCGAACCGGTTAATGATGAGTCCGTTCACGACGGAATCGGATGTCTGGAGCACGAGGCCGCTGGCGTCGGGGCCGGCGAGCGACCCGTCGAGTTCGACGACGGGCCGAGTGCGCGGCGGGCGCCGGTCGAGGGACAGGCCGTCGATGACGATGGGGTCGGTGATGACAGGCAGTGCCGAAGTCGGGCGGATGGTGAAGGGCGGCGTGCCGGAGAACGCGAAGACGATCGTGTCGCGGCCCGGAGCGGCGTTGGCAGCGAGGATGGCCTCGCGCAGGGTGCAGTCGGCGGCGGTGCAGACGCCGTCGCCCGGGTCGGCGATGGAGTTGACGGTGTAAGTGACCCCGCCCGCGGCGCTGGCGGTGGGCAAGGGTTGCGAAGCCAGCGACCACAGCAAGAGCAGAAGGATGCCGAACGCGAAGGCCGCGCGCACGCTGAAAACGGTCCGCGCGGGCAGTTTAACCGACCGAAATCCCCCAACCATCAGCCGCTCCTCCCCAATATCAAGCGCTGCATCGAGTGTACCCCTTCGGGTGGGGGATAAAGCGCGGAAGGCGAGGGCAAAGGAAAAGAGGAAAAGAGGAAAAGAGGACAACCGAAAGACTGAACTGCTCTTTCATTCTTCCTCTCAACCACTTTTCCGGCAACCGGCAGTGGTGCGCGTGGCAGGACTCGAACCTGCGACCTTCAGGTCCGCAACCTGACGCTCTATCCGCTGAGCTACACGCGCACCCGGATATCACTGGCGGAGAGGGCGGGATTCGAACCCGCGTCCCACTTTTAGGGCGGGAAACCGCTTAGCAGGCGGCTGCCTTCGACCACTCGGCCACCTCTCCGGTGCGGCGATGATACCAGAGGGCTGCGGATTGGCCGAAGGGCTAGGCGGCGCCGGATTCGAGGGTGAGCAGGCGCTTGACGGCGTCTTCGAGGTCGCCGGCGTTCAGCGGCTTGGTGAGGATGAAGTTGATGCCGAGGTCCCACGCCTGCGCGACTTCGTCGCTGCTTTCATCGGCTGTGATGCCGACGATGGGTGTGCCCTCGGTGCTGCGGTTGGTGCGCAGCATCGAAATCAAGTCGAGCGGGTCGATGGGCGCGTCGAGGTCCACCAGAATCAGTTCGGCGCGCCAGTATTCGGCTTCGAGGGGGGCGGAGCGGGGGTCGTCGAGGACGCGGGCCCGGTGCCGCATGCTCTGCAGATCGGCTTCCAGCAGGCGGACGAGGCACTCTTCCTGTGCCAGGACCAGAATCCGTGCCATGCTTTGACCCCGTGCCATGAGGGATTCTACCATAGGCCGGGCGCTTGTTATGGGAGGGGTTCCATCCTCACCCCCCTGACCCCCTCTCCAACGAGTGGAGAGGGGGTTAAGGAAGGGGCATTCGGGGGGCAGGCACTGTGCCTGCCAGGGAGCCATCGAATCGACAGTTACCGAAGGCGTCCCGCCTGTTCAGTTGGGTTGAAGTCCTCGACGAATTCACTGCACAGGCCGGAGGCCTGCGGTGACTTCGTACTGAAAACTACGCCGGCGTTTTACGGATGAGGAGGCGGTCCAGGGGAAGCCCTCACCCGCCCTGCTTCGCCCAAGACTGCGTGGCTACGCAGGGCACCCTCTCCCTGAAGAGGAGAGGGACAACGCATCAGCCGAGTGCGGGAGCGAGACTCACGCCGAGGTCTTGCGTGTGAGCAGTTGATCCAAATTCCAGGACTGCATCGCGGCGCGCAGGGCGTGGTGGGTGAGGTCGAGGTGGACGGGGGTGATGGAGACGCGGCGCTGGGCGACGGCAAAGGCATCGGAACCGGCGGACTGCTCGCCCTCGCTGATGCCGCCGCCGACCCAGTAGTAGGCGTAGCCGCGCGGGTCGACGCGCCGCTCGAGTTCGCCCTGATAGCGGCGGGCGCTCTTGTGGGTGACTTCGATGCCCTGTAACTCGTCTTCGGGGCAGTCGGGGAAGTTGACATTGAGGAAGGTGTCGGGCGGCAGTCCGCGCTCGAGGACGATGCGCGCCAGCGCCGCGGTCAGGCGCGCGGCCGGGGCGAAATCGCGCACCGGCTTGCCGGCGACGGAGAGGGCCAGCGCCGGCACGCCGAGCAGGCACGACTCCATCGCGGCCGAGACGGTGCCGGAATAGGTGATGTCTTCGCCGAGGTTAGGGCCGTCGTTGATGCCGGAGAGGACGAGGTCGGGCGGGCCGCCGAACTCGGCGTGGCAGCCGACGATGACGCAATCGGCGGGCGTGCCGTTGGTGGCGAGGGCGGGCGCGCCGTTGGCCAGCGTCACCGGGTGGACGCGGAGCGGCTTGTGGAGCGTGACGGCGTGACTGGCGCCGCTGCGCGAGCGGTCGGGAGCGACGACGGTGACCGCACCCAGCGCCGCGGCGGCCTCCTGCAACGCGAGCAGGCCGGGGGCGAAGACGCCGTCGTCATTGGTCAGGAGGAGTTTCATGCCGCCAATCCCGACGCTTCGCCGCCACCGCCATCACCCCTGTTCCGATCAGGCACCCGACCGCCAGCACCGCGAACAAAATGCGCAGACTGACATCGGCGCCGAGGCCGATCCCCATGCCGACGCCATAGAGTGAAACGCCGGCGAAGTTCGCCGTCAGCCCGCGCACGCCGACGAGTGTGAAGTGCAGCGCGGTGTAGCGCGACATCCCCTCGGCGCCGCCGCGGTCGGCGGCGGCGTTGATCCAGCCGAGTTCGATGGCGGGGATGGAAAGCCCCCACAGGACGCCGGAGAGCAGCAGCAACTCGACGCGCGTCGTGCCCGAGTAGACCAGGATGGCGAGCGCCATCAGAATGAAACTGATGACCGCGGCGCGGTAGGGGCCGCGGAAGTCGATGTAGCGCCCCCACGCGTAATAAGCGAGGCCGCACACGCCGTTACTCGACGCGGAGAGGATGCCGACCCAGAGCGGCGTGATGCGCAGGACATCCACCTGGAAGAGCGGCTTGAGCGGTTCGGAGGCGATGTTGGCGAAGCCGAAGATCATGAAGGCGATGGAGAAGGTGCGGAAGACCGCGTCGCTGCGGAGGATGCGCACCATTTCCGCGTAACCGAGGCCGCGGCGGGCGGGGACCGTCGACGGCTCGGGCACCCGCACCCGGATGCGCGAAAAGAGGACGGTCGCCCACAGTCCGATAACGACCGAGCCGGCGAACACCCAGCGGAAGCCGACGAGTTCAATCAGGTAGCCGCCGGCCATCGCTCCGACGACGACGCCCGCCAATGCGACGGCGCGCGTCATCGCCACCAACACGGCGCGTTGCCCGGCGGGATAGACCTGCTGCACGATGGTGGCGTAGGCGGGCAGCGTAAGGGCCCCGATGGTGTAGTGCAGTCCAATCAGCGTGACGAAGACCGTCGCGTTCGGCACCAACGCCGCGGGCACCACCAACAGCCGCGAGGCGATATTGAGCCAGACCACGATCGGCACCGGCCGGCGCCCGACGCCGAATTCGGCGATAGGCGCGGCGAGAAACATGCCGATGAACGGCAGCGTCATCAGCAGACCGATATCGAAGGCGGAGGCGTGCAGCGTGTCGCGGGCGATGATGGGGGCGAAGGGCTGATAGAGGCCGGCGAAGATGCCCGACCACCAACTGGACTGCACATCCCAGACGAACGCCTGGCGGGCGCGGAAGGGGACATAGCGTCCCACCAGCGCGCCGGCGAGCGGCCGCAGTCCGCGGCGGCGGCCGGGCGGGGTCGGAAGGGACACGAGTCTAGGGGGCGGGCGCGGAGAGCGCCGCGTCCACCGCGGTGGCGCCGGCGCTGGGGTCGCAGTCCCAGCCGAGGTCGGAGAGTCCGCGGCCGAGGCGCGCCAGCGCCTCGGCATAGTCGCCGTCGGGCGTCAGGCCGAGGTGGCCGATGCGGAAGATGGCGTCGGCGAGGTGGTCCTGCCCGCCGGCGAGCGTGAGCGCATAGCGCTCGCGCAGGTGCGCCAGCAAGCGCTTCACCGGAATGGACTGCGGCGCGCGCACCGCGGTGACGGCGGGGCTGTAGTGACTGCGGGCGAACAGGTCGAGGTGCAGCGCCCGCACGCCGTCGCGCACCGCGGCGGCACGGGCGGCGTGGCGGCGGAAGAGCGACTCGAGGCCGATGACCTGCAGTTCATCGAGCGACGCCTGCAGCGCATAGAACTGCGGGATGGCGGGTGTGAACGGCGTCTGCCCCTTGGCGGCGAAGTCGCGCGCCGGCGCCAGGTCGAGCGCGAAGCGCGGCATCTTCGCCGTCGTGCCCGAGACCGCGGCGCGCTCGCTCAACGCGATGAACGACAGCCCGGGTGGGATCGAGAAGGCCTTCTGGCTCGAGGCGACGCAGACATCGATGCCCCAGGCGTCCATCGGCAGGTCGGCGACGAGCGCGCCGCTGATGGCATCCACGAGTACCAGTGCGTCATGCCCTTGCGCCAGCGTCGCCAGGTCGTGCATGACGCCCGTCGAGGTTTCGTTGAAAGTGGTGAGCACGGCCCGGTAGGGCTGCGACCGCAAGCGGGCGTGTACGGCATCGAGGTCAATCGCCTCGCCCCAGGGGAAGCCGAGGATTTCCACGGCGGCGCCGAAACGCTGGGCGATGTGGCCGAAGCGGTCGCCGAACGAGCCCGCCGACACCGCCAGGACGCGGTCGCCGGGCGACAGGGTGTTGACGATGGCGGCTTCCATCGCCGAAGTGCCGGAGCCGGTGAGGATGAAGACCTCGTTCCGTGTCTGGAACGCCCAGCGCAGGCCGGCGACGCACGCCCGCAGGATCGCGGCGAACTCCGGCCCGCGGTGGTCGATCATCGGCCGCGCCATCGCCTCGGCGAAGGTGGGCGTGACGGGCGTGGGCCCGGGGATGAGCAGCAGGTCGCGGTCGGCCTCGGTCATTCGTGTCACCGGACAAGGAATTGGGCGTCGCGCGACGCGCCGCGCGGACAAACTGACGCGGCGCATCGGTGTGGGCATTATAATGCGTCGGATGGGAGCGACCGCGATGACCGAGACGCACGCCGAGTTGTGGCAGACACTCTTCTCCGACGCCAAGGTGGAAAAACTGACTCGGCGTCACTCCTGCGCTGTCTGCGGGCGGGACCTGGAGTTCGTCTGCTACCGCGCGCAAGGGCAGCAACTCGGCGGGTGGCAAGCCCAGAACGGACGCATGCTGGCGGTCGGCTCCTACGAATCCCGCGCCTTCTGCAACCACCACCTCGCCGAGGCGGCGGCGCAGTCCTACCCCGAATGTCTGTCACCGAACAGCAATTGACGGCCGCCGCCGACGGCAGCGGCGCCGGGCTGGCCATCTGGGCCGAAGGGCTGGTCAAGCACTTCGACAAGGTCCAGGCGGTCAACGGCGTCGACCTGGAGGTGAAGACGGGCGAATTCTTCGGTTTCGTCGGGCCCAACGGCGCGGGCAAGACGACCACCATCAAGATGCTCATCGGCGCGCTGCGGCCGACGGCGGGCCAGGCGCGGGTGGCGGGCTTTGATGTCGCCGCGCAGCCGCTGGAAGTGAAGCGGCGCATCGGCGTGATGCCGGAAGAGCCGGCACTGTACGAGCGCCTGACGGGGCGCGAGTTTGTCATCTTCGCCGGGCAGATGCACGGCCTGACGCGGGACGAGGCCTACAAGCGCACGGACGATTTGTTCGAATTGATCGAACTGGGCGCCGCCGCCGACCGGCTGATCGTGGACTATTCGCACGGGATGCGAAAGAAGGTGGCGCTGTCGGCGGCGGTCATTCACGCGCCGCAGGTGCTCTTCCTCGACGAGCCGTTCCAGGGCGTCGATGCGGTGTCGGGGCGGGTGGTGCGCGATGTGTTGAAGTTGATGGTGCGGCGCGGGGCGACGGTGTTTTTCACTTCGCACATCATGGAGACCGTCGAGCGGCTGTGCGACCGGATGGCGGTGATTGACCACGGGCGCGTGGTGGGCGTCGGCACGCTGGAGACGCTGCGAGCGCGGGCGGCCGAGGGCGCGCACGCCACCCTGGAAGATGTGTTCGTGCGGCTGGTGCGCGGGAGCGAAGAGGAAACGGTGGACTTGGAGTGGCTGTAACGGCGGCGGCGCCGCCCTGGCTGCGCCAGTTGGTGTGGCTGCGCTGGGTGCTTGGAGTGCGGGGGATGACGGCGGGCGGCGGGCGGGTGGCGGGGCTGGTTCTGTTTCTGCTGGCGTCGGTGCCCGGGTCGTTGGCGGGCGCCGGGGGGCTGCTGTTCGCTCTCCACTACTTCGATGGCGTCGCCCAGCAGCGCATCCTGCAGGCGGCCCTGACGCTCTTGTACCTGTGGGGCCTGGCGGCGCCGCTGGTCGGCTATGCCTGGGTGGAAGTCCACGCCGCCGCGCCCCTGCTGATGTATCCCATCACGCCGCGGCAGCTGTTTGTCGGCAACGTGGTGTCGGCGCTGGTGCAGCCGGCGGTCCTGGTGGCGTTGCCGCTGTTCTTGGCGCTGGCGATTTCGGCGCTGACGGTGCCGGGAATCCTGGTGGGCTTGGTGGCAGTCGGGCTGCTGGTGATTCACCTGTTGGGGATGAGCCAGGTGCTGTCGATGGTGTTGAGCACGGCGCTGGCGACGCGGCGGGCGCGGGACATCGGGTTCCTGTTCGCCACCATCCTGCCGCTGGGGTTCTCGCTCGTCTGGGTGGTGATCGCGCAGCGGCTCGATCAGGGCACGGTCGAGTGGAGCTCGGTGCTCGAGCACCCGGCCTGGGGGGGTGTCTCGTTCCTGCCGCCCGGATGGGCGGCGATGGCCATCCGCGGCGCGATGCGGGGTGAGGCGGCGCCGGTGCTGCTCGGCCTCGGGCTGCTGGCGCTGGCGGTGGTGGTGACGATGGCGCTGGGCGGCATTGCCATCCGCCGGGTGGCCGCCGGCGAAGAGGGGTCGGAGAGCGCGGGGACGGTTTCGCCCCTGGTGGCGCGGCGCGGGATCGTGCGGCTGGGCGACCCGGTCTTCGACGCGCTGGTGAACAAGGAACTGGTGATGCTGTGGCGCGACCCGCGCACGCGGATGGCAATGGCGGGGACGCTGTTCACGGTGGCGCTGATGGCGGTGCTGCACTTCTTCGTCGTGCGCCGCGAGTCGGATTTGGCAATGGAGGTGGTGGTGTTGCGCCCGACGATGCTGGCGGGCGCGGCGACCATCCTGGTGATGACGCAGACGGCGCAACTGATGAACGCCTTCGGCTACGAGGGCCGCGGCCTGCAATCGGTGTTCGTGACGCCGGCGCCGCGGTGGAAAATTCTGGCCGCCAAGAATGTCGCGCAAGTCTCGGTGATGAGCGGGCTGAACTTGATCGGACTGCTGACGCTGGGCGCCATCTTCAATCAACTGTTCGCGGCAGTGCTGGTATGGCTGGTGACGATGGTGCTGCTGCTGGTGGTGGCGGCGGGGGGCAATCTCGTGTCGGTGTTGCTGCCGTTTCCGTTGATGGGGATGCGACGGCGGAGCGTGCGCTCGACGCCGGTCTGGCGCGCGGTGATGACGGAGGTGTTGAAACTGTGCGGCTTCACGGCGCTGCTGCTGCTGGCGCTGCCGCCGGGGCTGGTGGTCGTAGCGGCATGGGCGTGGTCGCCGGCGGCGGCGATCGGGCTGGCGGCGCTGGCGCTGGTGTATGCCGCGGCGCTGTATACGGTGGCGCTGGCGGGGGCGAGCGCGCTGCTCCTGCGGCGCGAGGCGGCGGTGGCACAGGCGGTCGGCCGGGCGGAAGGGTAACCGCAGGGAACTTCGGCCGCCGCGCCGCCGTCGAACGGGAAGAGTGGTCGGGGTGGGCAGATTCGAACTGCCGGCCTCACGGTCCCGAACCGTGCGCTCTAACCAAGCTGAGCTACACCCCGGTGCGCTCTGCTATAGCATATCAGGGAGGAGCGAACAACCGCCCGCCGGGCGGCGGTTTGGGATATGATGGGCACGGAGAAACTGGGGTAGGCGATGGTGCACACTCGGTCCAAACTGTTTGTGCTGGGCGCGCTGGTGGTGGTCTTGGCCGGCGTGGCGACGGTCGATGTCCTCGATCAGCGGGCGGAAGTCGACAAGTCGAAGATTAAGGTCACGCCGAGCCCCGACCAGACGATTCCGAAAGTCAGCCATCCGCACCAAGGGTCGACGCCCGGTTTTTATCCCAAGATTCTCGTTGACATTTCCTTCGTCGGCGAATCGCTCTGGGCGGCGAAACTGCTGACCGATCTGAAGGCAATGGCGGCGCTCGATCCGACAAAACTGAAGGTGGCGTGGACGGTGCCCGCCAATCCGGCGCCGGCCGAGCCGCCGGGCGGGATGTATGTCATCAATGACGGCAAGGAATTGGGCCTGGTGATGCCGACCGCGGCGGATTTGCAGAAAGTGCCGAAGGGCTACACGGGCTATCTGACCGACGACTTTCTCAAGCATGTGGACGGGCTCCGGAATATGGAGAAACTGCCGTGGAAGCCGGGCGCGTCGCGGTTGACGAAACCGGAATTGGCCGGACAACCGCAGTGATTTGGCCCGGGCGCGCCGCGTAATCCGCCGCCCATGTCGTACCCCTTCCTGACCATCTTCCTCGCCAGTCTATTCCTCGGCGCCGTCTACATGACGCTGAAACGCGAGCAACTGCTCTTCATGACCATGTTGCTGGTGGCCCTGGGGACGCTCTGCTTCGCCATCGCCCAGTTGTCGCGCAAGTGGATCCGCGTCCGCCGGACTGTGCAAGACCGGGTGAGCGAGGGACACACAGTGCGGGTGCTGCTCGAGGTGCGAAACGGCGGCACACTGCCCCGGTTCGGCATCACGCTGGTGGACGAAGTGAGCCCGTGGCTGAAACGGCACGGGCAAACGGTTCGCTACTTGCCGGTGCTGTGGCCGAAGCGCACGGTGATGCTCGAATACGACTTGCTGGCGGACCGGCGCGGGGTACACCCGGTTGGGCCGCTGCGGCTGCGGCTGGGCGACCCGCTGGAGATGTTTCAGCGAGTGACGCGGGTGGGCGAGGAATCGGCGGCGGTGGTGTACCCGCAAGTGGTGACGCTGCCGGCGCCCATGGGCGGGCAGACTCCGTTCGCGCCGGGGTTGAGCGAGCAGCGGTCGGCGCTCGGCACCGGGACGGACTTTTACGGCATCCGCGAATATCAGCCCGGCGATGAGTTGCGCCGCATCCACTGGAAGGCGACGGCGCGGCGCAATCGGCTGGCGGTCGTCGAGTTCGAAGAAAACCTCACCGGCAACCTGACGGTCCTGCTCGATGCCGAGGCGGGCAATGACTTCGGGGAGGGCAAGGATACTTCGTTCGAACTGGCGGTCAGGATTGCGGCCGCGTTGATCAATGACTCCCTGCAGCAGGGGACGACGGTCCGCCTGTTCGCGGAATGTAACGACCGGACCTACGACATCGAAGCGGGCGCAAACGAGTCGCTCGACCTCTTCCTGGAGACACTGGCGCGCGTGGAGGCCAACGGGGATACCCCCGTGGTCGCGCTGGCCATGGAATTGGCGCTGGGCAATCCGGCCGGCGAAACGGTGGCGCTGATCACGGCGAAGCCGCACGAGGCGCTGGTGGAAGTGACGCTGGCGATGCAGCGGGCGGGACTCGACCCGGTGGTGATTCTGGTGGACGCGGCGAGTTTCGATTTGAAGGCGCCGCGCACGGCGGCGGCGGTGGCGGCCGAGGCGCTCGCGCAGGCAGGCACGAAGTCATACTTGGTGCATAAAGGCGCGTCGGTGGCGGCGGCGCTCCTGGAGATGCGCGATGGTTACGGCCGCCAGTAGGCCGCGCGAAGTGCCGTGGGTGGAGTTATTACCGCTGTATTTGGGCGGCTTCATCGCCACGTTTGCGTGCGTCGTGTCGGTGACGCAGGCGGTGGCCATCCCGGGTTTCGCGGCGGTGGCGGGCGGCGTGGCGTTCGTCGGTCTGGCGTTGAGTTTCTGGATGCGGCTGCGGGGCGTCAGTCCCAACACCGGCCTGATGCTGGTGATCGGCCTGCTGGCCGTCGTGGCACTGTCGTGGCAGTTGGGCGTGACCGATGTCGTGCGGCGGCAGGTGTTCGTGCCGGTGCCGCTGATGGGCGACGCCGGGGTGGCCGTCGTGCTGGCGCTGATGATGGTGATGGGCTGCTTCGGCGCGCTGCGCAATGAGGTGATTGCCGCCATCCTGGTGCCCGGACTGGCGGCGCAAGGGGTGATGGGCGGGGCGGTGCTGGCGGGCGAAATTGTCCTGTCGTTCCTCATCTTTCTGCTGGCGAGCGTGTATGTGCTGGCGTCAGTGCACTATTTGCGCTGGCGCGCGGCGGACGGCGTACCGTCCCGGCCGTCGCCGATCGTTTGGGCGCGCAACAATGCGATGGTGGCGCTGCAGGTATTCTTGGGGACGCTGGCGCTCGGGGTGCTGTTTTCGGCGGGGTTTGGCATCAGTCTCGGGCGGCTGATCAGTCTGTTCGAGCCGCAGGTGCAACGCGTGACGCGCGAGCTGGACCCGGAGCAGATGCGGCACTCGTGGCTCGAGTTTGCGGCCACCTTCGACTTGGGGCGGGGGCCGGTCGCGCTGTCGGAAGAGCCCGTGATGTATGTGAAAGGCGACTTGGTGGGACGGCACCGCGCCCTGGTGTATCAGGGCTATGATCGGGGCCGCTGGTCGGTGTCGGCGAGCACGCGGGAGCGCGCGATTCCAATGCGTGGCGCGCCGGTGGCGATCGAGGCGCTGCCGTTCCCCGGGGCGGTGCGCCAGACGCAACAGGAATTCCGGATGGTGAACTCCGCCTCCCAGTTGTTCTTGAGCGGCCGGCCGATTCAACTCGATGTGACGCCGTCGCGGGACGAGGCGATGGTGTACACGAACGATGATGGTTTTGTGCTGCGCGTCGACCCGGGGGTGACGGCGTACAAGGTGACGGTCGAAACACCCCGAGGGACGGCGCAGCCGGTCGGGTATCCGGCGTCCGACATCCTGGCCCTGCGGCCGTGGATGGAATTGCCGGTCGGGCTTGACCCGCGCGTCGCCACCCTGGCGCGCGACATCACGCGCGGCGAGTCGTCGCCGGCGCGCCAGGCGGAACTGATTCAGCGGTATCTGCTGAACAACTTCTCGTATCGCATCGACCCGGCGCCAATGCCGCCGAATGTGGAGCCGGTGACCTATTTCCTGTTCGAGCAACGCGAAGGCTTCTGCGAAATCTACGCGGCGGCGATGACCGTGATGCTGCGGACGCTGCACATCCCGGCGCGGGTGGCGGTGGGTTACGCGAACGGCGAGTGGGACGAGACGACCGGCTCATTTCTGGTGCGACAGAACGATGCACACGCCTGGGTGGAGGCCTATCTGCCGGGGATTGGGTGGGCGGAGTTCGACCCGACGCCGCCCTACGAACCCCCGACCTCCCCGCTCCCGCGCGAGCGTGTCGGGCAGTCGCCCTGGTGGGCGGCGATCGGCCGCTTGGCGCTGCCGGCGACGCTGATTGCGCTCGGGGTGGCGCTGCTGGCGGTGGGGTTCTGGCCGCGCTGGCGGCCAGTCCGCGCGGCGGTGAGTGTGCGGGCCTGGGGCCGGGCGCAACGGCAGGTGTTCGCGGCGTATCGGGCGGCATTGGAATGCTTGTCGGGCGCCGGGCTGCGCCACCGCCGCTGGGAGACGCCGCGCGAATATGCGACCCGATGCCGCGACCGAATGGCCGAGTCGTCCTTGAGCGCGCTGGCGCCGGCGTTGGACGATCTGACGGGTGTCTTTATCGAGTCGCGGTATGCGCAGGACGACAGTGCCGCGTCGGCGGCGCGGGCGGTACGCGCCGGCACGACGATCCGATCGGTGTTGCGCCGCGAGCGCGGGGCCTCGCGCGCGTTGCGCCGGCAGTTGTCACGCGATGGCCGCGCGTAACGCGCCGTCGCCGGCGCTGATCCTGCATCCGGGCGCGGCGCTCGCCGCCGCCGACTTGCCGCGCTGTGTGCTCGTGTGCGCCCCGTCGCCGCTGGGCGATGAGGCCATCGCGGAACTCGTCACAGCGATCGCGGCGGGCGGCGCGGGCGTGCTGCGCGGCACGCTGGACGGCGCGGAAGTGACGCCGCCGGTGCTCCATGCCGAACTCGGCACGGCGTCGCTCAACTTCGGCGATGTGCGCCTGATGGTGTTGCGCGATGCGCAGGAACTCACCGCCGAAGCGCAGACAACGCTCGCCGCGCTGCTGCCGCGGGTGCCCGACGGGACCCTGCTACTGTTGTGGGTGACGCACGCCGCCGCGCCGAAGTGGGGCAAAGCGCTGGCGCAGGCGGCCGAGCAGTCGGCGCGGCGGTTCGAAGTGGCGGCGCCGTCGCGCGACTTGGCGTCCTGGGTGCGCGGGCGGGCGCACCGTTACGGCGGCCGCCTGACCACCGAGGCCGCGCAATGGCTGGTGAACAGCGTCGGCGACAACCTGTTGCAACTCGACCAAGAGGCGCAAAAACTGGCACTGCTCTCCGCGGGCGGGGGCGGCGGCGACATCACGGCGGCCGTGGTGGATGCGTCAGTGACGCCGAGTGCGACCGCAAGCGTCTTCCGCTTGATAGACGCGGTCGGCGCCGCCGAACGCGACCGGGCCCTGACGCGGTTGCACGAATTGCGCTCGCGGGGCAACGAGTCGGCTATCGGCTTCGTGGCGTTGCTGGGGCGGCACTTCCGGTTCCTGTGGCAAGCGCGGGTGCTGTCGGAGGCGGGGTGGCGCGGTGACGCTGGGTTGTTCCCGCCGGGTGCGTTGCCGCTGCTGCCCGGGCGGGGACCGATCAGTCTGGCAGAGTTTCTGAAGCGGCAGCGCTGGCTCGGGCGACAGTTTCACGCGCAGGCGCAGCGGTTCACGATGGCGCAACTGACCCGTGTGATCCCGCGCTTGCTGGCCGCCGACCTGGCGCTCAAGCGCGGGCCGTCGGACGCGGGCGAGGACGCCATTCTGCAGGAACTCGTGCTGGACCTTTGTGGGCTGCCCGGCAAGTGACCGCGGCCGTCCGCTTGCAGGTGCGCGTGACGGGTCAGGTGCAGCAGGTGGGGTTTCGGGTGTTCACGCGGCAGGCGGCGCAGACACTGGGCGTGAACGGTGTCGTGCGGAATACCGGCGACGGCGGAGTGGAAGTGATCGCAGAGGGGGAGCGCCCGGCGTTGGAGCGGCTGCTGGCGCAGGTGCGCACCGGACCGCGGGCGGCGCGGGTGGAGGGGGTGCTGGTGTCGTGGAGCGCGGCGACCGGCGTGTTTCGCGGCTTCGGGGTGGAGGCGGCGCGGTTCTAACCCGGGTCGGGGAAGGCGGCTTTTATATGCCGGATGTCGCGGACTCCACGGCCGCGCAGGACCACCTCGATGATGTCGAAGCGGCTCGGAGGGGTCTGCCGGCCGCGCGCCAGGAATCGATGCGCGGCGCGCGCCACACGCCGCTGCTTGGCGGCTGTCACGGTGAGTTGCGGCGGATATTCGTCGTCGCGACTGCGGCACTTCACTTCGACGAAACAGACGACACCGGCGCGTTCGGCGATCAGGTCCACTTCGCCGACGGGCGTGCGGAAGTTCGCGGTCAGGATGCGATAGCCGCGCGCTTCGAGGAACCGCCGGGCGGCGGCTTCGCCGCGCCGTGCCGTGTCGGCGCGGGCGGAGGGCATCAGGGCGCGCCGCGCCGGCGGGCAGCGGCACGCGCCTCGTCGGCGAGTTTCGTTCGGCCGGACGCACGATAGAGTTGTTCCAGTTCGAGATAGGGGCGCGGGTCACGCGGCGATGCCTTGGCCGCCTCTTCCAGGATGATGATGGCGGCGAGATGGCCGCCCTGCGCGGCGAACTCCGCGGCCATCGCGATGGCGGCGGGGACATCGCCGGGGTTGGCGAGGACTTTGGCCTGCATGGTGCGGATGCGCTCGCCGGCGGCGCGGCGCGCTTCGGCCTGGTCGTGATAGGTCTTGGCCTCGGCGGTCTTCCCCTGGTCCTGCAGGATGTCGCCGAGCATCTGATACACCTCTTCCGACGCGCTCGGGGCCATGCGCTCCCATCCCCGCAGGACTTCGTAGGCCTTGTCATCTTGGCCCAGCCGGCGGAAGGTCTGTGCCAGCATGAGGTAAGCGTCGTGTCGGGTCGGCTGCAGGCGGATGATGATCTGCAAGTGTCGAATCACCTCACGGAGGTCGTGCTGCTCACCGGTGGTGATGATGTCCGCCATCATCATGTGGAGTTCGACACTGTCGGGCGTCAGCGACAGTCCCTCCTGCGCGTATTGTTCGGCCTCGACGAAGTTGTCTTTGAGGAACGCGCTGTAGGCCTTCAGCGACAGGATGCCCGGCTCATGCGGCGCCAGGCGGTAGGCCTCGTCGACGAGGCGCCCCCCTTCCGCGCGCGTCGCGTCTTCGCCGGTGCGCAGCAGCGCCGAGGCGAGGGCGACGATATTGGGCAGGTCAGTCGGTCCGCGGCGATAGGCCTCGCGCAACAGCACGATCGCGCGTGACGGGGACAAGCCGATGCGCTCATAGACATCAGCGAGCGCGCGGTAGGCCTCGATCATCGACGGCTGGGCGGCGAGACACCGTTCGAGGGCGTCGGCAAACAAGTCATACGCGAACTGGCTTTGGTAACAGGTGGCAAGGTTGAACCACGAGGTGCCGTCCTTCATGTTGAGTTCCACCGCGCGGAGCAGGGGCGGCATCGCGTCTTCGTAGCGCCGGACATAGAGGTACATACTGCCGAGTTCGGCATAGGCACTCTGGTCCTTCGGATTGCGGTCAATGCGTGCCTGCAGTTCGCGGACATGGGCCTCCCAACCGGGGGGCGGGGGCTGGGGCGCGGGCTGGGTCGGCGCCGGCACGCCGGGGCTGGCATTGCCGCCCGCCGGCGGCTGGGTGCCCGGCGTCGGCTGTGGCGGGGCGACGACGGGCTTCTGACGGGTGGCGGCAAGCAAGAGCGCGCCGCCGAGGGCGAGTACGACCGCGACGGCGATGAGAATGACACGAATGCGCGGGGAGTTCATCGGGAGCACGACCAGCCGGGCTGTGGGGGAGTATAGGAAGGGGCGGCGCGGCGGGTCAAGGCGCGGGCGGTCAGTTGACCGTCGGGTTCATCGCGTGCAGGTACTGGGCGACGACTGTCTCGGTGGGCCCCAGTTCCCGCAGGGCGCCGTCGTGGACCCAGGCGGTGCGCGTACACCAGTCCCGCAGGATTTGCGGCGTGTGCGTGACGAGCGCGGCGGCGTGCGCCGCGCGCGTCATCTCGTGGACGCGCTGCACGCACTTTTCGCGGAAGGCCGTGTCGCCGACGGCGAACACTTCGTCCAGCAGCAGCACCTCCGGCGCGGTCGACAGCGCGACGCTGATGCCCAGCCGCCCGCGCATGCCGGTCGAGTAGGTGCGCAGCGGCGCGTTGATGAAGTCCTCGAGCTCGGCAAAGGCGATGATGTCGTCCATGCGGGCGCGCAGTTCGCGCGGCGGGATGCCGAGAAACATTCCGTAGAGGACGGCATTCTCGCGGCCGGTCAGGTGCGGATTGAAGCCGTAGCCGAGGCCGCGCAGCGTGACGCAGCGCCCGCGCACCGTCACCGTCCCCCAGGTGGGGTCGAGCAGGCCGCCCATCACGCTCAACAGGGTGGTCTTGCCGGCGCCGTTGCCGCCGATGATGCCGAGGAATTCGCCGGGTTCGAGCGCGAAGGAGCAGTCGCGCAGCGCCCAGAGCGTGCGGGCCGCGTGCGGGCGGCGCCGCTGCGTGAGCGCTTCCTTCAGGGTCGTCGGTCCCTCGCCGCCGACGGCGAACCGCTTGTACACATTCTGCAGTTCGACGACCGGCGCCATCACAACACCTCGCGCAGCAGCGACTGCCGCCGCGCCAGCGTGGCAAATCCAACCACGAGCAAGAGCGCGCCGGGGACGACGAGGTAGGCCACCTGCCACAGCGGGGGGAACAGCCCGATGTGCGGGTCGCCGCCGAAGATGACGGCCCGGTACGCTTCAATCAGGATCGCCATCGGGTTGAGCATGAACAGCGTGCCGAGGCCGGGGCGCAGCGCTTCCAGTTTCGCCACCGCCAGCGAGGCCGGATAAATGATCGGCGAGGCGAAGAAACCCAATTGCAGCACGACATTCACGATGTGCGCCACATCCTTATAAAGTGTGTTCATCCAGGCGAACAGGAACGCCAGCCCGGCGAGCAGCATCGTCTGCAACAGAATGACGACCGGCAGCCAGAGGAGTTCCGCTCGGGCGTAGGAGAGCACGAACGGGTCGCGCGCGATCAGGGTGTGGGCGAGCGGGACAATCGTCAGCCAGGCGAACACGATGAGCAGACTGATGACGAAGTGCACCAGGTTTTCGAGCACGACGGCGGCCGGGAAGACCGTGAGCGGCACCGCGGTGTTGGTGGCCGCGCCCGACTCGGCCGTCAGGCACTGGCAGGCGCCGGCGATGGCCGTGCTCAAGAATTGCCACGACACCAGCCCGACCAGCAGGAACACGGAAAAGTTCGGGATGTCGCCGCGCGCCGGCAGCAGGTATTTGAAGACGACGGTGAGCACGATCATCCGCAGCAGCGGGTCGGCGAGCGTCCAGAGCAGTCCGATGGCCGAGCCCTGGTAGCGCACGCGCAGGTTGCGCATTACCAGTTGCCGCACGAGACTGCGATAGGCCCAGAGCGCGCGCAGCGCCCCGAGCGCGCTGCGGTGCGGCGCTCGCGCGGGCGCGGTGGAACAGCGCACCGTGACCGGGGGCAGGTCGGCGCGCAGCGCCACGACCGCGCGGCCGGGGGCGGCGCCGGGCGGCAGCGCCAGCAGTTCGTAGTCGGGCAGCGCGCTCAAGTGCTCGAAAGCGAATCCGCCCTGCGCGTCGGTGCGCATCTCGGTGATCGTCCAGTTGCCCTTCACCAAATGCACCGGCACGCCCGGCAGCGGGCGGCTCTGTTCATCCACCACCGTGCCGCGCAGCGCCAAGCGGCCGTCGAGCACGAAGTCGCGATGGACGGGCTGGCTGTCGCTGACGGTCAGCGTCATCCGCACGCTGGTCGACGACTCGCGCGGGTCGGCCTCGACCAACAGTTCGTAGGTGCCCGGCGGCACGCGCAGGAAGTAATACCCTCGCGCCTTGGTGCGGCCGCCGGTGTGCGGCGCGCCGTCGCGGGTGACGATGACCCGCACGCGCGGAATGCCGCTGCCGGTGCGGCGGTCGGTGACGCGGCCGACGAAGTTGAACTCGGTGGAAAAAGCGGTGGGGAGGAGCGGCGACTCCGGCATCGGCGGGATTATAACGGCACGGGAGGGGAGCCGACGGCGAGGAAGCAAGGAAACAAGGAATCAAGGGTGCCCCGCCCTGGAAGGGCGGGGCTCACAGAGTGCGCCCCATCAATGGGGCGCGGCAACGAATTGGAGTCCGCAGTCGGTGCCCGGTTCACCGAGCGCACTCTGTGAGCCCGGGGCTTGCAGCCCCGGGGCACGCGCGGCCACACCCTCCTTCGCCAAACATCGGCTTCGAAGGGCAAGCTCCCATCCCCTTTCCGTCGCACGGAGAGGGGGATTGTCCTCTCCCCCTGACTCCCTCTCCCGAGTGAGAGAGGGGGGAACACAGGATTTGGGACTTTGCCGTTGCCCCTCGCTCTGTGCGGGAGAGGGGCGCGCCGAGCGGATGCGAAGCGCGGGGAGAGGACGACCTCACCCCCATCCCCTCTCCGTCTCACGGAGAGGGGCGGAAACAACAACGGCTTGTGGGGCGGTGGGCGGCTGTTAGAATGCCGCGGCGTCGATTCTGCATCGCGCGCACTGCCGGCTGGCGCAATTGGCAGCGCACCTGACTCTGGATCAGGGGGTTCCAGGTTCGAATCCTGGGCCGGCAGCCAGGTTCCCGTGCTTGTCAGCACGGGCTTCATTGAGCACAAGTACTACGCGCCGGGCGTCGGCCTGATTCTGGTTGGCGACCTGCACGGCCGCAGCGGCCGCGTGGAATTGTTGGACATCACGACGGAGTAGGGCGCGATGCTGGGGTGGAGACTGAACGAACGGGCTCGCGCTTCATGGGGTGAAAACTCGACCCATAATTAGCAAGCGGTAGCAGGGTAATCAATTTCCGCCGGGTCAAGGCCGCACTGGCCCTTCCCTACGGACTCTGAAAAGATATTTTAGTTGATTCAATGGGTCAAAGATAGTCCCCACCATTCGCGGTGAAATCCGCGGCAGGAGCAAAGAGGAATGGGAAAGGGAGAAATCGGCTTTTCCGGCTGGCCTCGACATCGGCAGGACATACTCTTGCTGGGTGTCGCTCTTATGGTTGTGGTTGTGCTGGCCATTGGGGTCACCATAAAAGGTGCGCTGACGGGGACCGGTCCTGAGCTCGGCGGGTTAACACTGCAATTCGGCGATCCACTTCCGCCCAGTCTGCAACTGAAGCTAGATGCACAGAACACTGGGTCGGGCTCGAATGAGAATGATGGCCGGTGGAAACTTATCGTATTCGCGGAGCCCGGGTGCGTTGAGTGTGAACTAGAGCTGGAGGGCGTCGAGACCCTGATTGGGCGCTTGAACGGGAAGCTGTCTGCGGCTGTCGTTGTGAAGGGCAATCCTGGAGTCTCGAGTCCCGAAGAGGCGGCCGCGGCGTTGGTGCACAATGTCGCTCCCTCGGCGGCGGCCCTTGCAGATCCTGACGCAGAGCTATATCGGCTGTGCGCAGACAGAGCGGCATATTACGAGAATCCGACCTTGGCGGGCCAGCCAATCCCCGGGCAGTTGCTCATACTGGCAGACCCGCACAATCTGGTGCGATTCGTCGCGCATGGCAACGGTTGGCTTCGCTCTCCAGAAGGTGCGGCGTCTCGGCTCTTGGATTTTGTTCTCGGGGAGGGTGCCCCGCCTGTCGATCTGTCCGACACGACCGGCGATGCTGTTGCCCCTGATGGCTTGGTCCGGCTCCTTGCTGACGGTTCAAGCGTCCGCGTTTCCGAGATCACGACTGCGCCGCTCGTGATAGTCACGATTCTCGGCGTGTCCAAGCAGGGAGTGGCACCGAGGAGCGATTACAGGTTACGCCGGCTTTCGAGGTGGTTCAACGTTGACCCCGCGAAGGTCAAATTCCTGTTCATTTGGCAATCTGAAACGCCTCCCCGGCTCGACCGACTCGCCAGGGGCCCAATCTATCGATCCACAGCAGTTCATTGCTATGCTCCAGAACCGAAGTTTCTGATCGAGTTCTCTCCCCAACTCGCTTACGCAAACGCAGAAGGCCTCTTGCCGCGTTCATTCGTGATCAAAATGGCAAAAAAGTTCTGCAGGATGTAGGGCAGTTTGGAGCCACCGAGGCCGCGCTGGACGTGCTGCTGGCCGAGGAATTGCTTCCTGGTTTCACTCGGAAATCGGGAGAATGAATGCCCGAAACGAATCATCAAGCAACAGAAAGGAGAATCAAGTGCTGGGGAGACTAACCACTGTCTTGATGCTTGGCGTTGTACTCGCTCTCGCACTTCCAGCGTCTGCGCACATCCTGGGCACGTGCCAGAGCTGCGGAGGCGCAGATGAGAGCGGGCTCCCTGACAAGGATCAGTATATGCGAGCAACTGACGGTGTCTGCGGCGGGTTCGCACCTTATCGCGTGTATTTCCGACACTGCCCGATCGAGAACTGCTCGCACGATCCATGGCTGTGCATGCCAGAACCTGCTTGGACTCCGCAGCCGAATTGTGCGTCCACCAGCTTGCAGGGCTGGCAGTGCTGTTACAAGTTTAGCTACCCATTCTGCTCGCTAACGAACTTTATGGGCCTTCAACGCCCGAGTGTACCGCGCGGTTCGACTCATTCGACCACGCTGACGGAGGACGAGGCAGTCACCGTGATCTGGCCTGCACATGTCCTCTCCGGCGGATGCAATCAAGGAGGGTCCGGTGGGGCGCCTGTTTTCACTGACCGGGTCTTTCAGTCATTGCAGCCGTGGCGGGGGTAAAGCACGCCGGAATCGGGTTCGCGGCTGCTTTCGTTTCGTTTGCCGTGACTTGGGTCGGGGTTGAGTACGCGTCGATGCTGATCGGTCTGACTCAACCCCGACTCATACCCCTTTCAGGCTCTTTGAACTATGCGGTGACCTTCCTCATTTTGCCCGGGGCTGCGGTGACCGCGATTGCATGTCTCCTGCCGAGGATAGCCGCACGATACACCATGGCTGTCCTCTTGACGGAGGCGGTGATTTTCTTGCCCCGCATTTTCCTGCCAGCGTGGGAAGCTAACCTTTACACTCTTTGGCAGGGTCTTTCCGGACTCGTGTTTCCCTGCGTCGCAGTCTTCACGGTCCAACGAACCTGGGCATACTCGAGAGAACAGACTTCCCGGCGCAAGACACGGATTGAGAACAGCCGCACTTCCAAGCAAGGTTTCACGCTCATAGAATTGCTGATCGTCATCGCCATAATTGGGCTGTTAGCGGCTCTCGTCTTTCCTTTGGCGACGGCGGCGCGAAGGGCTGGGCTGCGCAGTCAGTGCATTTCAAACCTTCGCCAGCTCGGACAGGCCGTTGCTCTCTACACGAGTGATTGGCCCGGCATGCAGGGCCTGCCTCCTTTGCAGATCAATAGCGTGGTGGTCGGGGGATATATGCCGGGAGCCCTGTTACTCTGCCCCGAAGACCCCTGGCGAACCGGAGGGGGATTCCAAACGGCTCTCTTTCGTGCGCGTCCTGGCAATTACCCCTCTTTCCGTGCCGATGAGCCATCTTTGTCCTACTTTTGGGGCCCTTGGTTCTATCAGTCTTTCTATGAGTGGGTAAATGAACGGGGAGAACCGCAGAGTGAAGGACGAGCGCACGCGGCAAGATTACTGAACGAGCTCCTCCGGCGCGACGGCACACTCGGGGTTGCGGCATGCACCATTCATGGGGACATGGCTGTGTGGGTTTCCGAGGATCGAGGGACCGGTTGGCCGAGGGAGGGCCATTTCCAAGGCCTAGTTCTTCGATTGCAGCTAGACGGAGCAGTCGTATATCGCCGGGTTTTCAACACTTACTGCAGATCAGGCGCTCGCTGGGAACCGCCGGACTCGGTCTCATATGATGTCTGGGAGCTGTTCCTCGACGAGCCGACGCTCTTTCCACTGAAGCCAACCCCTTGCATGGACAATAAGTGATGAGGCAAAACGTACTCTTGGGATACAGCGTCATTCGCCGCTAAGCCCTCCTCGAACTCGATCAACATTTGTCCTTTCCTGTGATCGAGGGTCATCACAGTTAGATGATGATCGAGTTCGACGCAGCTAAAGGCTTGACTCCGCCGCCAGTGCAGGCATCCCTCTCATTCCACTCTTCAGTCAATGCCCGTTGCACCTTCCAGACGTTTGACGATCTCCGGCAGCCATTCCATATGCTCTGGTTTCATCACGCAGGCGCGGAGGCACAGGATCTCGTCGGCATCCCACACGCGGACGGGGCTTGTTCCGGGGCGAGACGCCCCGGCTACCTGGGAGCGCGTTCCGAGGCGAGACGCCCCGGCTACCCGGGAGGCTGTTCCGGGGCGGGACGCCCCGGCCACCCCGGACGCCCCGGCCACCCCGCAATTGGGTGTTTTCGCACATCACGCGGGGGAAGGTGGCGAGGGCAAGCGTCATCGCGCGCTCAAGTTCGCACGCCTGCCCGTCAGGGCGGTGGCAGGGCGATGAGCGTCACGGCATCGTCCTGATAGAGCGGGGCGAGTGCCGCGAACGGCGACGGCATGCCGGCGGGGACGACGACATAACCGATGCCCAGGGCGGCGAGCACCGCGGCGTCGCCGTCAAAGACGAAGTAGCGATCGGTTTCGCCATTCCCGCTCGCCCGTCGGCGCTGCCCATCGAGGTCGAAAACGAAGGAAGTGGTGTTGCCTCCGGTCGTGGCAGAGACCAAGCGCTGTTCATAATCGTACGCATAGGTGGTCGTCGTCCCGCCGACGACCTTCGTCGCGGTGTTCCCCTTGCGGTCGAAGGTATAGGTCTCGCTCCAGGTCGGGGCGCTGGTCAATTGGTTCGCCTTGTTGTTCGTCCAATTCGTCCCATTATACGACGCCCGGTTGCCCGCCAAGTCGTAGGTGAAAGTGCGGGTGCTGTAGGAGAGGTTGCCCGAGCGCCCGTCGGAGGTCAGTTGGTGGAAGTTGTCATAGGCGAAGGTGCTCGTCCCGTACGCGAACCGGCCCGTCCGCCCGTCCGAGGTCAGCTGGTGGAAGTTATCGTACGCATAGGTCACCGTGCTGCTCGTGCTCGGCGAGACGGTGTAGTCCCCTTCCGTCCACTGCGTGATGTCCATCGACTTATCGCGGGTGTAGTCGAGCAGCAGCAGGCTGGAGGCGTCGCTCTTCTTGTGATAGATGCTCTTCGTCGCGCCCCGGTTGAACTGCGTGTAGGCCGTGGTCGAACTGTTGGCGTTGGTCTGCGTCTGCAACCAGCCGTTCCCGAAGTAGGCCCACGCCCAGGTCTTGCTGTAGGGATTGGTCACCCCCGTCATCGCATGGTCGCTGTTGTAGGTGTAGGTCCAGGCCCCCGACAGGCCGGAGAGGGTCATCTGCGAGCGCTGCCCGTCGCTGTTGTAGGTGTTGGTCACCGTCTTGGTGCTGCCGCCGCCGATGGGCTGCTCGTGAGTCAGCACCCGATGCAGGGCGTCGTAGGTCCAGTTTTGCGTGCCGGCGCCATCGGTCACGGAAGTCCGCAGTCCGTCCACATTGTAGGAGAAAGTCGGGTCCGTCCCCGTCGGATAGTCCACCCCGGTCAGCAGCCCCCAGGCCTGGTAGGTGTATCCGGTGATCTGCTCCTCGCTCGTGCCGTCCGCCATCTGCCGCTCGGACACCTGCCCCAGCGCCGTGTAGGCATACGACTCGACATCGCT
>CAYNSX010000021.1:0-41056 GCA_964400165.1 uncultured bacterium
CCTGGGCGCGCTATGGCAGCGTGATCGTCATGTCCGCCAGGCGGCGGGGGTACTGCGACACTCCCTCACCCGGCCCTGCGGGCCACCCTCTCCCCGGAGCGGAGAGGGACGACGCATCAACCCTGGGCGCGCTATGGCAGCGTGATCGTCATGTCCGCCAGGCGGCGGGGGTACTGCGACACTCCCTCACCCGGCCCTGCGGGCCACCCTCTCCCCGGAGCGGAGAGGGACGACGCATCAACCCTGGGCGCGCTATGGCAGCGTGATCGTCATGTCCGCCAGGCGGCGGGGGTACTGGTTGAGCGTCTCGCCGCCGCCGGCCCGGACGACGACGGTGTCGGAATGCCGAAAGCCGCCGAAAGACGGGTCGTAGACGCCCGGCTCGATGGTGAAGACCATCCCCTCTTGCAGCACTGTTGCGTCGCCCTCTTCCAGCCAGGGGGCCTCGTGGCCTTCGAGGCCGATAGCGTGGCCGGTGCGGTGCTTGAGGAAGTGCCCCAGGCCCTGGGCGCGCACGGTGTCCAGCGCTTCCTTGTCCACTTCGCCGCAGGTGCGCCCGGCGCGCAGGCCGGTGATGGCGGTGTCCTGGGCATCCACCATCGCGTCGAACAGGCGCTTGGCGTGGTCGCTGACCGGCGCCACGGCGAACGCCCGCTCGGACTCGGCGCCGTAGCCGCCGACCGAGGCGCCGAACGAGAGGATGAGGGCGTCGCCCGCTTGCAGGCGCGCCGTGCTCGGGATGGCGTGCGGCAGCGCCGAGCGCTTGCCGAATGGCACCAGCCCGCCGTATGGCGACGGCAGCCCGACGCCGATGGCGTCGGTGAGTTCGTCCTGCATGCGCGTCGAGACTGCCTGGCTGACCGCCTGCAAGATTTCGACCTCGCTGACCGAGCCGTTCTCTTCGATGAACTGCCGCCCGGCGTCGCAGAGCAGGTCGGCGAAATAGCAGGCGCGCCGGATCATCGCAATTTCGTCGGCGTCTTTGACATGGCGCATCGTGTCGATGACATCGGTGGACTTGAACGCGGCAGCGGGCAGCGGCGCGCGCAGGCGCTCGAGCGAACTGGGGCGCAGCTCCTCGGTGGCAATCGTCGCCTTGCCCAGTCCGCGCTTGGCGAGCCGCTCCCCAACCCACTCGATGCGGTTTTTCTCGCCCGGGAAGTCGAAGTAACTCTCGATGTCCTTCACCCAGTGGCCGGCCAACGCGTCCACCTCGAGTTCCGGCACGAACAGCGCCGGCGCGCCCGACTGCGGCAACAGGCACGCCAGCGGCCGTTCGGTCGAGTAGTGGTAGAAGCCGGTCAGATAGATGATGTTGGTGGCGCTGAAGAGCAGCAGGGCGTCGTGGCCCGACTCCTTCATCTTGGCCTGCACGGCGGCGGTCTTGGCGCGATACCAGCGCTCCGGCAGGATGTCGCGGCCGTCAACGGCCGGGCCGGGCGAGACAATGCGGACGCGTTGCTGCACTTGGGTGGTCACGGGGAGAGTCCTCCGCCAGTGGATTCGCCGCCGAGCCCGGTCTCCCTATGACCGCGGCGGCGCAGGAATCCAGGCGGCGCTACAGAACCTCGGCAGCAGTCCATTCTCGGAGGCCTGCAATGCCGTATTTCGTGCGCTTGGTCCGGCTCACCGCAGCCGGGGCGAAGAACACCAAGAATTTCGGCAAGATGGTGGACTCGTCGAAGAAAATCTTCGCGAGCAACGGCGTCCGCCTTGTCGACGCCTACGCCACCTTCGGCAAGTACGATGTGGTGGCCGTGGTCGACGCCCCGAATGAGGCCGCGATGGCGCGTGTCGGCGCCGCGGTAGCGGCGCAGGGGTACTTTGCCGTGCAGACGATGGCGGCGATGAAACTCGACGCCTTCACCCGCACCGTCAGCGGCAAGGCGCCCGCCAAGAAGAAGCGCGGCTAGACGCCTTCCTGCGCGCCCAGCCAGCGCTCGGCATCGAGCGCCGCCATGCAGCCCATGCCGGCGGCGGTGACGGCCTGGCGGTAAATGTGGTCGACACAATCCCCGGCGGCGAACACCCCGGGGATTTTTGTTTTCGTGCCGTCGTGGACGAGCAGGTAGCCGTTCGGGTCGAGGTCGAGCACGCCCTTGAAGAGGCCGGTGTTCGGCTCGTGGCCGATAGCGAGGAAGACGGCGTCCACCGCCAAGTCTTCGACGACACCGTTGTCAGTCGCTTGCAGGCGGGCGCCGGTCACTTTGCCCTTGGCCGGGTCGAAGACCTCGACCACTTGCCGGTTCCATTTGATGTCAATCTTGTCGTTGTTCAGGACGCGCTCCTGCATAATCTTCGAGGCGCGGAATTCGTGGCGGCGATGGACGAGCGTCACCTTGCGCACCAGCCGCGAGAGGTACAGCGATTCTTCCATCGCCGAATCGCCGCCGCCGACGACGATGATGTCCTTGCCCTTGAAGAACGCGCCGTCGCAGGTGGCGCAAGTCGAGAGGCCGTGGCCGAGCAGCGACTGCTCGGCGGGCAGCCCGAGCATCCGCGGCGCGGCGCCGGTGGCGATGATCAGTGCGTCGCAGGTGTATTCGGCGTCGGCGTCGGTGGTCAGCCGGAACGGGCGCTTGCTCAAATCGGCCTTCGTCACCAGCCCGTACTCGGTGCGCGTGCCGAAGCGCTCCGCCTGCTTCTGCATCGCCTCCATCAAGTCCGGGCCTTGAATTCCGTCGATGAAGCCGGGGTAGTTCTCGACTTCGGTGGTCGTCGCCAGTTGGCCGCCGGGCGTGCTGCCGGAGATGAGGACGGGCAGCAGTTCGGCGCGCGCCGCGTAGATGGCGGCGGTCCAGCCGGCGCAACCGGAACCGAGAATGAGGACAGGGGCGTGCGCGGTCGCAGGCATGCGGTCTCTCCAACGGCACTCGTCGCGCCGCGGTTCCCGTGCGGACAGGGATTCCCCGCCTGGGAAGCGAAGCGTTGCGGCGGAGGCACGGTAACGACTTGAGCGCTGCACTGTCAATCGCGCGCGCCGCGCGCCATTCGCAATGACGGACGCCGCCCCGCTCGCCGGGCGCGTCGCCCTCGTCACCGGCAGCGCCGGGCGCGGGATGGGGCGCTCGACCGCTCTCACCCTCGCCCGCGACGGCGCCGATGTCATCATCAATTATGGCACCCACCGCGATGCGCCCGACGAGGCCGCCGCCGTCGCCCGCGCCGTCGAGGAGTTCGGACGCGGGGCGCTCGTCTGCAAGGCGAGCGTGGTGCAGCCCGCGGAAGTGAAGGCGATGGTCGAGCAGGCCGTCGCCGCCTTCGGGCGCCTCGACATTCTGGTCAACAACGCCGGCGGCGGCTGGCGACTGGCCGACCTGCCCGACATCGCCGACGACCGCTGGCGCGCCGTCGTGCAGGCGGAAATCGACGGCGCTTTCTTCCCCATCAAGTACGCGCTCCCGCATATGCGCCGGCAGCGCTGGGGGCGCATCATCAACATTTGCGGCTTCCGCAATGAGGCCTGGGACGGCCCGCCCTACGATTACATGGCGGGCAAGGTCGGGCGCCTGCAATTGGGCCGGCAGATGGTGGAGAGCGAGCGCCAGCACGGCATCACCGTCAACGCCGTCTGCCCGGGCACGATCGACGGCCTCGACTTCGACGCCGCGCAAGCAATGACCCGGCACGGCGGCGATTGGCCGGCCCGCGAATGGCCGACGCCGCAGGACACCGCCGAGGTGATCGCCTTCCTGTGCAGCGAGGCGGGCCGGTTTGTCAGCGGCAGCGTCATCGGGATTCCCGGCCGCCCCAGGCAGTGAGCGCGCCCCGCATCGTCGTCGTCGGCAGCGCCAACACCGACTTGGTGGTGAAACTGCCGCGCTTGCCGCGGCCCGGCGAGACGATGCTCGGCGGCGAGTTCCTCATCGCGCCCGGCGGCAAGGGCGCCAACCAGGCCGTCGCCGCCGCCCGCCTCGGGGCTGACACGACCTTCATCGGCTGCCTCCGCGGCGACCAATTCGGCGATGATGTCTTCGCCGCCATCGCCGGCGCCGGCGTGGACCCCCGCTACATCTGCCGCGCCGACGAGCGCCACACCGGCGTCGGCCTGATTATGGTCGGCCCCGACGGCGAGAATATGATTGGCGTCGCGTCGGGCGCCAACCACCACCTCTTCCCCGAACACCTGGACGCCGCCCGCGCCGCCTTCGACGGCGCGCAGGCGGTGCTCTCGCAACTGGAAGTCCCTCCCGAAACCATTCTCCACTCCGCCGAACTCGCCGCAGAGTACTGCGCTCGCTTCATTCTCAATCCGGCGCCGGCGGCGCCGCTGCCGCAAGAACTCTTCGCCCGTGTTTCCATCCTCGTGCCCAACCGCGTCGAACTCGCTTTTCACACCGGACTGCCGACGGGCACGCTCGAAGAAGTCACCGCCGCCGCCGCGTCGCTGCTGGCACGGGGCGTCGGGGCGGTTGTCACGACGCTTGGTCCGGAAGGCGCCATCGTCTTCTCCGCCGATGGCGCCGCGCACTTTCCGGCGCCGCCCGTCCACGCGGTGGACGCCACCGCCGCCGGCGACACTTTCTGCGGCGCGCTGGCGGTGCTGCTGGCGGAGGGCAGTGATCTGCACGACGCGGTGCGCTACGCGGTGGCGGCGGCGAGTCTCTCGGTCACGCGCCTGGGCGCGATTCCGTCCATCCCGACGCGCGCGGAAGTCGAGCAGTTCTTGCTAGAGGCTAGAGCGGCACCACTTCGGTCCGCGTCCTAAAGAATACCGGAGTCTTCAGCGACACTTCTCCGATTTGCTCCCGCCGTGGCGCAAGACGAAAGAGTCGGTCCAGTGCTCGCGTCAGCACCGCGACTTCGTGCGAAAACTTCAGTTGCAAATCCACACCGTTGGCCTCCCAATTCAATTCAAGCTTCAGATGCACCTGAACCGTCTTCTCGTCCTTCTGCTTGAGCGAAACGCCGATCACGTGTGCCTTGCCAAGCGAGTCTGTGGCTACGGTTTCGACGCGGACGCCCTCGATGCTTGGCAGCCCATTAATGAAGACATCAAAATCGACCCTGCGGGGCGGCATCAGAACAGTGTAAGCGACCTTGCCCGTCAGCGGGAGCGACGGATGGTGCTGCGAGCGGATGTGCCACCACACTCCGGCGAGCAGCGCTGCCAGGATGGCGAGCACCAGCATCGGCATGCGCATCGAGCGCTTCGGGCGCTTCGTCGCTTCGGGAGTGGCGTCAGACAAGAATGCGTCCTCGCGACGCGATTGTACGGAAACCGAGACCGGCGCGGCGGTGAGCAGCCCCAGTTCCCGCGCCCGGTCGTGCAAGAGACGCACGGCGGCGCGGCCGTCGCCGCCGAGGTCGAGCGTGTACTCGTTCACATACATCTGCACGAAGCGCTTCGCCCGCTCACGGTCAAGGCCGCGGGCGTAGCCGAGTGCGTGGTCGAGCGCCTCGTCGAGGTGCTCGATGGCATACTCGATGCTGCGCCGCATCGCCCGCCCGGCGCGGGCGCGCACTTCGTTAGGCAGATCGCGGCGGATGACATTCACGCCGAGCGGCAGCGGCAGGCCGGTGGTGCGCTTCCATTCGACGCCGAAGTCCATCACGAGGTGCAAACCCTCGTCGGCGTAAGTCAGCTGCCCTTCGTGAATGACGACTCCGGCCCGCGCCGCGCCGGACTTGACCGCATCGAACACCGCATCGAACGGCACCGCCGCAAATTCCGCCCCGGGCAGAAAGATGCGCGCCAGCAGGTGCGCGGTGGTGAACTGCCCCGGATGCGCCACGCGCTCGCCCTGCAACTGTTCGGGCGTCAGCGGTTCCGCCGCCACCACGATCGGCCCGTAGTCATCGCCGACGCTGGCGCCGCACGCCATCACCTCGTAGCGGTCGCCGATGCGCCCCGCCGCCAACACCGACACCGCGGAAATGTCCAGCCGCCCCTCGAGCGCCCACTCGTTCAGCGTCTGGATGTCGCGCAGGATGTGCTCGAATTCGATGCCCTCGCTGTCCACCTTGCCGGTGGCGAGCGCGTAGAACATCAGGGCGTCGTCGGCGTCGGGGCTGTGTCCGAGTTGCAGGCGGACGGGTGCCGCGCTCATTCGTGGCGCAGGGCCGTCACCGGGTCAAGCCGCGCCGCCCGCCAGGCCGGATAGACGCCGGAAATCAGGCCGACTGTCACCGCGAACCCGAACCCGAACAACGCCAGCCAGATCGGCACCGCCATCGGGAAGAGATTATCCCCGCCGCCCGCGCCGGAGCCCGGCCCGGCCGGCGCCGGAATCATCGAGACGATGGTCGACAGTCCGACACCCACACCCACACCCGCCAGTCCGCCGATGCCGGAGAGCGTCCCCGCTTCAATCAGGAACTGCAGCAGGATGTCTTTGCGTCGCGCGCCGACGGCCTTGCGCAATCCGATTTCCTTCGTGCGCTCGGTCACGGACACCAGCATAATGTTCATGATTCCGATGCCGCCCACCAGCAGCGCCAGCGCGCCGATGGCGCCGAGCACCATCCCGAACATCGCCATCACCCGCGCGAAAGTCTCCATGAAAGACTTCTGACTTTCGACCGTGAAGATGGGTTTGTTGTCGTAGCGCCGCATCAAGATGCCCCAGATTTCGTCGGCGGCCTCATTGCCCTTTTCCGGCTCGGTCGGCGTCGCCGCGATGAACGACACGGCGTCGGACCCGAGGATGCGCTTCTGCACCGTCGTGATGGGGAAGTAGACATAATTGTCCATGTCCTCGCCCATCATCTGCCCGCGTTCCTTCAACACGCCCACGACCGTGGCATGCACGCCGCCGACCATCAGCGCCTTGCCGACCGGCTGCTCGCCATTGCGGAACAGTTTCTGGCTGACATCCGACCCGAGTACGCAAATGGGCGCCCATTCCTCGACATCCTGCGGCGTCACGAAGCGCCCGTTGTTCACTTCCACGCGATACACCCGCAAATACGAATCCATCACGCCGGCGACCTGCACATCATATTCCTTGTCCAGGTACTTCGCCTTGCCCGCCCACCCCGCCATCGGCGAGACTTCCTTGAGCACGGTCGACTCGCGCTTGATCATTTCGAAATCGTCGTTGGTCATCGTCTCGATGGGGACGACGCCGCCGGCCTCGCGGTAGCGCCACGGCGAGAAGAACACCCAAATCAGGTCGGAGCCCAGCTTCTCGAATTCGGACCGGACCTGCTTTTCCATCCCGGTGATGATGGCGACATTCAGCAGTACCGCGGTCACGCCGATGATGACGCCCAGCATCGTGAGCGACGAACGCAACTTGTTCGCCATCACGGTCATCAACGCCAGCCGGACGCTCTCAAACCAGCGCATCGCGGTCTCCTACGGCCCGAAGTTGAAGCCCTGGCGCTCGGGCAATTCCGGGTCCACCAGGACCTTGTCGCCCTCTTTCAGGCCGTCCAGGATTTCGATGTGCAGCGGTGTGACCAGGCCGGTCACCACCTTGATTTCCTTGCCCCAGTCCCAGGTCTTCGGGCGGTAGGCCTCGCCCGGCTCCAAGCGCTTCTCGTCCTTCTTTTCCTTCGAGTCCTTGGTGCTGGACTTGCCGTGCTCGCGCAGGTACTTCTCGTCCGTCACCAGTTTCACATAGTCGCCGTCGGCGCGCTTGATGACTGCGTCGCGGGGCAGATACAGCGTGCCCGGACGCCCTTCGCCGGCGATCGACACCGCGGCGCTCATCCCCGGCCGCAGCGCCGCGGTCGGTGAGACGACCGTCACTTCGACCAGGAACTTGACCACCATCGCGCCCGCCGTCGCGTTGCGCTGCGACGCCGCCGGGGAAATCCGCGTCACGCTCCCCTCGAAGGTCGTCCCGCGCAGCGCGTCGGGGTGAATGGTGGCTTTAGCGCCGAGCGCGATCTTGGCGACATCCACTTCGTTCAGTTCGACATTGACCTGCATTTGCGAGAGGTCGCCGACCGTGATGACGGTCGTGCCTTCACTGAAGCCGCCGGTCGCCGAGATCACCATCGAGCCCGGCTCCACCAGCCGCCGGATGACGACGCCCGAAGTCGGCGACACGATGGTGGCATCCGTGACCCGCGTCTCGATCTCGCTCAACGCGCTGCGCAACTGTTCCACGCTCAAACCCGCCTGGCGCAGCCGCGAGCGCGCCTGCTGCATTTGCAGGTCGCCTGTCTCCGCCAGCGCCAGGCCGGCCTCGGCCTGCTCCAGCCGCGCCTGCGAGGCGTCCAGTTCTTCCTTGCGCGCGCCGGCGCGCACCAATGCGAGGGATTGCTTCGCGGAGTCGAGATCCGACTGCGCCATGTCGTATTGCGTCTGCGCCGCGTCCACGGCGCTCTTCGGCACGAACCCCTGCGCGTTCAACTCCTTCTGTCGCTGCAGGTTGCGCGCGGCATCGGCAAAGGCCGACTCCGCGCGCGCCACATGCGATTCGGACTGCCGCAGTTCCTCCGGCCGGGCGCCGGCTTGCAACTGGCGCAGATTGGCGCGCGCGGCATCGACGGATGCCTTCGCCTCGTTGCGGTTCCCCGCCACTCGCTGCTCCTCGAGGCGCAGCGATATCTGCGATTCGGTCAGCCGCTCTTCCGCCTGCCGCAACTGCGACGACATCTGGTCGCGCTGGCTCAACAGTTCCGGGATCTCGAGCCGGGCGATCACCTGGCCCGGTGTCACCCGGTCGCCTTCTTCCACCTGCACCTGCAGCACGCGGCCCGACACCTTCGACTTCACTTCCACCTGCGACACCGGCTCGAGCGAGCCGGTCTCCGTCACTTCGACCTGCAAGTCGCCGCGCTTGACGGCCGTGACATCGAGGTCCTTGCCGGGCTCTTGATTGCGCCCGCCGACCACTTGCGCCGCCCCCGCCAGCAAGACGAGCAGCGCCAGCACCGCCACCAGCAACTTCCAATGCTTCTTCATCCCTCATCCCTCTCGCGCGGCGATGCGCACCGCCGCCCAGTCTTTGACCACGCAGGAACCGGAGGCGTTGCGCCTAATTCATAGTGCATCCGGGGGTGTCGATTGTTCGGAATGGTCGTCCATGGGGGCGCGGGCGCCTACCCGCGTTCCCTCCGCCAGGAACTGGAACGACTGTCGCCCGCTGACCGGGCGGCGCGGTTTGCCGAGTCCGACATTGCCGGCACGCTCCGCGCCGCCGTCGGCGCCGGAACGCGTATCCTCGCTTCGGGCGGCGCTGCGTGGGATGCCGTCGAAGCCGCCGTCATTGTATTGGAGGACTCCGGCCACTTCAACGCCGGCGCCGGCGCCACGCCCCAACTCGACGGCATTGCCCGGCGGGACGCCGCCATCATGGATGGCCGCGACGCCCGGTTTGGCGCGGTCGTGGGCGTGCCCGGCGTCCAAAACCCCATTTCCCTGGCCCGTCGCATCGCGGAAAACACCCCGCATGTCTGTTTCGCCGGCGAGGGCGCCCGCCGCCTGGCGGAGCACTTCGGCCTGCCGCTCGCCGACCCGCCGGTCCGGGAGGCCAAGTCGCCGCCTCCGCCGGAACTGGTCGCGCTTTATCACGAGATGTACGGGGACACGGTCGGCGCCGTCGCGCTCGACGCCGCCGGCGGCGTTGCTGCTGCCACCTCGACGGGAGGCATCCACCATATGCTGCCCGGCCGCGTCGGCGACACGCCCTTCGTCGGCTGCGGCGCGTATGCCGACAATGCGCTCGCCGCGATTTCGACCACCGGCCAGGGCGAGTTCATCATCCGCAGTATGCTGGCGGCTCGCACCTGTTGGAGTATCAAGGCCGGGCTAGCGCTCGAAGCCGCCGCGCAAGAGGCGTTGGAAGTGATGGCCGGCCTGGGCGGGCGCGGCGGGCTGATCGGCATCACGCCGCGCGGCGAGATCGCGATTGTGCATTCGAGCGAATCGCTCGTCTCGGCGTCGCAGCACAACGGCGAGGCGCCGCGCGTGTATCTGACCGGCACGCTCGTCGCCGCCGAGGCGTCAGCGGCCGGTGAGCGCGGCGCCCACGAACTCGAGCAGGCGTCCGGGCGCCAAGCCGAGCGCCAGTAAGCCCAAAGTCGTCACCACAACGACGGTCGTCACGCCGATCGCGCGCGGCGCCAGCCGCGAGTCGCCGGACGGCTCGCGCATATACATCGCCACCACCACACCCAAGTAGTAGTACGCCGAAATCGCGCTGTTGATCACCGCCACGACAGCCAGCCACGCCCATCCGCCATACACCGCGCTGGCGAAGAGATAGAACTTGCCGACGAAGCCCAGCGTCGGCGGGATGCCGGTGAGCGACACCATGAACACCGTCATCGCGCCGGCGAGCAGCGGGTCGCGCTGCGCCAGGCCGGCGGCGTCGGCGTAGTCGAGCCCCTGCTCGCGGTCGCCCGCCATCGCCGTCACCACCGCGAACGCGCCCACCGTCATCAACGCATACGCCACCAGATAGAACAGCACGGCGCCGTCGCCGTAGCGGTCGCCCGCCACGACACCGACCAGTGCATACCCGGCGTGCGCGATGCTGGAATAGGCCAGCATCCGCTTGATGTTGCGTTGCGCCAGCGCGATGACATTGCCGACGGTCATCGAGGCCACCGCCAGCACCGCCAGCACCGCCGGCCACACCGGGTCGCCCGCCGCCATCAGCCCGTGCGGGAAGACGCGCAGCACGGCGCCGAAGACCGCCACCTTCACGCCCGCCGCCATAAACGCCGTCACCGGCGCCGGCGCACCGTGATAGACATCGGGCGTCCACATATGGAACGGCGCCAGCCCCAACTTGAACGCGACGCCGACCAGGAACAGCCCGACCCCGACCGCAAACAGCGCCTGCTCGCCGGGGAACATATCGGGCAGCGCGCGGACGACGCCGAAAAGTTCGGTGTGCGCCGTCGTCACATACATCAAAGCGATGCCGAAGAGCAGAAAGCCCGTCGCAAAACTGCCGAGCATCAGGTATTTCAGCCCCGCCTCGAGCGCCTCGGGCCTGCGCCGGGTGAAAGTGGCGAGAACATACAGACACAGCGACAGCAATTCGATGGACACGAAAATGGCGGCGAGGTCGGTACTGCGCGCCAGCAGCATCATCCCGACCGTGGCGAAGAGCAGCAGCGGATAGTAGCCGGGGCGGTTCTCGTGTTGCCGCGCCAGGTAACGCCGCGACAGCAGCACCGCCAGCAGTGCGACGACCAGCACCACCAGACCGATGAACGCGCCGAGCGGGTCGGCGACCGCCATGCCGTTGAAGATGCGCAGCGACTCGATTCCTTGGCGCGAAAACGACAGGATGGCGCCGAGCAGGATGACTGCGGCGAGCGGCGCCACCCACTCGCGCCGCGCGCCGCGCAAGGACACTTCCACCAGCAGCAGCGCCGTCGCACCGAGGGTCACGATGACCTCGGGCAGCAACGCCAGCAGCCCGATCTGCAGTGATTGCAGCGTCACGGCGCGTCACCGTGGGCGGCATCGGCGAACGACTCCGGATGCTGCGTCGCCCCGCGCACTTGCGCCAGGATCGCCGCCGTCGCCGGCGTTATGCGTTCCAGCGCCGGCTTCGGATAGAGGCCCAGCCAGAGAATCAGCACGCAGATCGGCGCCAGGCACGCCCACTCGCGCAGCGACAGGTCGGGTAGCGCCCGGTCCTCGTCGCGCGGCTGGCCGTGCATCACCCGCTGATACATCCAGAGCAGGTACACCGCCGCCAGCACCACACCCCCCGTCGCCGCCACCGCGTACCACACCGACTCCCGCACCGCCCCCACCAGCACCAGGAACTCGCCGACGAAGTTATTCAACCCCGGCAGCCCCAGCGACGACAGCACGATGAAGAGGAACACGCCGTGCAGCACCGGCATCACCAGCGCCAGCCCGCCTAGGTCGGCGATCGTCCGCCGGTGCGTGCGCTCGTAGATGAGCCCGACGAGCAGGAACAGCGCGCCGGTGCTCAAGCCGTGGTTCACCATCTGCAAGACCGCGCCGTCCAACCCCTGCTGATTGAGCATAAAAATGCCGAGCACGACGAAGCCAAGATGGCTGACGCTCGAATAGGCGATCAGCCGCTTCAGGTCGCGCTGCACGACGCACACCATCCCCCCGTACAGGATGCCGATGATGCCGAGGATGGCGAACAGCGGCGCGTATTGCACCGCCGCCGCCGGGAACAGCGGCAGGCAGAAGCGCACCAGGCCGTAGGTCCCCATCTTCAGCAGCACGCCGGCGAGGATGATGCTGCCCGCCGTCGGCGCTTCGACATGCGCATCGGGCAGCCAGGTGTGGAACGGGAACACCGGCACCTTGATGGCGAACGCCAGCGCAAAAGCGGCGAACAACCACATCTGCACGCCGCCCGGCAATTGCGTGCGCATCAGTTGCAGGATGTCGAAGGTGAAGTTTCCCGACTGCTGCCCGTGCTCGAAGTACAGCCAGATGATGGCGACCAGCATCAGCAGACTGCCGAGCAGCGTGTAAATGATGAACTTCGTCGCCGCGTAGACGCGCCGCGGCCCGCCCCACATCCCGATGATGAAGTACATCGGGATGAGCATCGCCTCCCAGAAGACATAGAACAGGAACAGGTCGCGGGCGACGAACACGCCGAGCATCCCCCCTTGCAGCACCAGGAAGACGATAGTGAACTCCTTGAAGCGGGTGGTGATGCCCGACCACGACGCCAGATACGCGCACCAGCCGAGCACCGCCGTCATCGCCACCAGCACCACGCTGATGCCGTCCACGCCGAGGTGGTAGTAGATTCCCCACTGCCTAACCCACTCGGTCCGCTCGACGAACTGCCACCCGCCCCCCGGCTCGAACACCAGAAACACCGCGATAGCCAGCACCGCGTCGAGCGTCAGCGCCAGCAGCGCGATGAAACGGATGGCGCGTACTTCCTCGCGCGGCGTGAAGAGCACGAACAACGCCCCGATCGCCGGGATGACCAGCAGCCAGCTTAGCGCCAGCATGTCACCGCCACACCAGCCAGGCGAGCAGCGCCAGCACGCCCAGCGTCATCGCCAGCGCATACGCCGAGACATAGCCCGCCTGCGACAGCCGCAAGCCGGCCCCCGCCCGGCCCGTCACCCAGGCGGCGCCGTTCACCGCGCCGTCCACCACCAGCGCATCGAAAACATCGGAGAGCCAGCGCGCCAGCGCCTGCAGCGGTCGCACCAGGAGCGCGGCGTAGATCTCGTCGACGAAGAATTTGTGATAGGCGACCCAATACAGCGGCCCGAACGCGCGGGCGACGCCCGTCGCCGAACCCGGCGCTCGCACCCACAGCAGCCCGCTCACCAATAGCGCCCACACGCCCGGGTTCGTCACGACGGCGAGGAGCAGATGCGCGCCGACCAGCGCATGCATCGCCGGCGCCGGCCCGGCGCCGATGACCGGCGCCAGGAACGCCGCGACCGCGCTGTGCTCGGGCAGACCGAGATAGCCCACCAGGACCGCGCCTGCGGCCAGCACGCCGAGCGGAACCAGCATCACCGGCGGGCTTTCATGCGCGCCTTCGAAGAGCCGTGCATCCCGCGGCGCGCCGAGGAACACCTTAGCGAAGAGCCGGAACGAGTAGAGCGCCGTCACCGCCGACGCCGCCAGCACCAGCCCCCACGCCCACCCGCTGCCGAGCGGCCCCTCCTTCGCATACCAGAGGATCTGCTCCTTGCTGAAGAAGCCGGAAAGGCCGGGGATGCCCGCCAGCGCCAGCGCCCCGATGCCGAACACCGCCGCCGTCACCGGCAGTTTGGCGCGCAGGCCGCCCATCTTGCGGAGATCGAGTTCGTCGTGCAGCGCGTGCATGACGCTGCCGGCGGCGAGGAAGAGCAGCGCCTTGAAGAACGCGTGCGTGCCGAGGTGGAACATCGCCGCGCCATACGCGCCGACGCCCGCGGCGGCGAACATCAAGCCGAGCTGGCTGATGGTCGAATACGCCAGGACGCGCTTCAGGTCGTGGTGCACCAGCGCGATGACGCCGGCGAACAGGGCCGTCGCCAGCCCGACCGTCATCACCACCGCCAGCGCCTCGGGCGGGAACAGCGCGTGGCAGCGGACGACCAGATACACGCCCGCGGTCACCATCGTCGCGGCGTGGATGAGCGCGCTGACCGGCGTCGGGCCTTCCATCGCATCGGGCAGCCAGACATGCAGCGGCAGTTGCGCCGACTTCCCAACCGCCCCGCCGAAGAGCAGCAGACTGATGAGCAGCAGCGTCACCGGCTCGGCGCCGCCGGCGGCAGCGAACACGCGGGCGAAGTCGAGCGTGTGGAAGTTGAGGAAGATGAGCAGCACACCGATGCCGAACGAGAAGTCGCCGACGCGGTTGACGAGGAACGCCTTTTTCGCCGCCGCCGCGGCGGCGGGGCGCTCGTGCCAATGGCCGATGAGCAAGTACGAGCACAGCCCGACGAGTTCCCAGCCCAAATACAGCATCAGGAAGTTCGGCGCCAAGACCAGCACCAGCATCGATGCGGTGAAGAGGTTCAGGAATGCGAAATAGCGCACCACCCGGGCGTCGTGTGCCATATAACCGATCGAGTACAGGTGAATGAGCGCGCCGACGCCGGTGATGATGAGCGCCATGTACACCGACAGCGCGTCAACGCGGAGCGCCCAGGCGACGCTGAAGTCGCCGGAAGCAATCCACGGCGCAATCGAGACGATGCGCGCCTCCGATTCGCCGCGCACCGCGCCGGGCAGCGTCAGTGTCACCAGGAATGACCCGGCGACCGTGAGCGTGCACAACCACCCCGCCGCGCCGCGCGGCAATCGCTGTGCGCCGAAGAGCGCCACCGCGCAGCCGGCGAGCGGCAGCGCCGGGATCAGCCAGGCCAGGTCAATCACCGCTGGTTCCGCGCTCGGGTCACGCTACCCCCGCAGCAGATTCAAATCGTCAATGTTGATGGTGTGGCGCGTCCGGTAGATCGCCACGACCATCGCCAGGCCCACCACCACCTCGGCGGCGGCCACCGACAGCGAGAGGAACACCAGCACCTGGCCGTCGAGGTTGCCGACTTGCAGCGACGCCGCCGCCAGTGTGATGTTCACCGCGTTCAGCATCAATTCCAGGCACATCAGCACCACGATGATGTTGCGCCGCACCAGCACCCCGACGGCGCCGACGCCGAAGAGCAGCGCGCTCAAGACCAGGTAATCGGTGAAGGCCGGCTCGGCGGCGAGCATCACGCCTCCTCGTCGCGCCGTTCGGCGCGGGCGATGACAATGGCTCCAATCATCGCCACTAGCAGCAGCAGCGCCACGATCTCGAACGGCAGCACGAACCGGTCGAACAGCACCCGCCCGAGCGCCTCCGTGTGGCCGGTGCGCGCGATGACCCGCGCCACTTGCGCGCCGCTGCCGGGCGGCAGCGGATTCCGCAGCGCCGCGTACAGCAGCACGGCCACCAGTCCGAGCGGCGCCAGCACGCCCAGGATGCGCTGCGGCCAGTGGCCGTAGCCGAGCGCGGTGTCCTTTTCGAGTTGCAAGTACATGATGACAAACAGAAACAACACCATAATGGCGCCCGCGTAGACCGCCACTTGCACCACCGCGAGGAACGGCGCGTTCATTTGAATGAACAGCACCGCGACGCTGAACAGCGTCACCACCAGCGAGAGCGCGCTGTGCACCGGATGCCGCTGCAACACCATCGCCACCGCGCCGGCCAGCGCGAGCGCCCCCGCGATGAGGAACACCAGCACCTAGCGCGCGCTCCCCTCGTCCGGCCCGGGGACCAGCAAGTCGTCCTTGTGATAGATGAACCCCTCGCGGTCGTACGAAGCGAGTTCGAAATCGTGGCGCAGCACGACGGCGTCCACCGGGCACGCCTCCTCGCAGAACCCGCAGAAGATGCAGCGCATCATATGGATGTCGTACACCTTGGCATAGCGCTCGCCGGGCGAACGTCGGTCGGCATCGGTGTTTTCCGCCGACTCGATGTAAATGGCGTCTGACGGGCAGGCCGCCGCGCACAACTGGCAGCCGATGCACCGCTCCAGCCCGTTGTCGTAGCGCAGCAGCACTTGCCGCCCGCGGAAGCGCGGCTGCAGGCTCACCGGCTCTTCGGGGTATTGCACCGTCACCGTACGCTTGAAGATGTGGCGGAAAGTCGTCGCCATCCCCTTGAGAATCGGCGTCACATAGCGCGTCAGCGGATTCATCGCAGCGCCACCCAGATAGCCGTGATAGTCAGATTGAGGAGCGTCACCGGCAGCAGCACCTTCCACCCGAACCCCATCAGTTGGTCGTAGCGGAACCGGGGCAGCGTTGCCCGCAGCCACATGAAGATGAAAATGATGACTGCGCACTTCAGCAGCAGCCACGCCGGCGCCGGCAGCCAGGTGAACGGCGCCACCGGGAACGGCGCCTGCCAGCCGCCGAGGAACAGCGTAGCGAGCACCGCCGACACAGTGAAGATGGCGCCGTATTCCGCGAGGGTGAACATCGAGAACTTCATCCCCGTGTACTCCGTGTGATAGCCCGCCACTAACTCCGACTCCGCTTCCGGCAGGTCGAACGGCGCCCGGTTCGTCTCCGCCAGCCCGGCGATGAACAGCGAGATGCATGAGACGAATTGCGGCCAGACGAACCAGCGGTGCAGGCCGCCCGCCTGGAGTTCCACCATCTGCGGCAACCGGAGCGTCCCGGCGGCGATGACCAGCGACGCCACCGCCAGACCCATCGTCAGTTCGTAACTGATCATCTGCGCCGACGAGCGCAGCCCGCCGAGCAGCGACCACTTGCTGTTCGACGACCACCCCGCCAGCACGATGCCGTACACGCTCAAGGAGGTGACCGCCAGAATGTAGAGGATGCCGACATTAACATCGGCGACCCGCCACCACTCGCCCGGCCCGAACGGGATGATGGCGACCGCAATCAGCGCCGGCACGATGGCGACGACCGGCGCCATCAAGTACACCCACTTGTCCGCTTGCGTCGGGATGATCTCCTCTTTGAAAAGCAACTTGATGCCGTCGGCGATCGGCTGCAGGATGCCGTAGGGCCCGGCGCGGTTCGGTCCGATGCGCACTTGCATATCGGCGACGACCTTGCGCTCCGCCCAGGTGAGCAGCGGCACCAGCGACATCACAAAGCCCATCACGATGGCGGCGCGCAGGACGATGGGCAGCAGGTCGCTCACGACGCCGCCTTCCGCAGGCGCGCCGGGCACGGCGCGCCGCCCGGCCCGAGCAGGGCCGGCACATTCGCCACGCGCAGGTTGCGCGGCATAAAGAGCACCCCCGGCGCGCAGGTCGCGCGCACGCGCACCGCGGCGCGCAGCGCGCCGTGGCGCGTTTCGACTTCCGCCGCAGCGCCGTCGGCGAGGCCGAGGCGGGCCGCATCATCAGAATGCACCTCGACGAAAGTAGCGCCGATCACCTCGCCGAAGCGGTCGGGGTCATCGGTGGTGAGCGAGGCACCGTCCATCATCCGCACCCCGACCGTCAGCGCCAGCGGGAACTCGTCATCGCGGGCGGGCGCTGCCGGCCGCGGCGCGGGCGCCACCGCGACACGCGTCGGCGCATCGGGTAGCGGCCACACCGTGCCGGGCTTCTCGCTCATTCCGAATGCGAGGCCGGCGTGCGTCGGCGACGCCGCCGCGGCGGCGTCGAACACCTGGCCGGGGAAGTCGAAGTCCCACTGCGCGCCAAGCGCCTTGCCGAGCGCCAGCAGCGTCTGCCAATCGGGCCGCGCTTGGTCGGGCGCCGGCGTGGGTGAGGTCAGGCGTTGGATGCGCCGCTCGAAACTGGTGAAGGTGCCCTCGCGCTCGAACGCGCTCGCCGCCGGCAGCAGCACCTGCGCCCGCTCGGCGGTCGCCGTCGGGAAGAGTTCGCAGACCAGCAGGAATTCGAGCGCGTCGATTCCCTTCGCCGCCGTTGCGGCGTCGGTCAGGCGCGTCAGTGGGTCGGCGCCGAAGCAGAGCAGCGCCTTCATCTGTCCGCTCGCCGCGGCGGCGAGCATCTCGGCGGCGTGCATCCCCTGCTTCTCCGCAAGCCGGTGGCCGGGCAAGAGCGGCGGCGCGCAGCCCATATCGATTGCGCCCTGCGCGTTCGTCGAGTGGCGCATCGGCGCGATGCCGCCGCGTTCGCCGCGCAGGTTGCCGGTCAGCGCCGCGAATACGGTCAGCGCCCGCACGCACTCCTCGCCTTGCGCGTGCCGCAGGATGTCCTCGCCGAACACCACCGCGCAGCCCGGCGCGGCGCACAGCGCCCGCCCCGCGTCGCGCACCGCTTCCCACGCCACGCCGGTCGCCGCGGCGACCGCCGAAGGCGTATACGCCGCCAGCGACGCCCGCAGCGCGTCGTACCCGTCGACGCGCGATGCCATGGTCGCCGCGTCCACCAGTCCCTCGTTCACGACTGCCGCCACCAGCGCCCACAACAGCGCCGCCTCGCCGCCCGGCTGCGGCGTCAGCCGGTGCGCGACGGGCATCTTCAAATCCACATTCCGGATGTTCACCACCACCAGCGGCGCGCCGGCGCGCACCGCCCGCCGCAACCGCACCGCCGCGATCGGCTGTTCGGCGTCGAGGTCGCACCCGACAACCAGCGCGCTGCCGGCGCGCTCGAGCGCTTCCATCGTCAGCGTCCCCGCGTCCACGCCGAGCGCGGCGCGCAACGGCGCCGTCGTGCGCGCGTACGAGGCCATCGTGTCGATGTGCGGCGTGCCGAGCACCTCGCGGGCAAGCCGCTGCGCCAGGTAGAGTTCCTCGTTCGTCAGGTTGCCGCTGCACAGGACGCCGATGCTCTCGCCGCCGTGCCGCTCGCGAATGGCGGCCAGCCGCTGCGCGGCGATGCCGATCGCCTCGGTCCAAGTGACACGATCGAAGCCGCCGTTGCGCCGCACCTGCGGGACGTGCAGCCGCGCCGCGCTGGTCAGGTGCCGATAGGCGAAGCGCCCGCGGTCGCAGATGAAGAGTTCGTTCACCGCGTCGTGCTCGCCGGTGAAGATCTGCATCACCTTGCCGAGTTTCACGCCCGCCTTCAGCGTGCAACCGACCGAGCACGACCCGCACACCGTCTCCTGCCACTTCATCTCCCAGGTGCGGACGCGGAAGCGCGCCGGCTTGTCGGTCAGCGCGCCCAGCGGGCAGACCTCGACGAGATTGCCCGCCATCCCGTCGGTCAGCGGCGCGTGGTCGTAAGTCCAAATCTCGCTCTGGTTCCCGCGCTGCGCCACCTGCAATTCCTGCGTGCCCGCGATTTCATCGTAATACCGCGTGCAGCGATAGCAGAGGATGCAGCGGTTGTGGTTCATGTAGATGAACGGGCCGAAGTCGGCGTCGGTCGCCACGCGCTTCGGTTCGACGAAGCGCGTCTCGCCCTCGGCGAACTTGAACACCAGGTTCTGCAAATCGCACCACCCGCCGCGGTCGCAGACCGGACAGTCGAGCGGGTGATTGATGAGCAGAAATTCGAAGACGCCCTTGCGCGCCGCGATGGCCGCCGCCGAGTTCGCTCTCACGACCATCCCGTCTGTGGCGATGGTCGTGCAGGCCGGCTCCGGCTTGCGCGCGCCATCGATCTCGACCAAGCAGATGCGGCAGACGCCGACCGGCTCCAGATACTTGTGATAGCAGAACACCGGCAGTTCGATGCCGACTTGCTTCGCGGCCTCGATCAGATTGGTGCCCTCCGGCACCTCGACCGCGTGACCGTCGATCGTCAGTTTCGGCATCAGGCGAACGGGCACCCGGCGCCCGTGACATGCGCCTCGAATTCGCTGCGGAACCGCTTCACCAGACTCGCCGCCGACCACGCCTCGAAGTCGCCCATCGCGCAAATGGTGTTGCCCTCGATGTTGTCGCAAATGCTGAAGACCAGGTCGAGGTCCTCCATCCGCCCGCGGCCCTGTTCGATGCGGTCGAAGATTTCCGTCAGCCACGGCGCGCCCTCGCGGCAGGGCGTGCACTCGCCGCACGATTCGTGCGCGAAAAACTTCAGCACCCGCCACGCGGCGCGCACCATGCAGGTGGTCTCGTCCATCACGATGATGCCGCCCGACCCCAGCACCGACCCCGCCGCTTGCAAACTCTCCCAGTCCATCGGGATGTGGTACTCGTCGCCGGTCAGGATCGGGCACGCCGGCCCGCCCGGGAACGCCGCCTTGAACAGCCGTCCGTCCAGCATCCCGCCCGCCCACTTCTCGATGATCTCGGACAGCGGCACGCCCGTCGGCAATTCGTACACGCCGGGCCGGTTCACATGCCCGCTGACGCAGTGCAGGCGCGTGCCGGTGCTCTTCTCGGTGCCGATGGCGGCGAACCACTCGGCCCCGTTCGCCAGGATCGGCGGCACGCACGCCAGCGTCTCGACATTGTTCACCACCGTCGGGCAGTCGTAGAGCCCGCGCACCGCGGGAAAGTACGGCGGTTTGCGCTTCGGCCAGCCGCGATAGCCCTCGAGCGACGAAATGAGACCGGTCTCGTCACCGCAGACATACGACCCCGCGCCGCGGTGAATGTAGAGCTCGAAGTCGTAGCCGCTGCCGAGGATGTTCTCGCCGAGCAGCCCGGCAGCGCGGCAGTCATCGAGCGCCCGCTCCATCACTTCGGCGGCATCGCGGAACTCGCCGCGCAGATAGATGTAGCCGATGTGCGCGCCGACCGCGTAGGCGGCGATGATGCAGCCCTCGATGACCGCGTGCGGCAGCCGCTCACAAAGCAGCCGGTCTTTGAAGCAGCCGGTGTCGCCCTCGTCGGCGTTGGCGACGAGGTACACCGGCTGCTTGCCATCTTTGGGGATGAACGACCACTTCCGCCCCGCCGGAAAGCCGGCGCCGCCGCGCCCGCGCAGGCCGGACTTCGTCACGATCTCGGTCACTTGCGCCGGCGTCAGTTCTTTCACCGCCTTGGTCAGCCCGTCGTAGCCGCCGCGCGAACGGTAGACGGAAAGCGATGCGATATTGGGGACACCGTAGTGCTTCAGCAGCACCGCCGGCTCGGCGGCGGCGACGGCGCCGTACGATTCGAGCACCGACAGGTCACCGCTCTTGGTGCGCGTCAGCACCTGTCCGAGGTTCTCGGCAGTGACATCGTTGAAGAACCGGTAATCCACCTGCACCGCCGTCGCCCGGTGACACGCCGCCAGGCACTCGGCCTCTTCGACGAAGACCGAGTCGGTGTTCGGCACGCCCGCCTTCGTCCCCAGCCGCCGCTCGCACTGGCGCAGCACCTCGTACGCGCCGCGCAGCATGCACGGCAGGTTGGTGCAGACTGACAGCACCCGCCACCCGACCGGCTCCAGTTTGAACATCGTGTAAAAACTCGCCGTGTCGCGCACCTCGACCGGCGGGATGCCGACCAGGTCCGCGACTTCCGCCAGCGCCTCCGGCGTGATCCAGCCGTCGCGCTCCTGCGCCACATGCAGCAAGGGCAGCACGGCAGACCGCTTCTGCGGGTAACGCGCCAGGATGCGCGCCGCGTCGGCGCGGTCGATGCGCGGGGCGGGCGCAGCGGTGACGGTCGCGCTCACCGGTCCACCTCGCCGATGACAAAGTCGAGCGTGCCGATGACCGTCACGACATCGGCGATCAGCCGCCCGCGCACCATCGGGTCGAGCGCCTGCAGGTGAATGAACGACGGCGCCCGCATCTTCACCCGCTGCGGCTTCGGCGTGCCGTTCGAGACGATGTAGAACCCCGCCTCGCCGCGCGGGCCTTCGGTCGGGACATACGCCTCGCCCGGCGGGACGGCGAACCCATCTGTCCAAATCATAAAGTGGTGGATCATCGCCTCCATGCTCTTGTAGAGGCGGTCGCGCGGCGGCGGCACCACCTTCGGCGCGTTGGCGTTCAGCGGCGGGCCCGGCATCCGGTCGAGCGTCTGGCGGACGATCCGCAGCGACTCGCGCATCTCCTGCATCCGCACTTCATAGCGCGCGAAGGTGTCGCCCGCGGTGCGCGTCGGGACCGCGAATTCGAACTCTTCGTAACTGCAGTAGGGCTTGTCCCTGCGCAGGTCGCGCACCACGCCCGACGCCCGCAGGCAGGGCCCGGTCACGCTCAAGTCGAGCGCCTGCGCCGCCGTCAGCACCCCGACGCCCTCGGTGCGCATCCGCCAAATCTGGTTCTTCGTCAGCAGCGCTTCATACTCGTCGATGCGCACCGGCATCTCGTCGATGAATGTGCGCACCGCCTCCTCGAACCCCGGCGGCAGTTCCTGGCGCACGCCGCCGGGCCGGATGAAACTCGGCATCATCCGCGCCCCCGCCACCATCTCGAACAAGTCGAGAATCTTCTCCCGCTCGCGGAAGGAATACAGAAATACCGTCATCGCACCGATGTCCATCGCGTGCGTCGCCAGCCACACCAGGTGCGAATTGATGCGCCCCAGTTCCGCCAGCAACACCCGGATGTACTGCGCCCGCTTCGGGATTTCCAGGCCGAGGAGCGCCTCGATGGACAGCACATACGCGAGGTTGATGTTGTTCGCCGACAAGTAATCCATCCGGTCGGTCATCGGCAGACCCTTGACATAGGTCTTCACTTCGAAAGTCTTCTCGATGCCCGTGTGCAGATAGCCGATGATGGGCGTCGCCTTCAGCACCGTCTCGCCCTGCAATTCGAGTTGCACCCGCAGCACGCCGTGCGTGCTCGGGTGCTGTGGCCCCATGTTGACGGTGAGGATGTCCGAAGCAGGCGCCGGCGCGGTGGCGCTCATCAGTAGGTCGGCGTCCAGGGCGTCTTGCCGCTCATCGGGTAATCCTTGCGCAGGGGGTAGCCCTCCCAGTCGTCGGGCATCAGAATGCGCGTCAAGTTCGGGTGGCCGGTGAAGCGGATCCCGAACAGGTCGAAGATTTCGCGCTCGGGATAGTTCGCGCCGCTCCACACGCCCGTCACGCTCGGCAGCACGGCGTCGTGCGACGGCACGCCGACCTTCAGCCGCAGCCAGGCGTTGTGCGCCAGCGACTCCAGGTGATACACGACCCAGAACCTCGGCTCTTGGCCGAGCATGTCCACGCCAACGACATCGGAACACAACTCGAACCGCGCCTCCGGGTGGTCGCGCAGCAGATGGCAAGCCGCGGCGATGGCATCGCGCCGGATGGTCACCGTCAGCATCCCGTCAGCGGTGGTCTCGACTTGCGTCACCGCGTGCGGATACGAGCCGCGCAGCAGGACGACGAGCGGGTGTGCGTCGAACGGGGCAGCGGCGCCGCCGTTCTCTGGCGGGGGGGCGTCGGTCACACCGACGCCGGCACGCGCACCGGTTCGCCCGGCGGGATGCCCTTCTGAATCTTCTCGTGCAGCTTCAGGATGCCGTAAATCAGCGCCTCGGGCCGCGGCGGACAGCCGGCGACGAAGACATCCACCGGCACGATCTCATCCACCCCCTGCACCAGCGCGTAGTTATTGAAGATGCCGCCGCACGACGCGCACGCCCCCATCGAAATCACCCACTTCGGCTCCGCCATCTGGTCGTAGAGTTGCCGCATCACCGGCGCCATCTTCCGGCTCAAGCGCCCGGCGACAATCAGCAGGTCCGCCTGCCGCGGGCTGGCGCGGAAGACTTCCATCCCGAAGCGCGCCAGGTCGTTGCGCGACGCCGCCGTGGCCATCATCTCGATCGCGCAGCAGGCCAGCCCGAATGCGGCCGGCCACAGCGACGACTTGCGCGCCCAGTTCACCGCCTGGTTCACCGTGTTCTGCTTCGGCAGCGGCACAGTGATTTCCGCGTGCGCGTCATGCGCCCACTTCACCATCCGGTCCACGGTGGTGGTGAGCACCTGCTCCTCGAGCGGCCGCTCGCGCTCGCTCATTCCCAATTGAGCGCCCCCAGCATCCACTCGTAGACGAACCCGATGGTCAGGAAGACGAAGAAGATGCCCATCGCCGCCAGGCCGTAGGCCCCCAGGTCACGTAGAATGACCGCCCAGGGGAACAGGAACATGATCTCGATGTCGAAGATGACGAAGAGCAGGGCGGTCATGTAGAACTTGACCGGGAAGCGCACCCGGGCGCTGGTGGTGGGGAAAATGCCACATTCGTAGGGGGCGAGTTTGGCTGGGGTCGGGCGCCTGGGGCCGAGGAGATGGGTGGCCGCGAGCATCCCGAGGGCCACCCCGGCGGCCAGCACCAGCATCACCAGAATCGGCAAAAAATCGTGCGCCATCGCCCCATCCTGCCGACTTTGTGAATTCTTTCACAATCATTTTACACCCGGAATCGGCTAATGCAAGGGCTATGAAACTGGTAAGGCGGAAGACTGGGGAACTTGCGAAGGTTGGCCATAGTCTTACAGGCGACATGCGACGATCTCTATCCCTTTGGCTTGCTCTTGGCCTCTTCGCGACCTGCCATCCAGCAGCCGCGAAGGTCATGTATTTCACACCCGAGCAGCTGCTAAAGCGCGCGGAGTTGGTGGTGACGGTCAACGTATTGCGTGTGGATCCGGTTTCACCGGTCGAGTATGCGTCCTTCATACGGCTCGCTGGCGGATCATCCTACACGGCTCCTCAGCAGAAGGCCGAACTCGAAGTGCTTGAGGTCTTGAGGGGAACAGCGCGGCCTGGTCAGAGGATCCGCTCAAACTTCGGCATCGAATTTCCTTGCGACATGACATTCTTTCAGGCAGGAAGGCGATACCTAGTGCTGCTGGAGCGCGACCGGCTGCAAAGCGGCTCCTGGTCTGTCGTTCACTACGGCCGAGGGATGATTTCAGCGCGAGATGTCTTGAATGCCGAGCCGTACGCCCGGGAGTTCTTGAAATTGCTCGGAAAGACGCCCACCTTTGTCTCGCCGCAGCAACGCTTCCGCGCCGCAGTAGAAGTGAAACAAGTTCAGACCTTGGCAAACGGAATGATTGTCGGTGCGATCGTGCTCTGTGGCTCCATTCCTCTACTTGGTCTGCTTCTCGCCACCCCGATGTTGCGCAGTCTGCGCCGGCGAGCCGCCGGCGCTACCCAGAGTTAGGAGGTAGCGCGGCCGTCCCAGCCGCGTCGTTCAAGATAGCTGCCGACGATCGGAAAGACCGGCGCGTCACCATCGCGAATGTCTTGGAGCGCCAACAACGACCCGCAAAACCAAAAGACGGCCCAGACCGCCGTGCAGGCCATGGGAATCACCCACAACAGGTCAAGGAAAACGCTCTGCCCTCGAATGAGTTGTCCGACAAGCGTGATGATAAATCCGATCGACATCAACCCCTGACCGATCATCGCCTGCAAGGCCTGAAATGCGACGAAAAGCCGCACACGACGCTCCCGAAGCCAGATGAATAGCCCTGCTGGTGGTCCCAGCATAAGCAGCGCCAATGCAGCGATCCCCCCGATCTCCAGGTGATTGGCGATGTTTGACACCACAACCGTCAGGAAGGCGAAAATGGGCGGCATGTGACACAGGGCTGCCAGCCATCGCTCGCGTCGTGAGACAGCAAGTTCTCCGGTTTCAGTTGTCATCAACTGTCACTCTTCCTTCATCTCACAATCTCGTCCGCCCAGGCGGCGCAGAGGGGGATGCGGAAGTCGCCGCCGCTGAAGCAGACGATCGTCCCCGCCAGTTCGACGAACCACAGCACGCCGTAGGCGATGATCGCGGCGAGGAGGATCGGAATGCCGATGAGCAGGATGCTGGTGATGATGCCGACGATGACGAACACGGTCGGCGCCAGATGCGCCAGCAGGCATTGCATCGAATGGAAGCCGATGTAGCGCGACGACCGGCCCTTCACCAGCCAGACGATGAGCGGGATGATGACCGGGAAGATGACGAGGACATAGCAGAGGTGGCAGATGCCGGCGAGCACCTTCTCCTCGCCCGTCCGCTCCGCCCACTCGCCGTATGCGGCCTGCCCTGGCTGCCCTGGTTGCGCTTGCATCTTCCTCTCCCCTCCAGCATTCAATGATTGTTGGGCTGATCCGCACACCTCTGATCATCAATGACCCGCAATCCTCGCTTCTGCAAGTGATCTCCCAAAATCGGAAACACTGGTGCATTTCCTTCTCGAATGTCTTCGATCGCCAGCAGCGAGCCGCAGAACCAGAAGGCCGTCCACACCGCCAAGAGCGGCATGAGTATGAACAACACTGGTGACTCGTCGGTGCGCCCGCCGCTCGCTTCAACGGAGAGCAGGATCGCAATCAGGCCGATCGACACGATGCCTTGGCCAACCCACGCCTGAAGGGCCTAAAATCCGAGGAAAGTCGAACGAGAGCGCGAGCGAAGCCATACGATGAAGGACATTAGAGGCGCAAGAATCAGCAATCCGGCATCGACTTTCAGTCCAGGCTCAAGGACGTGAAACAGATGGGAGAGCTGCGCAATCACAAGCGCGAGTAGGAGTGGCGAATGGCACAAAACAGCCAGCCAGCGTTCATGTCTCGATGCGCAAACTTCTTTGGCAAGAGACTCAGTCAATTGCTTGTCCTTCCCCCTACCCTCTTCCTCCTACCTTCGATTTCCGCATAATCCCCTTCAACTTCTCCGCCAGGGCGAGCGCGTCGGCCATCGGGCGCTGCCAGATGTTGCGTCCGAAGATGAGGCCGGTGGCGCCCGCCGCCATACTCAATTGTGCCTTCTCCAGCAATTCCTGTTCGGTGTGCTTCGGCCCGCCGGAAACGAGCACCGGTACGCCCGCCGCCGCCGTGACGACGCGGGCAATCTGCTCGGCGGGTGTCAGTGTTAGCGTTTTGTACGGTACCGGAGAGTCCGCGTCCCGAGTGGACGGCGGCGCCGGGAAGTTGACCTTGACCAGGTCAGCGCCGACTTCGGCGGCGATGCGGGCGCCGTATTCGACCGCATACTGGCAGTCGCGCCCGCCCTTCGCTTCGATGGCCTCGCCGCGCGGATAGGCCCACATGATGAGCGGCATCCCAAGCGCCTCGGCCTCCTCGCGCACTTGGGCGAACTGCCGGAAGTCCTCGTCTTGCCGCGGCGAGCCGATGTACATCGTGTAGCCGACGGCGTCGGCGCCGAGGGCGCAGGCGGTCTCGACCGACGCCAGCAGCGGCGAGAGCGGCTCGTCGTCGGGGGGGATGTCGGTCTTGCCGTTGAGTTTCAGGATGAGCGGCACGACACCGGCGAAGTCGCCCATAAACCGCTCGGCGAGCCCGACTTGCAGCGCGATGGCGGAGAAGCCGCCGTCGCGCGCAATCTGCAACTGATAGCGCGGGTCCGCCGCGGCGGGGTTCGAGGCGAAATCGCGCGGGCCGTGTTCGAGGCCCTGGTCCACCGGCAGGACGAGGCAGGCGCCGTTGCCGGGGCCGTGCGTTTCGAGCAGCCGGTGCAGCCGTGCCCGCTTACCGAGATTCATCGCTGCTCTCCGCTCCGACCGATCAACCGTGCTTGTACTGCACTCCCATCCCGCCGCGCGGGTTCTGATAGGTGATGTTGGTGAACGGGCAGCCGACCCGGCAGGCGCCCGTCTCCAGGCAGTTCTCCCAGCCGATGTCGATCTTCTTGGTCTGCTCGTTCCACGAAAACACTTCGGAGGGACAGAAGTGCGTGCAGGGTTTGTCGTGACACTGGGTCAGGCAGATGTCGGGGTCGGGGATGCCGAGGTGGGACTGCGAGTCGTGCTTGTAGGAGTTGAGGAAGAGTTTGTCTTTGATCTTGGTGGGCAGCGCCACGCGGCGAGGATACGCCGGCCCTTCCGCGCCGTCAATTCATGAGGGATCTTATCCCCGGGTGGAGGGGGGCGTACACTGAGTTCATGCCATTCGATTTACTCGGTTGGAGTTCGACGGCCTTGCGATTCTGGGAGTGGCTCACGCGCAAGCGTGGTCTAGCTACCGTTGATTTATCACTTGATCCGCGCGACCCAGGCGATGAAGCGACTAGTGGCTACGAGCGAGGCAGGAGCGGAGAGGGGATGTTCCAAGCCATCCGTGTCGCGGTACAAGCACGCGGGGACGAGGCGATTGAGAATCTCCGTCTCTATGTAACCAACATTCAGCCCATCCCGCCAGACGACCCGGGCCTTGCCCTCTTGGGAAAACAGAAGCCCATCTTCTTGCGTGACCCCTCGAAGGGGCAGATGCCCCTCACTGGAGTGGTGTTTCACTCGGGTTCCCACATGACCGCCGAGGTCTTGCGCTGGAAACCGGGAGAGCCGTTTTGCATCGGCTGGAAAGAGCAGCCCGCTGTCCTCCGCGTTTCAGAGGAAGCGCGGCAACATGAATATCATTTCAAATCCGGAAACTATGCGCTCACCGTGCTCGCGACTGGGAGTAATATTGCCCCAACACGCGCGACCGTCGAGGTATGCATTGAGCGAGCGGAGCCCACTGTGGATCCACAATGGTGGGGAATCCCGACTCCCGTGCTTCCCCGACTCAGGGCGACTCTCAAGCGAACTAGGAGGAGGTTTACCTTTATGAAAAGAGCCACCCTGCTGGTGATACTAGGGCTTCTAGCTGGCATTGTGGCGACCCACCTGTGGTATGGGCCGTTCGGACTCTGGACCTACAGCCATGAGGGGATGCGACGCATTCACAAAGTCACTGGGCGTATAGAGTTTGCGTACCAATCCCCACTGTCGGGATGGCGGACACCCGCGGAGCAACAAGCGATGGAGGAACGAGACGCGCAGGCCCAAGAGATCACACGGGCGTTTGATGAAGAGCCGACGACGCACGATGCCTTGCGCCGGTTGGGCATGCTTCCGGAACAGGAACGCGCTCACGCGTTGGACCTGATGGAGAAGACCTATCGGGACTTAGGCCAGACGCTTTCGGATGCCGGACGACTACCTGCCCCTCAACCGGCCACTCAACCGGCCCCCGGAGTTTCGATTGGACGGTACGTCCCTACCCCCTTGCCGCCACATGAAGGCAGTAGTGACAACGGGGATGGGTCACACTGACGTTCACGAAATCCCGCTTGCGGGTGGGCGGCCGCCCTGCCGGGTGGGCGGCAGAGCGGCCGCGACTGGGAGGGTTAGAGCCGTGTCACTCGCACATTGTCGAACTGCACATCGGCATCTTCGCAATACAATCCGACCGACCCCGAGGCCAGCGCCGGAGCCGCGGTGAAGTCCATGTAGTCCATCGCCACCGCGCCGTTCACCCACACCGTCGTGCGGCTGCCGGTGACCGAGACCGTCCACTGGTCCCAGCGCCCGATAGTGAGTTTCGGCGCCGCCGCGGTCCAGAGAATCTTCTGCACACCGCCCTCGAGTTTGCCGAACTCGCACCCGTTGGGCTTGACGGCGAAGTAATAGAAGTTGCTGGTGTCGGCGACGCGGAAGAGCAGCCACGCCACTTCCCACGGATTGGGCTTCGAGCGCCAGCGGCGCCCCTGCTGCCGCAGCCGCAGTTGTACGCTGGTGCGCACATCCACTTCGATGAGGGCGTTCTGGAATTCGGTCAGCGACACGGCGAGGGAAGAGTGCGTGACGGAGGGTTCCATGGACTGCGCCGGGCGCAGGCGCATCGCCAGGTCGCCGTCAATGTCTTGCGTGCCGACTTGTCCGTAACCCGCCCAGGCGCAGTACCAGTTGCCGTCAGGGCTAGTTTCGCCGTCCCAGAGGGCGTAGGGCGAGACGAAGGAGTCGGACCACACCGCGTCGCTGGCGTCGGTCGCCGGGACCGCGCCCGCAGGCCCGATCGCCATCAGGAAGAAGAGCGCAATCCCGACATACCACCGCGCCACCGCGCTCATCACCGGCAGGTCGCGCATCCCAGCCAATGCGTCCATACACGCTCCCGTCGGGAACGAGAGACGCGCGCTGCGCGCGGAAACGCCGCGCTCGGCAACCGGACGACCCTGCCCGACTACAGCGAGGGCTCCTGGCTTTGCGTCCCCCGGTTTCCCGGAGTTTGCCGTTCGTCGCCGCGGCCCAGCCACGCACCGCGGCAACAGGGAGTTATTCCGTACTCGCCGCGCCCGCCGCGGGCGCGTTTTCGCACACGGCTGTCCGCCGCGAAGCCGATGCTATACTGCCCCCGTGGCGGCTTTCGACCCGACTTTTCAGCACATCATCCTCGCCCTGCACCGGTTCTGGTCCGACCGCGGCTGCGTCATCGAGGAGCCGTACGACCTCGAACTCGGCGCCGGCACGATGGCGCCGCACACCTTCCTGCGGGTGCTGGGGCCGCAGCCCTGGCGGGTCGGCTATGTGCAGCCCTCACGCCGCCCCGACGACGGCCGCTACGCCGACAATCCCTACCGGCTGTACCGTCATTACCAATACCAGGTCATCCTGAAGCCGAGCCCGCCGGATGTGCAGGCGGTCTATGTCGAGAGTCTGGAGTCGCTCGGCATCAAGCGCCGCGAGCACGACATCCGCTTCAACGAGGACGACTGGGAAGCGCCGACGCTCGGCGCCTCGGGCATCGGCTGGCAGGTGTGGCTGGACGGCCTCGAAATCACGCAGTTCACCTATTTCCAGTCGGCGGGCGGGATGGAATTGTGGCCGGTGTCGGTCGAACTGACCTACGGGCTCGAACGGATTGCGATGTTCTTGCAGGGGGTGGACGACTTCAAGGACATCGTCTGGGCGCGGCAGCCCGACGGCGGGGTGACGAAGTACGGCGACCTGTACGCCGAGTTCGAGCGCCAGTTCAGCCGTTACAACTACGAACTCGCCGATGTTGAGCAACTGACTCGCGCCTTCGATGACTGCGAAGCCGAAGCGCTGCGCCTGCTCGCGCTCGACGACCCGCTGCCGCTGCCCGCGTACGATCTGACCTTGCGCTGCAGCCATTTGTTCAATGTGCTCGATGCCCGCGGCGCGGTGAGCGTGTCCGAGCGCACCACTTACATCGGACGCGTGCGCAAACTCGCCAGCCGCGTGGCGCGGACACATCTCGCTGCGCAGGAACCAGGAAGGCGGGACGGCGGGGAGGCAGTCAAAGCATGACGGATCACAATCTCGAACAGCTCCAAACCTATCAGTTGGCACGAGAACTCAAGCGGGCGCTATTTCAGCTGCCTCACACACCAGACAAGCGGGACGAATACATTCGTCAGCATTTGCGGCGAACCGCCACCTCCGTCACCGCCAACATTGCTGAAGGATATGGCCGATACAACTTTCAGGAGAAACTGCAGTTCTTTCGCGTGGCCCGCGCTTCGCTGATGGAACTGACTGACCATCTGGACAGTGCGTCTTTGGCCGGCATCACAGAGCCGGACACTTTGGCTACGCTCGAAGACTCGTGCCGTGAGGTCGTGCGCGTGTTGAACGGTTACATTCGGTACCTGCAGGAGAAGGCGAAGACCAGAGGAGTTACAGTTCGTGAATCAATTTCCACGGAGTGAAACCGCGGTGAGTTGTCACTGCCTCCCCGCCTCCCCGCCTCCCAGGTCCCTGTCCTGATGAGTCGGTTAATTCTCGAAATCGGAACGGAGGACATGCCAGCTCGGTTTCTGGCCGAAGCAATCGATGATCTCCCGTTGCTTGTGCAACAGCGACTTTCAGCGCTCGCCCCCGATCCAAACACTGTTAGAGTTTTCGCGACTCCGCGCAGGTTGGCGGTCGCGCTTGATGGGCTGCCGCTTGAGTTCGATTGGACTCGAATCGGCCCGCCAGCTGACAAGGCTTTCGGTTCGGATGGCATGCCGACGAGAGCAGCCGAAGGCTTCGCAAAAACTTGTGGAATTCCGACGACCTCGCTGGAAGTCGTCGAACGCACTGTGGAGCTCGCGCCGGGCAAATCGCAGACTGGAAGATATGTACAAGCAGTGCGAAGGACTCCGGTTCGCGCTCTTCTTGAAGAGGAGCTGCCGCGAATCATCACAGGGTTGCGCTTCCCGAAGATGATGCGCTGGGGTGGAGTACCGCTCCCCGGGGAGAAGGACGAATACCGCGCGTTCCAATTCGGGCGGCCGATTCGGTGGCTATTGTGCTTGCTCGATGACGAAGTGATTCCGGTGCGGGTGCGCGATCTCGTCGCGGGCCGCGTGACGCGGGCGCATCCGAACGCCCGCGCCGCCTGGCTGACGGTGCCGAACGCCGCCGCCTACAAGGTGACGCTCCGCAAGGGCGGCGTCGAAGTCGACCAGGGTCACCGCGCCCAGGCGCTGCGGCGACAACTCAAAGAATTAGGGAGGCAGGGAGGCGGGAAGGCGGTCGACCCCGGGGAAGCACTCCTCGACCAGACGGTGCTATCGGTCGAGAAGCCGACTGCGTATCTCGGCGCCTTCGACGCCGATTTCCTGGCGCTGCCGCGAGGGGTGCTCGAAGCGGCAATGGTGAAGGCGCAGGAGTACTTCCCGATCGAGGACGCCGGCGGCAAGCTGCTCCCACACTTCATCGGCGTGCGCGACGGTGGCCGCACCGGCCTCGACACGGTGCGCAAGAACGCCGAGTGGGTGCTGCGCGCCAAACTGATTGATGCCCGTTTCTTCTACGACCGCGACCTGCAGCACGATCTGGCGCATTTTGTGCAGCGCACCCGCGGCATCGTCTTTATGGCCGATCGCGGCAGTCTGTTCGACAAGCAGGAACGCCTGGCCCGCATCATTCGGGAATGGGACTGGACAGCCCGTGAGGAGGCGCAGCGCCGAGTCGCTGAATTGGCTGCGCCGATTTGCAAGTTCGACCGCGCCACGCAACTGGTCGCCGAATACCCGGGGCTGCAAGGGGTCCTCGGCGCGGAGTACTTGCGGCGCTGGCCGGATTACGATCCGGCGGTCGCCACAGCCGTCGCCGAACACTATGACCCGCCGCTCGCCGATGACGGCCGTCTCTCCGCCGCCGCGCTGCTGGCGCTTGCCGACAAACTTGACACGCTGGTGAACGCCTTTGCCGCCGGCCACGAGCCGACCGGCTCCGCCGACCCCTACGGCCTGCGCCGCGAGGCGACGACGGTGATGCGCCTGCTGGCGCAATCGCCCGCCGCGCCGGCGCTGCCCACGAACCAGGGGCTGGGCGTGGTACTCGCCGCGAATGGTCTCGACACGAATGACGCGCTGCGAGTGAAAATCCGCGACCTAGTCGCCGAACGGCTGCGCTTCGTCTTACGGGCTGACGCGTCTGACGGGCTGGGCCTGCCGCACGACCTGGCGGAGGCGGTTCTGCGCGCCGAAGGGGAGACTCCCGCGCATGCCGCATCCCTGCCCGGCGCCGACCGCCCCTGGCGGGCCTTCGCACGCGGCCGCGTGCTGCCAGAACTGCGCAAACAGAAAGACTTCAAAGCCGTCGCGTTCGCCGCCTCGCGCTGCGCCAACATCCTCCCGAAGGACATCAAGCCCTCCGGCCTGCTCGAACCGAGCAGCGGTGAAGCACACCGCGCGCTCCACGCTGCGCTCAACGACCTGCTGCATGCCGCCCGGCTCGACCTAATCGTCGAGCGCGGCCAATTCGAGGATCTCTACCACGCCCTGCGCGTCGAACTGGTCCCCGCGGTCAATGCGTTCTTCGAGGCTGTGCTGGTCAACGATCCCGACCCGGCGGTGCGCGCCGCCAACCACACCCTCGTCCTGCACGCCTATCGCTGCTTCACCCGCCTCTGCGACTTCACCGCCCTGGAAGTCTAGGTCAACAGGAACCCCCGCCGCCGAAACCGAACCTGCGCGGCAATGACGCCGCGCGAACAGACGGAAGCGATTGAGGTCGAGACCTTGTCGCCGCTCGCCGCGCACGCAGCGCGCTCCCGCGGCCGGGCGCGCCCCGAAGAGCCGGACACTTATCGCACCGCCTTCCAGCGCGACCGCGACCGCCTGCTGCACTGCAAGGCCTTCCGCCGCCTGGCGCACAAGACGCAGGTGTTCATCGCCCCCGAAGGCGACCACTATCGCACCCGCCTGACGCACTCGCTCGAAGTGAGCCAGATCGCCCGCACCATCAGCCGGGCGCTGCGCCTGAACGAGGACCTGACCGAGGCCATCGCCTACGGCCACGACCTCGGCCACACGCCCTTCGGCCACACCGGCGAGGATGCGCTCAACGCCGTCTATCGCTCGTATGACGCCGCGGCGCGCTTCCGGCATTTCGAGCAGAGCGTCCGCATCGTCGTAGTGCTGGAGAACGAGGGCGCCGGGCTGAACCTGACCGCCGAAGTGCTCGACGGCATCGGCAAACATTCGAAGGGCAAGGCCGACCTGCAGGCGGCGCTCGAAGGCGAGAAGGAACTGCCCGCCACGCTCGAAGGCCAGGTGGTGATGTGGGCCGACCGCATCGCCTATCTCAACCACGACCTCGACGACGCCGTGCGCGCCGACCTGCTGTCGACCGACGACATCCCCGCCCCCATCCGCGATGCGCTGGGCCGGACATCGCGCGAGCGGCTGGCGCGCGTCGTGGGCGACTGCATCGAAACCTCGGCGGCGCTGATGCAAGAAAGCGCGCCGCACATCGCCCTCAACCACGGACTGGTGACGCTGCTCGACGACCTGAAGGAGTTCATGTTCGAGCGGGTCTACTTGCCGCGCAACGAGGAGCAGCGGGAGCGGGTGGACGAGGTCATCCGCACGCTCTTCCACCTCTACATGGAGACGCCCGACCGTCTGCCCGGCTGGCTCTACGCACTCGGCCAGCGGGCGGGCTACCCGCGGGCGGTCTGCGATTACATCGCCGGGATGACCGACCGGTTTGCCAGTCAGCAATATGAGTTGCTGCTGGCGGCGTAAGAACTTAGGTCGTCGGTCGTGGGGTCGTCGGTCGTTGGAAAGTCGGATAGACGCACTGCGAAGAAACTGTGGAAAACTCTGCTTGCAGGGTTTCGGGCTGCGGGTAGAATTGATTTTGGACTGAGGGCCAACGCTTCGGCGAAGGCCCTCGGTTCATTTTTCTAGGGTGTGGCGTGTAGGGTGTAGGACTTTGAGCGCCGGTGGGTGCGTCGAGTCCACCCTCACCCGGCCTGCGGCCACCCTCTCCCGATGGGGAGAGGGACTGCGCATCTGCCCTGACCGCATTGAAATCCTTGTTTCCTCGTTTCCTCGCAGTTTGTTCTCCCATCCCGCTTCTCTCCTCTCCCTTTCCCTTCCCTTTCCCCCCTGTGGCACAATGAGGGCGTCCGCTGGGGCGGACCGGCTGTGCTGGGAGGCCTGACGATGGCTGTGGCGACGAAAGCGGAAGTGCTGACCTGCAAGCACCTGATCGGCGGCAAGTGGCAGGACTCCGCCGACGGCAAGACCTTCGAGAGCATCAATCCCGCTACCGGCGAGACGCTCGCCGTCTGCGCCGCCGGCGGGCCGCGGGAGGTCAACCAGGCCGTCGAGTCCGCGGTGCGGGCGTACGACAAGTGGCGGCTGACGCCGGCGCCGCGCCGGGCCGAGATCCTCTTCCGGCTGGCCGAGACGCTCATCGCCCGCAAGGAAGACCTCGCCGTCCTCATGGCCCAGGAGATGGGCAAGGTGCTCAAGGAGACGCGGGGCGATGTCCAGGAAGCCATTGATATGGCCTACTACATGGCGGGCGAGGGGCGGCGCCTTTTCGGGCAGACCGTGCCGGCGGAACTGCCGAACAAGTTTGCGATGTCGGTGCGCGACCCGGTCGGCGTCTGCGCGCTGATCACACCGTGGAACTTCCCGATGGCGATCCCATCATGGAAGATTCTGCCCGCGCTCATCGCCGGCAACACGGTCGTGTTCAAACCCGCGTCGGACACGCCCATCCTGGCCTGGAAGTTCGTGCAAATTCTGCAGGAGTGCGGCCTGCCCGAGGGCGTCGTCAATTTCGTGATGGGGAGCGGCAGCGGCGTCGGCGCGCCGCTCGCCGAGCATGGCGATGTGAAGGTGGTGTCGTTCACCGGCTCGACTTCGGTCGGGGCTGCGCTGTCGGACGCTTGCTCGCGCCCCGGCAAGAAAATCAGTCTCGAACTCGGCGGCAAGAACGCCATCCTGGTGATGGACGACGCCGATGTCGACCTGGCGATCGAGGGCATCGTCTGGTCGGCATTCGGCACCAGCGGCCAGCGCTGCACCGCGGCGAGCCGCGTCATCGTGGATAACACGCTCGTGGACGAAGTGACCGAGAAAATCGTGGCGCGCGCCAAGGCGCTGCGCCTCGGCGACCCGACCGACCCGAAGACCGAGATGGGCCCGCTGGTGAACTACGACCGTGTCGGCGCCGTACACGAATACACGGAGATCGGCAAGGAAGAGGGCGCGGAACTCCTATGCGGCGGTGAAGCGGCGCGCGACGGCGACTTGAGCCGCGGCGCGTTCTACAAGCCGACCGTCTTCGGCAATGTGAAGCCGCACATGCGCATCGCGCAGGAGGAAATCTTCGGCCCGACGACCGCCATCATCGGCGTGGACGGCCTCGACGAGGCGGTGCGCGTCAACAACGAGACTGCGTTCGGCCTGTCGTCCAGCATCTACACGCGCGATGTCAACCGCGCCTTCCGGGCGGTGCGCGACATCACCACCGGCATCGTCTATGTGAACGCCGGCACCATCGGCGCCGAGGTGCACCTGCCCTTCGGCGGCACCCGCGGCACCGGCAACGGCCACCGCGAAGCCGGCCAGGCCGCGTTCGAGACCTTCACCGAGTGGAAGTCCATCTATGTGGACTTCTCCGGCAAACTGCAGCGCGCGCAGATTGACACGGAGTAGGGCGGGGCTTGCAGCCCGGCCGTGAAGCGGCCGGGCTAGCACAACAGCGCCCCTTCGAGATATTCACACTGAACCTGCACCCGGCCGTGAAGCGGCCGGGCTAGCACAACAGCGCCCCATGAATGGGGCGCGCAACGATGCACAGCATGCGCCCGCTTCAGCGGGCGTTCTTTTGCTAGCCCGGCGACTTCATCGCCGGGCAACTTCGGCCCGGCCGTGAAGCGGCCGGGCTAGAACAACAGCGCCCCATCGAGATATTCACACTGAATCTGCACCCGGCCGTGAAGCGGCCGGGCTAGAACAACAGCGCCCCATGAATGGGGCGCCAGAGTCTTCCCCCTCCCAATTGTTGCCAGACGCGCTGCGAACCCCACGGCAGTTCGCCCGCTTCAGCGGGCGTTGTTTTGCTAGCCCGGCGACTTCATCGCCGGGCGCTTGCGGCCCGGCCGTGAAACGGCCGGGCTAGAACAACAGCGTCCCTTCGAGACATTCATACTGAATCTGCACCCGGCCGTGAAGCGGCCGGGCTAAAACAAGAGCGCCCCATGAATGGGGCGCGAAAGTCGTCGGAATCGCGATCGCAGGCGGTATCGGTCGGATGGCGAAAGACGATATGTGCCATTCTGGGAACTCTTCTATCACTTCGTATGGGCGACACAAGGTCGCGCCCAAGTGATCGACACTGTCGTTGAGCCTCATCTCTACCAGTACATTGAAAACAAGACGGCATCGTATGAGGGATCGGTGATTGCCATCGGCGGCACGCCCGACCATGTGCATCTCGTCGTTTCATTGCCCCCAAAGGTCGCACCGGCCGTGTTCATCGGCGCGGTCAAGGGGAGTGCCTCGCGGTATCTGAACCAGTCTTCACCCGCCCTGCAGGGCTTCCGATGGCAAACTGAATACAGCGTCCTCTCCCTGTCGCAACAGCAACTGCCAAAGATCGTGGGGTACGTCCAGAGGCAGAAGGAACATCACCGGGCCGGTGAACTTGATTGCAAGCTTGAACCACCTGACGACACTGACGCATCTTAATCAGTTCGCACCCCATTTATGGGGTGCTTTTTTCCTAGCCCGGTGACTTCATCGCCGGGCAGAGGAAGTGCGCATCATCGAGCCGAAGGAACGGAGTTGCCTTGCTGACCCATTGCGAACGGCACTCTGCTGAGAGCCCATTCACGAGGCGGTTTCATGCTCGCCCGGCGACTTCATCGCCGGGCAGAGGAAGTGCGCATCATCGAGCCGAAGGAACGGAGTTGCCTTGCTGACCCATTGCGAACGGCACTCTGCTGAGAGCCCATTCACGAGGCGGTTTCATGCTCGCCCGGCGACTTCATCGCCGGGCTTCGGCCCGGCCGTGAAGCGGCCGGGCTAGAACAACAGCGCCCCATGAATGGGGCGCACAAAGATTCTCAACACGAGCCCGCTTCAGCGGGTGGATTTCGTCAGCCCGGGGATTGCATCCTCGGGCTCGCGAAGGCGCTTTCCAGGACTCTTCTCTCCTTTGTCCAATTCAGATTCATTCAGATAACGGAGACCCCATGACCACCGACGACCTGATGCAGTTGGCGCTCGAGATGGTGCGCTGGACGGAAGTGCCGGGCGATTCGGCGATCTTCCGGCCGGGGAAGAACATCCGCCGCGTGCTGCTCGGCATTGATATCGGCGCCGCGGAATTGAAGATGGCGAAGGACCTTGGCTACGACTGCTGCATTGCGCATCACCCGATGAGCCAGTTGATGGGCGCCTGGAAGGTGTACGAATGGCATGTGGACCAGATGGTGGCCGCGGGCGTCTCAAAGCACGATGCGCTGCAGGCCGTCACGGCCACGCTCACCCGATCGGAAATTCTGTCGCACATCTACAACTACGACCACTTGCGTTCAGTCGCGGCGCTGCTCGAGATGCCATTCCTGAACATCCACTCGCCCTGCGATGAAATCGGCCGCCGCATCATTCAGGGCAAAATTGACGAGACGCTGAAGGCGAAGCCGCAGGCGACCGTGGGCGACATCGTGGACGCCATCGGCACGATCGGCGAATTCCGCAATGCGGAGACGCAAATCCTCGTGCGACTCGGCCGCCGGGAGAACCAGGCCGGACGCGTTGTCTTCAGCCACGCGGCGCTGACGAACGGCGGCGCCGCGGTGGCGAACGCATATTTCAAGCACGGCACCGGCACTGTTGTCTACATTCATATCGCCCCCGAAGAACTCGCCCGCTTGCAGCAGGACAATCTGGGCAACCTGATCGTCACCGGCCACATCGCCAGCGACTCCGTCGGCATCAATCCGTATGTGGCGCGGCTAAGGGATGCCGGAATTGAGATCGATACCTTCTCTGGTATCGTCGCGAGTTCGTAGTGCGTAGTCTGTAGTGAGTAGGAACAGACAATCCGGCCCCGAAGTACTCAAGATGCATGGTTACAAACGACAAGTCGAGGGATTTTCGAGGACTCATTGCCTGGCAGAAGGCAATGGACTTGGCCTGTGAGACTCACCGTCTGACTGCTGCGTTCCCGACCGAGGAACGCTTCGGACTGACGATGCAATTGCGCCGCGCGGCCGTCTCAATTCCCGCAAACATCGCTGAAGGGTATCGTCGGACCGGTGCTGACTTCACCAGATTCTTGCGCATCGCGCTCGGCTCGGCCGCGGAAATGGAGACCTTGCTGGAACTTGCAACTCGTCTGCGCCGCGGCGAACCAGAGTCTCTTCAGTCGTCCTGGCACTTGCCCAGGAAGTCGGAAGACTTACCGGAGGATTGCTCAGAAGCACTCGGAGGAAGACCGATCGTGTTTGACCTACGCACTACGAACTACGCACTACGCACTGACCAAATCACGCCACCCGCTACACGCTCATGAAGCGCCCCTCTGACACCCCCCCCTATGTCACCCCCGCCACCCTGCCCGACAAAGCGCGCGCCTGGGCGGAGCAGATTGCGAAATACAACCGCCACACGCTGAAACTGCACCCCGACCGCGCCGCGCTGCTCATCGTGGATATGCAGCGCTTCTTCCTCGATCCGAACGGCATGGCGTTCTGCCGCGGCGGGCCGGCCGTCGTGCCGAACTGCCGAAGGTTGCTCGATGCGTTTCGCGCGGCCGGGCGGCCGGTGCTCTTCACCGCCTACTGCCACCGCGGCGACGACCTGGGCATCCTCGACGGGTGGTGGACGGCCGTCTGCCGCGACGGGAGTCCAGAGGCGGAGATCACGCCCGATTTGCTCCCGCTTCCGACCGAGCGCGTCATTGTGAAGCGCCGCTACTCGGCGTTCTTTGGCACCGACCTCGAACTGACGCTGCGCCACCAGGGCATCACCGACCTGGTCGTCTGCGGCGTGATGACGAATCTCTGTGTCGAAAGCACCGTGCGCGACGCGTTCTTCCGCGACTTCCGCTGCTTCACGCTGCTCGATGCGACCGGTACCGTCGACGAGCCACTGCAGCTGGCCTCACTGCGCAATCTGGCGTTCGGGTGCAGTTATGTCGTCGCCACCGACGACATCATCCGGTGGCTGCAACCGCCCGCGGGAGTGTGAGCGAACGCCCGACCGCCGCGGCGAGCGGCCCCAATTCGCGCATCAATTGCGCGAAGCGCACCGGCTGCAGCGACTGCATCCCGTCCGACAGCGCCCGCTCCGGGTCCGGGTGCACTTCGATGAGCAGGCCGTCGGCGCCTGCCGCGACACCCGCCATCGCCATCGCCGGCACCAGCGACCAGCGGCCGGTCCCGTGGCTCGGATCCACGATGACGGGCAGGTGCGACTGTTCCTTCGCCACCGCCACCGCGTTGAGGTCGAGCGTGAAGCGCGTCGCCGTCTCGAAAGTGCGAATGCCGCGCTCGCAGAGCAGCACCTGGTCGTTGCCGCTGGAGAGCAGATATTCGGCGGCGAGCAGCCACTCCTCGATCGTCGCCGCGTAGTGCCGCTTGAGCAGCACCGGCTTGCCGAGCCCCGCCACCTCGCGCAGCAGCGCGCTGTTCGTCATACTGCGCGCGCCGATCTGCAGGATGTCGGCGTAGGCGGCGACCGTGTCCGCGTGCCGGACATCAAGCACTTCGGTGATGACCTTCAGTCCGAACTGATCGCCGGCGGCGCGCAGCAACCGCAGCCCCTCCTCACCCAGCCCCTGAAACTCGTACGGCGAAGTGCGCGGCTTGTAGGCGCCGCCGCGCAAGACGCGCGCACCGGCATCGGCGACCGCCCGCGCGGTCGTCATCAGTTGCTCTTCCGATTCGACCGAGCACGGCCCCGCCATCACCACCACCTCGCGTCCGCCGAACACCACCTCGCCGACGCGCACCTCGCTCATCGCGGCGCCCCGCACGCGGCCCCCAGCGCGCTCACCAGCCGCGTGCACTGCTCCGGCGTCCCCACCGTCACCCGCAGCCAGTTCGGCCGGTCGAAAATGTCGCCGGGGCGGACGATGACGCCGGTCCGCAGCAAGGCGTCGTAGATCTCACGAGCGGGTCGCCTGACTTCGACGAAGACGAAGTTCGCCGCTGTCGGCAGATGCCGCAACCCGAGTCTGTCGAATCCCTTCTGCAGGATTTGCAGGCCGGTGGCGTTCACGGCGCGTGCCCGTCCGACCTGCCCCGCGTCGGCCAGCGACGCCAGCGCCGCCGCCTGGGCGATGTTCGTGATGTGGAACGGCTCGCGCACCTGAAACATCGGCCGCAGGATGTCCGGCTGCGCGATGGCGTA
>CAYNSX010000022.1:0-39670 GCA_964400165.1 uncultured bacterium
CCGCTTCGTCGAACCCCATCGCCCCGCTGTGCAGTTTCACATCGACCACCACGCGTCCCGCCCGCCACAACTGGTCTCGCAGTTGCAGCAGCCGGACGCCGTCGTTCGGGTAGTAGCCGACTTCGTGCATCATCTCCTCGCAGTACAGCGCCCAGCCCTCGGCGAACACTGTGCTGTGAATCACCTTTCGCAGTTTCGAGGCGTGCCCGTTCGAGCGCACCAGTTGCAGGTGGTGGCCGGGATACGCCTCGTGCAGCGCCACCAGCGCCATGTGCCCGCGGTTGTGGCCGCGCAGGCGCTCCTTCGTTTCCACCGCGTCCAGGTCGCCGGACACCGGCGTCACATAGAAGTAGCCCTTCTGTTTCTGCTCGAACGGCGCCGGCCACATATACGCCCCATACGGAATGATCGGCCGCAGGAACGCCGGCGTGTCAATCAATTCGAGCGCGTCGTCCTCGGGCAGCGTCGCGAGGTCGTTGGCGCGCACGAAGTCTTTCGCCCGTGCCATCGCGCCGATGTACTCGGGCATCACCTGTTCGCGCGTCGGGTGGTCGTTCTTCAAGTCGTCGAGGATCGCTGTCCACGGACGGCTCTTATCGAGCCGCGCCGCGACTGCCTCCATCTCCGCCACCGTCTCGCCGAAGACCCGCTCGCCGATGCCGATCAGGTCCGCGCCCGTCCACGGCAGGAAGTGTTCGTGCGTCAGCCGGTAGTCGAACAGGGCGGCGCCCAGCGCGAAGTCGCCGGTCGAGCGGGGGAGGAGTTCGTCTTTCAGAAACTCGCCGTACCCGCGCAGCGCCGCCACTGCCTCGGCGACGCCGCGGTCGAGCGCATCCGCCGCCTGCGGCGCCTGCGGCCCCAGCAGCGCCGGCAGACTCTCGATGAACCCGACGCCGCCCGCCAGCGACTCGAGCGCCGTCTCCGTCCACAGTCGCGGCGGGTTGTCCAGGTTGCGGCGCGCCTCTTCCAGCGCCGCCGGCACTTGCCGCAAGCGGCTCGCCATCTGCGCCACCCGCACCGCCAGCGGCGCGTGGTCGCGCAGCATCAGCAGGTGGACGCCGCCGTAGGCCGCCCAGGCATACGACGACGGCTGCAGCCGCCACTCCGGCCGCGCCTTCGCCAGCCGGATGTCGGCCTCGAGGTGGTGCGTGAACAGGCGATAATCCGTGTCGCGCCGCGGGTCGAGGTCTGCCGGTTTCAAGTCTGTCTGTAGGCGCTTGAGCGTCTGCTCGTCCGTCTGGAGGCGCTGCTCAAATCCGGCAGCCGAGTAGTCGCCGAGCTCGTTGTCGTGGTCGTGGATGCCGACCGCCGTCGCCCCGATCGGGTTCTGCGCGAAGAAGCGCAGCAGATACTCGTCCACGATGGCGTCGAATTGCGCCGCCGCGTTCATGATGCCGCCCTTTCCCGTGTGGCCTCGCCGCACCGCACCGTCACCGGTGCGTCGCCTGTCAATTCAAACCGGCGGCCCAAAATCCTCTCCGCCAGGTCACAGGCGGATGACAGGTGCTCCGTCCGCTGCGCCGCCGTGTATGCCGAAGCGCCCCGCGCCAGCGCGCACCAGATGACCAATTGGTCACCGAGAAACCGGTCGCACGCCGCCCCCGTCGCCAGGTCCTCGATGAGCATTTGCGCTGCCTCGTCGCCGACGCGTTCCGCCGGCTTGCCGCGCTCGCCCAGCCCGGCGCCGCAGAGGATGCCGCCTTCGCACTCGGCGAACAGCACCAGCCCGCACCCGGGCCCTGCGGACGGCAGGTCGTCGCTCACGGTGATCTCCGGCGCCGGGTGCCCGGCGCGCGAGAGCGCCTCCGCGGCGCTCGCCACCATCCGCTCCGTGACATCGGCGCGCAGCCGGGCGCGATACGCGACGCCCGTGATGCACTGCACCGCGCCGCGCTCAAGCAGCGTGAGCCCCTGCAGCGAGGGCGCCGGCCACGACAGCGTCTTCACCTGTCCGCCGCCGCGCGGGTAGAACCCGCGCGCGCCGACATGCACCTCCGCACGGTAGCCCATCCGCCCCAGCAGCGGCAGCAGCACCGCCGGCAGAAATTCGACCGGCGGCGACCACGGCACATTCGTTCCGCCGCGCAGCGTCACCGCCACCGCCTCGCTCGCGTGCGCCAGGCACGGCAGCAGCGCCTGCAAGACCAGCGTGATGCTTCCCGCCGTCCCGATTTCCACGGCCATCTCCCGCGGCGGGGCCAGGTCGCCCGGCTCGAACAGCAGCGTCTGCGAGCCGAGCGCGTCGCCCTCGACGCGTGCATCGCACACGCTCGCCAGCGCCCGCACCGCGGATAGATGCTGCGCAGCCAGTCCGGGCTTCGGGCGCCCACCGCGGATGTTGACGAACCGGATGGGCTGCCGGCTCACTACCGCCAGCGCCAGTCCCATCCGCAGCAATTGCCCGCCGCCGCGAGCGCCGTCGATCTCGATCGGAGGCACGCTCAAAGGCGTTCGACCCCGGCGGACGGAATCCGCTAGTTGTCCTCGCCCTTCCCCGCGAGCGGGGAAGGGTTGGGGATGGGGTTGCCTTTGGAAAGGACACCGCGATGCGCATCGGTTTCATCGGTCTCGGCACGATGGGCAAGCCCATGGCGCACAACCTGCTGATGAAGGGTTTCTCCCTGACGGTCACCAGCCGCACCCGCGCCAAGGTGGAGAAACTCGCCGCCGAAGGCGCCACGCCCGCCGCCAGCGCCGCCGAAGTGGCCGCGGCGAGCGATGTAGTCTTCTCGTGCGTGCCCGATGTGCCCGAAGTCGAAGAGGTGCTCACCGGCCCGCAGGGCGTCCTCGCCGGCGCCCGCAAGGGCCTCATCTACGCCGATATGAGCACCATCGCGCCTTCGGCGGCGCAGCGCTTTGCGCAACTCGCCGCCGAGCGGGGTGTCACCTTCCTCGATGCGCCCGTCACCGGCGGCGAAATCGGCGCCATCGAGGGCAAACTGACGATTATGGTCGGCGGCGACCGCGCCGCCTTCGAGGCGGCGCTGCCCGCCTTCGCGCCGATGGGCACCGCGATTTACATTGGCCCGAGCGGCAGCGGCCAGAAAATGAAACTGACGAACAACATCATCGTGGCGCTCACTTCGCTCGCGGTCGCCGAGGGGTTGCACTTCGCCCGCGCCGTCGGCCTCGACCCGGCGCAGGTGATCGAGACCATCAAAAACGGCGCCGCCGGGTCGTGGTCGCTCGAACGCCTCGGGCCGAAGATGATTGCCGGCGATTACAAGCCCGGCTTCAAACTGGCGCACCTGCGCAAGGACCTGCGCTACGCCCTCGAAGCCGCCCGCGCCGCCGGCGCCCACCTGTCGGGCACCACGCTCACCCTCGACCTCTGTGCCCTGGCGCAAGCCCGCGGCGGCCCCGAATGCAGCACCGCCGCGATCTTTGAGACCGCTCTCGAAGAGTGAGCCCAATGACTTTGGCCCCTCTCCAACGCATTGGAGAGGGGTACCGAAGGCGGGGTGAGGGGCACCCGCGACGATCGTCTAGACCGCGCTCGAAGAGTAGTGCTCTCGCTACAAGCCCCTCTCCAACACATTGGAGCGGGGTGCCGAAGGCGGGGTGAGGGCTTCCGCCTCGATCTTTGAGACCGCCTTGGAGGAATAGGGGAGACGGCACTTCTCCGTTCCCTCTCCCAGTTCGGGAGAGGGTGCCCTGCGAAGCGTCAGCGAAGCAGGGCGGGTGAGGACGGTTTATCTTGGCGGCGACCATCAACCCTCTCCCCGACCTCCGGTCGCCCCTCTCCCAAGTACTTGGGAGAGGGGAGGGGGGAGAGGGTTCGGGCGCTATTTCGGCGCCGCGCCGACAATCTTGTTCCAGCGCGAGTCCTTGCGGAATTCCTCCGAGAACTCGGTGTCGCCGCGCGCCCAGCCCTTGGCGTCGGGGCGCACCTTGATCGCCTGCTTCAGGTAATCGTAGGCCTTGTCCTTGTCGCCCTTGATCGCGTAGGCGCACGCCAGGTCGTAGAGCAGGAACGCGCTGCCCGGATACTTCTTCAGCGACGCCAGCGCGGACGCAATGCTCTCGTCCACCTTCTTGTCGCGCACGCGCAAGTTGGCGGAAACAATCATCGCCTGGAACGACAGCGAGATGCCGAGGATGCGGTGCAATTCCGCCACCGGCTCCGGGTGGTCGTCGACGCGCAGGTCGATGTAGCGGTCGCTGCGGCCGCCGTAGCCGGCGTTCTTGCGGACGACCAGGATGTGCGCCGACTGCTTGCCGCGGCTGTCGCCGCCCGCCGCCTGGCCCGCTTCGAGCGCGGCGATCAGTTTGTCGGCGAGTTGGCCGGTCGCCGCTTCGAACGCCTTGCCCATCGCCTCGACGACATTGCCGCCGGTCAGGATGTTGCCCTGCGCGGCGTAGGTCTTGCCGACCACGCCGCCCGCCCAGTTCAGGCACTCCTTGCCGGTGAACTGCGCTACATTGCCCTTGGCGTCCACAATGGCGGCCTGCCGGTTCTCACGGCCCTGGTCCTCGGCGAGCAGGGCGTCGAGCGTTTCCTGCGCGCTCTTGCCTGCCTTCAACATATCCAGCCCCTTCGGGCCGAAGGTGACATTCGCCGCCGCCTGCGTGACGACGCCGCCGATGCCGGTCTCGGCGAAGGCGGTCTCGGCGCCGACCGCCAGCACCCGCGACGAAATGGCGATGCCGATGTCGCCGTTCGCCGGGTCAATGGCGACGATGGAGAAAGTGCCGTGGTCAGGCAGCGCACTGTACGCTGGCCGCCCGGCGGTGATGAGCAGTGCGGCGCTAAGTGCCGCCATCAGTCCAAACCGAAGTAGTCGCATCCGCAAGCCTCCCGTGGTGGTGGTGGGGTGATAGTTACGCGTTGGCCAGAGAATCCCCTTTGCCCCTCTCCCCCGTCCCCTCTCCCATGTACATGGGAGAGGGGTGGCGAAGCCGGGGAGAGGGTTGCAAGCGGCCTCACCCTCCTTCGCCCAGAAAACGGGCTTCGTGGGGCAAGCCCCCCGGCCCTCCTCGGCTACGCTCGGAGTAAACCCTCTCCTGTGAGGAGAGGGGGGCATTTTGGGGTAGCGCCCCGGTATTTGATCCGGGGTTCAGTTTGAAGGCGTGTAAGGAACAGGCGTGGACGCCTGCGGTACCCAAGAGACCGCACCCGGCCACAAATGGCCGGGGGAATGGGGCTGGTCTCTCGACTGAATTTGATCAACGATCCTCCTAGGAAGAAGCGAGGAGGAAACCAAATGGAGGGAGTCGAGCAGCAACTGAAGTGCTGTCCACAATGTGGAAGCGCGCTGCAAGTGTGGGTTTCAGTGCAGTGGTATGAGGAGTGGGAGACGGACGAAGAAGGGGAATTGTGTGGAGGCTCCAAAACCGACTCGGAAGAATTAGTGACGGAAGTCAGCTGTACGAAGAATTGCGGCTGGGAGCTTCCGGCAGGCCAGCGGCTGGAAAGGGATGAGAGTCGCCTGATTATGCTGCCGGACCAACCGTCATAGAGTTGAGAGTGCTCGGTTTCGGTGGCGCGCTACACATAGTCCGCCTCCGTGTGACAGTGCCGACACACGACAAGGTCGCCAACCGAGTTGCTCCAACCGTATTCCCGGCGTGCGCGGGGTGGTAGCGGGCTGTCGTCCTCCATGCGGACGGCTTCCATGGAATCAGCGTCGGCGAGCATCGGACTATTTGACACGCCGAGAAGTTTTCCGCCGAACGATTCATCGACGGCGGAGATGCCGTCCGCGAACACCAGCGCGAGCGGACGGTCCCTCTGGTCACAGTCACATCGAAACCGGTAGGGCATCGAGCGGCCTCTTCGCTGTGATCTTGGATGTGTGGTTCGAGAACCCTCTTCCGGCGTTTCAAGGGGACTTGCACCTCTGGCGCAGAAGTTGGTCGACATGCTCAAGATTGAAGTCCTCGACAATCAAAGGCGAACCGTAGCGGATGCACTAAACGGGGCCTTGCGAGGAGCCCGAGAATTCTATGCAGTCGTTGCCTTCGCGAAGAAGACCGGATTCGAAGTAATTGAGGATGCGGTTGGCGACATACTCAATCAGCAGGGCGTTGTGCGTGTCGTATACGGCACAGACTTCCACCTTACGGACCCTGGCATTATTCGGAGAGGTCTCGAGTTGGCTGGAACCTTTCCCTCGGGATTCCATCAGTTCGTGTATGAACATGAGGCCGGGCGAAGACGAGTGACATTTCACCCGAAGGTCTATCTGGCAACCAATGACACCATGGCAACGGCAATTGTCGGTTCAGCCAATCTGACGCCCGGCGGTTTGTCGACCAATGTTGAAGCGTGCATTTCGATGACTGCGGCACCGACGCACCCCGCCATCAAGAGTGTCCGAGCGTTCATCGACCGCCACTTTACCGACCACCGGACTTTCGTTCCTCCGCAGGACTTTGAGGAAAGGTATGCCGCCGCCTATGAGCGGGCGCGCAGATACCGGCGCGCTGCCGACAGTGACCCCGTGCTGAAGCGACTGGTTCGAGAAGCGCGCAAGGCACTGCTCCCCGGGGCGGTGCCTACACAGACGGAGTTCGTGGCGATGGCGCTGAATGACTTAATGGACCAGGGTGCGGAGTGGGCACACGGGAACAATCAAATCCGGCCGCGCGCAGAAGAGAAAGGGCGTTCAGTTGGGGTGCCATACAAGTGGGACACCTTTGAGAACAATGTCAGACGCATTCTCGGCGAGAACACCGTCGGAAAGACCGAAGGCAAGGGCCTCTTTGAAAGAAGGGGTGGGCTTGAAAGTCGTTCCGGCTACTACCGGCTCACGGATGCTGGCAGGAAACTGGCCCTAAAAGGAAAGCGCCGCTCTAAATCGTAGTCCAATTGATTGCAAGAAACAGGCGTGGCCGCCTGCGGTACCCATACGAACCGGCCTGGAGGCCGGCGGTACTCTTCCTCCTACTTCCCCCCCACCAACCTCAAAAGCGCGCGGAGCGGGTCGTATTTCTGGTCCACGACGCGCTCTTTCATCGGGATGATGGCGTTGTCGGTGATTTCGATGTGCTCGGGACAGATGTCAGAGCAGCACTTGGTGATGTTGCAGAAGCCGACGCCGCCGCTCTCGTGGATGAACTCCCGCCGGTCGCCGGTGTCGAGCGGGTGCATATCGAGCGCCGCCACCTTGATGAAGAAGCGCGGGCCGATGAAGTGCTGCTTGTTGTCCGGGTGGTCGCGGATGACATGGCAGGTGTTCTGGCAGAGCCAGCACTCGATGCACTTGTGGAACTCCTGCGGGCGGTCGATGTCGGCCTGCTGCATCCGGTAGGTGCCGTCCGGCTCGGGCGGCTTCAATTGCAGGGGCGGGATGCGCTTGGCGATTTCGTAGTTCCAGGAGACATCGGTGACCAGGTCGCGCACGAGGGGGAAGGTGCGCATCGGCCCGACCGTGATCGGCTCGCCTTCGGCGAACAGGTTCATCCGCGTCATGCAGGTGAGCCGCGGCATCCCGTTGACCTCGGCGCTGCACGAGCCGCACTTGCCCGCCTTGCAGTTCCAGCGGATGGCGAGGTCGGGCGCCTGCGTCGCCTGCAGGCGGTGCAGGACATCGAGCACCACCTCGCCCGGTTGCCAGTCGACGCGGTAGTCGCGGAAGTCGCCGCCGGTCGCATCGCCGCGGAAGACGCGCAGGTGGGCTTCGGCCATCACTTTTCCTCCAAGAGCGACTTCAGGTCGGCGGGCATTTCGGGCCGCGGCTCCGGCGTCAGCGCCATTTGGCCGTCGCGCTGCCGGACGACCATATTCACCGCGCCGAATTTTGCGTCGGTCGCCGGGAAGTCGTTGCGGGTGTGGGCGCCGCGGCTTTCCTTGCGCTCGATGGCGGCGCGGGTGATGGCCTCGGAGACGACGAGCAGCGAACGCAGATCAATGGCCAGGTTCCAGCCCGGATTGTAGCGGCGCCCGCCCTCGACGCGCACCGCCGCCGCCCGCTGTTTGAGTTCCTGCAGGCGCTCCAGCGCCTGCTGCAATTCCGACTCGGTGCGGATGATGCCGACCAGCGTCTGCATCGCCTCTTGCAGTGCGTGGTGTACCGCGTAGGGGCTTTCGCCCTCGGTGCGTTGCAGCGGCGCCACCAGTTCCTGTTCGGCGGCGGCGAGGTGCGCCGGGTCGGGCGCGGTGCTCTTCACCCGCTGCACATACTCGGCGGCGCCCTCGCCGGCGCGCCGCCCGAAGACGAGCAAGTCGGAGAGCGAATTGCCGCCCAGGCGGTTGGCGCCGTGCAAGCCGGCGGCAACTTCGCCGGCGGCGAAGAGCCCGGGCAGCGTCGAGGCGGCGGTGTCGGCGTCGACGCGCACGCCGCCCATCATGTAGTGACAGGTGGGGCCGACTTCCATCGGCTCCTTGGTGATGTCGACATCGGCGAGTTCCTTGAACTGGTGATACATACTCGGCAGGCGGCGCTTGATGTACTCCGCCGGGCGGCGCGAGGCGATGTCGAGGAAGACGCCGCCGTGCGGGGTGCCGCGGCCCGCCTTCACCTCGGCGTTGATGGCGCGGGCGACTTCATCGCGGGGGAGCAGGTCGGGCGTGCGGCGGTTGCCCTCGTGGTTGTCGTACCAGCGGTCGGCCTCGGCCTCGTTGTCGGCGGTCTCGGCGCGGAAGAGTTCGGGGATGTACTTGAACATAAAACGCTCGTTCTTGGCGTTCCGGAGTACGCCGCCGTCGCCGCGCACGCCCTCGGTGACGAGGATGCCGCGCACGCTCGGCGGCCAGACCATCCCGGTCGGGTGGAATTGCACGAACTCCATATCCTGCAAGTCCGCGCCCGCCCAATAGGCGAGCGCCTGGCCGTCGCCGGTGTATTCCCACGAGTTCGAGGTGATTTGGTAGGCCTTGCCGATGCCGCCGGTGGCGAGGATGACGGCCTTCGCTTTGAACAGCAGCAGGTCGCCGCTCTCGCGCCGGTAGCCGAAAGCGCCGGCGATGCGCCCGTCGGCGACGAGCAGGCGGGTGACGAAGCACTCCATGAACACCTCGATGGGCTGGTGGATGGCGTGGTATTGCAGCGTGCGGATGATTTCGAGGCCGGTGCGGTCGCCGACATGGGCGAGGCGGGCGTAGCGGTGGCCGCCGAAGTCGCGCTGCAGAATGCGCCCGTCGGCGGTGCGGTCGAAGAGGGCGCCCCAGCGCTCGAGTTCGAGGACGCGCTCGGGGGATTCCTGGGCGTGCAGTTGCGCCATGCGCCAGTTGTTGAGGAACTTGCCGCCGCGCATCGTGTCGCGGAAGTGCACTTTCCAATTGTCCTCGGGGTAGACATTGCCGAGCGCGGCGGCGACGCCGCCCTCGGCCATCACCGTGTGCGCCTTGCCGAGCAGCGACTTACAGATCAGGACGGTCTTGGCGCCGAGCGCCGCCGCCTCGATGGCGGCGCGCAGGCCGGCGCCGCCGGCGCCGACCACCAGGACATCGCACTCGTGTGTTTCGCAGGCCGCCATTAGAAAATGATGTGGAAGTCGTGAATGACGCCCATCGCCACCAGGCGCACATAGAGGTCGGTGAGGCCGACGCCGAAGAGCGACAGCCAGGCGAAGAGTTGGTGGCGGTGGTTCAGCACACTCACCCAGCGCCAGAGCCGGTGGCGGACCGGCGCTTTCGAAAGGACATCGAGGCCGCCGCCGCAGAGATGGCGGCACGAGTGGCAGGAGAAGGTGTAGAGCGAGAGGAGCGCCACATTCGCCCAGAGCACCACGGTGCCGACGCCGATGCCAAAGCCCTCGGGGAAGTTGAACGCCTTGAGCGCGTCCCAGGTGAGGATGACAATGAAGACGACGGCGAGGTAGAAGAAGTAGCGGTGCAGGTTCTGGATGAGGAGCGGGAAGCGCGTCTCGCCGACATAGACGCCCCGCCGGTCGGGCACGGCGCAGGCGGGCGGCGACCCGAAGAACGAGCGGTAGTAGGCCTTGCGGTAGTAATAGCAAGTCACCCGGAACCCGCCCGGCGCCCCGAGGATGAGAAAGGCCGGCGAGAGCGTCCACCAACTGCCGATCAGCGGGAACGAAATGTGCTCGCAATTCGCGGAAATGCAGGGCGAGTAGAACGGCGAGAGGTAGGGGTCCCAGTAGTAGAAACCGTTCTGGAACGCCGCCCAGGTCGAGTAGACGATGAAGGCAGAGAGGCCGAGGAAGACGAGCAGCGGCGATACCCACCAGGCATCGCGCCGCAGCGTGCGCGCCGGACTCGGGTGGGTGGCGGTGGTACCCGCGCTCATGCCGTCTCCTCGCGTGATGGGGCCGCTGACGCAGGTTCGAGCATACGCCGTTTTTCCCCTGCTTGCCCCGGTTGTCGCCGTGCGACCGCGCCGCTAGTATGCCTGCGCCGATGAGACGGGCGACCAAACCAAGTGAAGCGGAACGCGGGCGGGCCTGGCTGCCGGCCGACTGGGCACACACGGTGGTGCTGCTCGAAGAGGAGGGCGAGGCGGAGGGGAAGCGGCAGTTCGAGCCGGTGGCCACGGCGTTCCTGCTGACGCATCAGGGCGTCACCTTTCTCGTCACCGCCAAGCATGTGGTCGCCAAGGCACACACCATTGCCCGCATCAATCTGCGCGGCCGGGTGCAAGGACGCCCGCGCACCGAACGGGTGCGGCTGGAGACGGTGCAAAAGAAGACCGGCACCGGCTGGCTAACGCACGAGTCGCGGAAGGCCGATGTGGCGGTGATGGTCTTTCCGTTGGACGAGCGGCGGATGGACGCCCGGCCGATCGACACCGACGCGCTGCGCGAATGCCGCGTGTTCATGGAGGGCGACGACATCCGCTTCCTCGGCTTTCCGCTCGGCATCACCGAGAAGGGGCATGTGCACCCGGTGGTGCGCGGCGGCATCGTGGCGCTCAAACAGCACGACGACACCTTTCTGATCGACGCGCTAGTCTTCCCCGGCAACAGCGGCGGCCCAGTGTTCTTGAAGGAGCACGAGCTCGACGGGCGGCGCGTCCTGGGCGGGCCGTGCGTCATCGGCGTCATCAGCGAGTTCATTTCATGGGTGGACACGGCGGTCAGCTCGACCTCGCAGCGGGCGCGGGTGCAGTTCGAGGAGAACGCGGGACTGGCGGTCTGCTGCGGAATGCGCTATGTCTTGGACATTCTCGACCGGCCGGAACTGCGGCGGCTCTACCGCGCCGCGCAGCCGCCCGCCGCCAAGCCCCGGAAGACTCGGAGGAAGCCAGCGTGAGAGCAGCGACGCGCATCGAAAAAGACTCGCTCGGTGAGGTCGCCGTGCCGGCCGACGCACTGTACGGATCGCAGACGGCGCGGGCAGTGGCCAACTTCCCGATCAGCGGGGTGCGGTTCCCGTCGTCGTTCATCGCGGCGCTGGCGACCGTCAAGCGGGCGGCGGCGGAAGTGAACAAGGAACTGGGCCTCCTCGACCCTGCCATCGCCGACGCGATTGCAACGGCCTCGCAGGAACTGCGCGACGGGAAGTGGCACGAGCAGTTCGTCGTCGACATCTTCCAGGCGGGCGCGGGCACTTCGACGCACATGAACGCCAATGAGGTCATCGCCAACCGCGCCATCGAGATGCTGGGCGGCAAGCGCGGTGACTACACCCGCGTCAACCCGAACGACCAAGTCAATTACGGGCAGTCCACCAACGATGTCATCCCGACGACCATCCGCCTCGCGGCCCTCTCGCTCTTGCCGGCGTTGCTCGAGGCGATGAAGCAACTCGTCGGCGCGTTCGACGAGAAGGCGAAAGCATTCGACGGCGTCTTGAAGAGCGGGCGCACGCACCTGCAGGACGCGGTGCCGGTGCGCCTCGGGCAGGAGTTCGGCGCCTACGCCCGCGCCATTGAAAGTGACGCCAAGCGCATCGCCGCGGCGGGTGAGGCGCTCAAGCGCCTCGGCATCGGCGGCAGCGCCGCCGGCACCGGCCTGAACACGCACCCCGAATATCACAAGCGGATGGTAAAACGGCTGTCGGAACTGACCGGCCTCGAACTGCGCAGCGGCGGCAACCTGTTCGAACTGATGCAGTCGCAGGCGGACGCTACGCATCTGTCGGCGTCGCTGCGGACGCTGGCGCTGACGCTGACGCGCATCTGCAATGACCTCCGGCTGATGGCATCGGGCCCGCGCACCGGCTTCGCAGAAATCGGACTGCCCGCCGTGCAGCCCGGCTCCTCGATTATGCCAGGCAAGGTGAACCCGGCGCTGCCCGAGATGCTGACGATGGTCTGCTTTCATGTCATCGGCGCCGACACCTGCATCGCCTTCTGCACGCAGGCCGGGCAACTGGAACTGAATGTGATGATGCCCATCATGGCGCACCACCTGCTGTTCTCCCTGACGGTGATGACGACCGGCCTGCGGGCGTTCACGAACCAGTGCGTGCGCGGCATCACGGCGGACGAGGAGATGTGCCGCTACTGGCTCGACCGGAATGTGATTGTCGCCACCGCGCTCAACCCGCACATCGGATATATGCGAGCGGCGGAACTGGTCAAGGAGTCGCTGGCGACCGGGCGTCCGGTGCGCGAATTGGCGGTGGCCAAGGGGTACTTGACGGAGAAGGAAGTGCGACGCATCCTACACCCGCGCCGGATGACGGAGCCGGGAATTCCAGGCCAGACGGAGTCCGCGACGGCGCCGGCGGAGCCAGCGTCGGATTGATGCACGGCCGCTCGGAGCGGCCGCACACTTCGATAGGGGAGAAGCGCGATGTTCCAGGACAAAGAGGAAAAGGACCCCGAGGAAGACGAGGAGGAAGAGGACGACTCCGAGTTGGACGACTTCGACTGGGATGAGGACCTCGACGACCTCGACGAGGACGAAGAGGACGAGGAGGAAGAGGAGAAAACCGACAGCGTCGAAGCCGACTTCGACGATCTGTGAGGCCCCGCGCCCGCCGCCCGCGCGGCGCGTCCTGGCTCCTGGCCCTCGCACTCGTCGCCGGCGCCGGCTGCGCGAAGCAGCCCAGCGCCGCGGGCCCGGGCACCGGTGCGCCGCCGCCCTCCGGCGGCCTGCACGCCGGCGAAGTCCGGGTCACCTGGTTCGGACAGTCGTACTACCTGTTTGAGGATGCCGCCGGGCACCGGGTGGCCATCGACCCCTTTGGAGACATCGGATTGTCCCGGCCAGCCGTCGAGGCCGATGTCGTCCTCGTCACCCACGAACACTTCGACCACAACAATGTGGCGGGGGTGGGGGGCAGCCCGATTGTCGTGCACGGCCTCGGCGCGGACGAGCGGTTCGGCCCCCGCCTCGGCGCCGATCAGCCGATGGCGTCGGGGACGACGAAGCAGGCGGTCGTCCTCGGCGACATCCTGAAGGACGGCGCCATCACCGTCATTCCCGGCTATCATGACGACCGCCGGGGCGCCGACCGCGGCGAGGACGCTTTCTTCCGCTGGACAATGGGCGGCATCGCCATCTGTCACTTGGGTGACATCGGACAAACAGCGCTCTCCGCTGACCAACTGAAGGCGATCGGGACGGTGGATGTGCTCTTCATCCCGGTCGGCGGCAAATTCACTGTGAATGCGGAACAGGCCGCGGCGCTGATGGCGCAGGTCAAGCCGCGGCTGACTGTGCCGATGCACTACCGCATCCCGCACTTGAGCGTGGAGATCGACGGCGTGGACGCCTTCTTGCTGGGCAGACAGTTCTGGACGGCGCCCTCGAATTCCATCGTGCTCAAGAAGGACGCGGAGCGCGGCGTGACCGTCGTGGGGGAGTCGGCGCCGCCGGCGAGTGTGCCCGTGCTGGTGTTCAGCAGCCCGCCGAACTAACCGGTCAGGCGACGGCTGCCGCCAGGCGGGCGGCGCAGCGCTGGGCAATCAATTCGAGGAAGCGGCGCTGGTCATCGTCGAAGGCGTCGGGCTGGTCGCTGTCGATGTCGAGCACCCCGAAGCAGCGCCCGGCGGCGACAACGGGGATGACGATTTCCGACTGCGTCTCGGCGCTGCATTCGAGATAGCGCGGGTCGGCGTGGACATCGGGCACGATGATGGTTTCCCGGGCGCTGGCCGCGGCGCCACACACGCCTTCATCGAGCGCGATGGTCTCGTGGCAAGTCGGGCGGCCGCGCGACGGGCCGAGGGTCAACTCGGTTTGGTCGCCGTTCAGCAAGTAGAAACCGACCCAGTCATAGAGGCCGAGCCCCTGATGCAGGGCGGCGACGACGCCATCCAGTCCGTCGGTTTCAAGGCCGGCATCCACGGCGCGCAGCACGGACATCATGTCGTCGGTGAGGCTGCCCTCGCCGCGCCGCCGGCGGGTCCGGCGCGGCGTGCCGCCGTCGACCGATTCCAGCACGACTTTCACGCCAAGCCGGCTCGCAAGCTCGGTGAGCGCCTTGCTGACGCGCGCCTGCAGGTCGGATTCGGCGCGCCGCAACGAGTCGAGTTCATCGGTGATGGCCTGCATACGGCGGTCAATCTCCTGGCCGCGGGCGCGGATGTCATCGAGCGTCTCGAGACTGCGGGCGGAACCGCGCGGCATTCGCTAGGCGTCCTTCTCGCGCAGCCCGTTGCCGTGGTCAAAGCGCGCGACGAGGTTGAATTCTTCGGCGAAGTCGGCGAGCAGCGTTTCCACCTGCCGTTGCAGCGTCACCTTGCGAATGGCCAATTGGTTGATCTTGCCCTGAAATCCGTCAATTTCGCGGTCGAGCACTTCGACTTCAGTCACGACTTGTTCGAGCCGGGTGTCGGCGTCGTCGAGGGACAGCTCCGGCTCAATGGCGGCTTCAATCGGCTCGTCGAGCTCTTCCTTCGGCTCCTGCGCCAGCGATTCGAGGGCGATCCGTTTGAAATCATCGAGTTCGAGCGGGCCCCTCGCTTGATCGAGCAAATCGCCGAAAAACGACTCATCGTTATCAGGCATCAACCGTTCCTTGGTGCAACGCGTCGAGGCATTCGGTTCACTCCGCCGGTTCCTCGTCGTTCGTACTTCGCTTGCGACGCGGGCGGCCGGTGGGGGTGGTCGCCAGGTCCGCCTGAATGCCGACGCTGCGGGCGGCGCGGCCCAAAATGGTGGAGGCGGCGCGCCGCAATTCAACCTTTTCGGCTTCGAGGCGTTCCAGTTCTGCGCGCAACCGCGCCGTGGACGATGCAATACGCTGTTGCTCGCGCCGGAAGTCTTGCAGGGAAGTCACTGGGGGTTACTCCGTGTCAAAATGCTAGCACCGTTCTGCGGGCGTCGTCAATGCGGCGGCGATTCCGCCGTCGGCCACGGAACCGGCTGTCCCGGCTCCACGACCGTAATAGTGCCCTTGCCCTTCTGTACCACATAGGTGCGATTTGTTTCGAGCCGTTCTAGGGGAGGTCCGGCAGAACCGTCCGGCCACCGGATGTCTACCCGTTCCACACGAGTTTCACCACCGAGGCCGAACAGCGGCCGGGAATCGCTCTGCGAGAGGTAGGACGACGCGCCGCGCACCCAGTCCTGCTGGGTAAAGCCACCGGCAGTGACCCGCACCCGGGCGCCCAGCGCCATCGGGTTCTTCCCATCGCCGACTAGCACGAAGCGAATCCAGCGGCGGGCGTTGCCGCCGTCGTTGCGCAACAGAAACGCCGATTGCTGGGTGCGCAGCGTGCCATTGAGTGTCACCAGCAAATCAAAGTCGCCGTCGTTATCGAAGTCGCCGGCCGCCAGGCCGCGATAGGGGCGGGGGGTGATGAACGGGGGCGCCACGGCGCCGGTGACATCGGCGAAGGTGCGGTCGTGCCGGTTCCACAGCAGCACGCCGGGCATCTCCCAGGTGCCCTGGAGGTGATACTTCGCGACATCTTCCATGAAGTGGCCGTTGACCTGGACGAGGTCTTTCCAGCCGTCGTTGTCGATGTCGAGCAGGCGGATACCCCAGCCGAGCAACTGGTGCGTCGGCGCGCCGATGCCGGCGGTGTCGGCTTCATCTTTGAACGCGCCGCCCGCGGCCGGCGCGAAGAGCGCGGTGCGCTCGTATTGATAATTCGTCACCGCCACGGCCTCGCGGCCGGAGTGGTCCAAGTCGCCGGTGTCGATGCCCATGCCGGCGCGCGCTTTGCCCTCGCGGCTGAAGGCGATCTGCGCGGTCTTGCCCATCTCCGCGAAAGTTCCATCCTGCTGGTTGTGCAGGAGGGAGTTCGGCACTTGGTCGCTGGCCACAGCGACATCGGGCCAGCCGTCATCATCGAAATCGAACATCGCCAGGCCCAGCGCCTTGACTGGAATCTCCGCCAACCCTGCCTTGGCGGACGCGGATTCAAAGGTGCCGTTGCCGCGGTTACGGTACAGCGTGAGGTGCTCGGAGGGGTAGTTGACCGGGTCGCCGTAACTAGGGCGGGCGAAGCGCTCGAAGAGTTTCTCGTCCAGGGAGATCGAATACTCGACATAGTTGCCGATCAACAGATCGAGCCCGCCGTCACGGTCGTAATCGAACCACAGGGCGCTGGTGCCCCAGTGGCCTTGGTTGGCCACGCCCGCGGCGGCGGTGACCTCTGCAAATGTACCTTGGCCGGCGTTCCGGAAGAGTTGCCCGTGGTCATACCCGCTGATGTAAATGTCGGGCCACGCGTCGCCGTCGTAGTCGCCGACCGCGACGCCCATCGCATAGGTTGTAACTTTCAATCCGGATGCTGCGGTGACATCGGTGAATGTACTGTCGCCGTTGTTGTGGTAGAGCATCGTCGGCGCCGGGACTTTCTTCGAGCGCGGGAAGAGGCCGCCGTTCACCAGCAGAATGTCGAGCCATCCATCGCGGTCATAATCGAGGAACGCACAGCCGGCGCCCATCGGTTCGAGCAGCAGCTTCTTGCCGTAGCCGCCGGAGACATGGATGAACTTGATGCCGGCGGATTCGGTGATGTCGGTGAAGGTCAGCGTCGGCTGCACGGCCGGCGCCGGAGCGCTGGTCACAGTCGCGCTGCCACTCCCGCCGCAGCCGGGCAGCGTCGCGGCCGCGGCGATGCCAAGGGCCATCCGAAGAATACGAGCGTTCAGCGACAGGTTGGAAATCCTACGATGCGACACGCGGCGCGGCTCCCGGCGGCAGGGGTTGGGCACGCCGATGCGTGCCACCAGCATAGACGACTAGGGCGGCCCGGCGGATGCGTGCCGGGCGACAGGTGGAATGTTCCCCGATTCCGGCAACTCACCGCGGCGCCCGCCACGCCTGCCCTGGCGCAACTCGGGCCAAGAGGCCGCGCTGGCGGTCCACGATCAGGTACGCGTCGGGCTGGGTGTCGGGCACGGTCGTGGTCTCGCCGTCGGGCCAGCGGAGTTCGATGCGCTCGACCCGGTTCGCGCTGCCGAGGCCGAAAAGCGCCCGCGGGTCGGACTCCGACAAGTACGACGACCCGGAGCGCACCCAGCGCTCCTGCGTCACTCCGCCCGCGGTGACGCGGATGCGAGTCCCGAGGGCGTCGCGCGGCCGGTCGCTTCCGACCAGTGCCCGTACGCCGAGCCAATGCTGCCCGCTGTGCTGGTCGTTGCGCAACAGGCGGACGCCGCCGGTGTTGTCAGGCCCGCCGTTGATGGTGAGGAGCAGGTCGGGGTCGCCGTCGTTATCGAAGTCGCCGATGGCGAGTCCGCGCCACACATTCCGCTCTGCCAGCGCCGGCGCGGCGTCGGCGGTCACTTCGGCGAAGCGCTCGCCGCGCTCACTGCGAAACAGTTGCGAGGGCATCGTGAACTCGTCTCCGGGCAAGTAGGGAACGACCTGTTCGAGGACATGGCCGTTAGCGACGGCGAGGTCGAGCCAGCCGTCCAGGTCGAAGTCGAGGAAGCGGACGCCCCAGCCGACATACGGATTGGTCGGCACTGCCAGGCCGGCCTCCCGCGCGATGTCGCGATAACCCGAAGTACTGACGCGGTCATACAGACCGATGCGTTCCTGCGCGAAATTGGTGACCGTGAGCGCGTCGGCGCCGTGGTTGCGGTAGTCGCCGCTGTCGGCGCCCATGCCGGAGCGCGTGCGGCCCACCAGGTCATAAGCGACCGCCGCTTCGCGCCCGAGCGGCTCGAAAGTCCCATCCCGGCGGTTGCGCAGCAGTTCGTTGGGATAGCCGTCGTTGGCGATGAACAGGTCGGGCCAGCCGTCGTCGTCGTGGTCGAACACAACGACCCCCAGCGCCTTCATCCGGAGTTCGCCGAGGCCGGCCCCGTGCGTGGCATCGATGAAGGCGCCGTGACCGTTGTTGCGATACAGGCGCGGCGGCGAGCGTTCGTAGAAGCCGGGGAAGTAGGTCTTCAGGTCGGGGACGCGGGCCCGGACCGCGCGCTCTTTGTCGATCGAATAGTCAAGGAAGTTGCCGGCAAAGAGATCAAGGAAGCCGTCGCGGTCGTAGTCGAACCAGGCGCACGCCGTGCCCCACTGGCCGGCATTCGCCGCGCCGGCGGCCGCGGTGACATCAGTGAAGGTGCCATCGCCTTCGTTATGAAACAACTGGCTGCGGTGCACGCCCGTGATGTAAATGTCGGGGAAGCCGTCGTTGTCGTAATCGCCGACCGCGGCGCCCATCCCGTAGGTCGTGACCACCAGTCCCGATGTGGCGGTGACATCAGCGAACTGTCCGTTGCCGAGGTTCCGGTACAGCCGCGGGCGCGGCGGATCGCCATGGTAGCCGGGCAATGCGCCGCCGTTCACCAGCAGGATGTCCATCCAGCCGTCCTGGTCGAAGTCGAGCACTGCGCAGCCGGAGCCCATCGCTTCGACGGCCCAGAATTGTCCCGAGGCGCCGGTGATATGCTGGAAGCGCAGGCCGGCGTCCGCCGTGACATCGGTGAAGCGGGGGAGGGGTGGCGGCGCCGCGGGCGGCGCGGCCGGGCGTGGTGCAGGCCCGCCGCAACCGGCAACACCCAGCGCCAGGACGCCTAGTAGTGGCCAGGACGATTGGGAACAGTGAGGGCAGCGTTTTGCGGTCACGGGGCGGCGGTATCCTACGCCAAATCGCCCGCCGAAGGCCACCCGGAACACCACAAACGGGCCAGTAGGCAGGCGCGGGGGCGGACGGTATAATCACCGCCCACCAACTCGACCCTAAAGAGGTGAGGTCATTGCCGGTCATTGAAGTCAGTCGTGATGAGCCCATCGACAATGCGCTGAAGCGCTTCAAGCGCCTGCTGCAACAATCGGGCGTGTTGGAAGATTACCGGCGGCACGAGCGATACGAGAAGCCGAGCGATCGGAAGCGCCGCGAAGCCGCGGCCGCGGAGCGCCGGCGCCGGCGCGCCGCCATGCGCCGCTCCTAGGGCGGTGCCCGCAGTCCCTCCAGTCGTCTGCCACGATTCGCGCGGTCTCCTGTCGAGCGCGCTCGGCTAGCTGATGCCTGATTCGGACTCCGCTGCCGCCCGCGTGACCTTGAGCAGCAACGAAGAAGCCGCCGCCGTGTTCGGGTTGCATGACGAGCACTTGCGCCTGATCGAACGCGCCCTGCACTCCAAGGTCTCGGCCCGCGGACTCGATGTGCGCATCGAGGGAACCTCCGCGCAGGTGCGCGGCACGCAGCACATCCTCGACGGGCTGATGCAGATGCATCGCGTCGGGCAGGTGCCGACTCCCGCCGATGTGCGCGACCTGCTACGCGAACTTGGCGACGGCGCGGCGAAGGACCCGGCCGCGGACCAACAGGGCGTGGTGCTGGTCAGCCACCGCGGCAAGCAGATCCGCCCGCGGTCGCCGTCGCAGGCGGCGTATGTGGATGCCATCATGGCGCACGACCTGGTGCTGGCCGTCGGGCCGGCGGGGACGGGCAAAACCTATCTGGCAGTTGCCACCGCGGTGGCGTGCCTGAAGCGCAAGGAAGTGAACCGCCTGGTGCTGTGCCGCCCGGCGGTGGAAGCGGGGGAGCGCCTCGGCTTCCTGCCTGGGGACATTCAGGCGAAGGTCGACCCCTATCTGCGCCCGATTTATGACGCGCTGTACGACATGATCGAGCTCGACCTCTTCCACCGCTGGCTGGACCGAGGGGTGATCGAAGTGGCGCCGCTGGCATTTATGCGCGGGCGCACGCTCAACGATTCGTTCATCGTGCTCGACGAAGCGCAGAACACGACACCGGAACAGATGAAGATGTTTCTGACCCGGCTGGGGTTCGGCTCGAAGGCCGTCATCACCGGCGATGTCACGCAGATTGACCTGCCCGCCACGCAACCGTCGGGGTTCATCCACGCGCTCGCCTTGCTGCAGGGCGTCGACGGGATTGTGCAAGTCGCGTTCACCGAGCAGGATGTCGTGCGGCACGGGCTGGTGCAGCGCATCATTCAGGCCTACGAGCGGGAGAAGCGCGCAAAGGACCAAGCGCGAGAGATGCCCGCGCCATGAGCGCCGGCCCGGCGGAGGAAGAGCCCCCCAGCGAGTCGCTGCCCGCGCGGACCGGCGCGGTCACCGTGCTGGTGCGCCGGGAGACGGCGCGGCGGGTGCCGGTGCGGCGGGTGCAGCGCGCGGTGCGCGCGACACTGCAGCGCGAAGGCCGCGCGGCGGGCGAAGTCAGCGTGCTGGTCGTGGACGACCAGGCGATGGCGGCGCTGAACCGGCGTTGGCGCAAGTCTGTGGGGCCGACGGATGTGCTGGCCTTTCCGCAGCGCAATGGCGCCCTCATCGGCGACATCGTGCTCTCGGCCGAGACGGCGCAGCGCCAAGCGCGCGCGTTCGGCCAAGCGCTCGCGGACGAACTCGAATTGCTCGCCGTGCACGGCGCGCTGCACCTGGCGGGCTGGCGCGACGGCACGCCCGCGGGCCGTGCCCGAATGGAGCGCCGGGCGGGCGCCATCCTGCGCGCGCTGCGCGCGGAGGCGACCAGCCGATGAAAGCGACGCCGCTGGTGAATGCGTTGCGCAACGGCTATAACGGCCTGGCGCGCGCCGTGCGGGAGCACCGCAACCTGCGCTATTTCCTGTGGTTGTCGCTCGGGGTGATGGGCATTGCCGCGGCGCTGCGCGCCTCGCTGCTGGAACTGGCGCTGATCGTCTTCGCCATTGGCTTTGTGGTGGCCGCCGAAGTGATGAACAGCGCCATCGAAACGACGGTCAACTTGATGGCGAATCGGTATGACCCGCAGGCGCGGCGCGCGAAGGACACGGCGGCCGGCGGCGTGATGGCGGCGCTGGCGACGGCGCTCACGGTCATCCTCTTTGTGCTGATGCAGCACAACTTGGTGGGCGACTGGCCGACGGCCGAAGCCCCGCTGGAGCCGCACAGGATTCGCCTGGGCCTGCTTGGCCTGATCGCCGGGCTGTTGGTGGTGATTCTGGTGAAGGCGGTGGTACAACGCGGGACGATGCTGCGCGGGGGCATCATCAGCGGGCACGCGACGCTGGCGTTTCTGGCCTTCTTCGGGGTGGTGTTCGTGTCGAAGAGCTGGGTGGTGATTGGGCTGGCGTTCCTGCTGGCGGTCTTGGTGGCGCAGAGCCGGATTCAGACGGGGGTGCACCGTTTCTGGGAGGTGGCGGGCGGCGCACTGTTGGCCGGGGTGATCGCTTTGATTCTGTTGATGCTCCGGACGCTGTGAGATGACGCCCGATGACCTGGTGGTGCTCGTCGTCATCGCGGCGCTGCTCGGAATGTCGGGGTTCTTCGCGGCGGCCGAGGTGGGGTTTCTGGCGGTCGGCAAACTGCGGCTGCGGGCGCTGGCCGAGGGCGGCTCACGGTCGGCGCGCGTCGCAGCGCGGATGCTCGAGACGCCGGGCGTCGTGCTCTCGACTGTCTTGCTGACGATCACGGGCCTGAACTACACGGCCGAGGCGCTGATGGCGGAATGGGCGCACCCGCGCGGGGGGGTCGTCGTGGCAGTCGCCGGCGTCATTGTGTTCCTGACGGTGTTGCTCTTCGCGGAACTGGCGCCGGTCACCTATGCGGTGGCGAACTCGGAACGCGTAGCGCTGCTGGCGGCGCGGCCGGCGGTGATTGCCTCGTCCGTGCTGTGGCTGCCGGTGTGGTTGCTGTCGCGGGCGGCGCAGGGCGTCCTGTGGTTGATGGGCGTCCGGCAGGTGGACACGCTACACGCGGTGACCGAGGACGAAATCCTGGCGCTGCTGACGCTGGAGACCGACACCGGCGGCTTGCCCGACCGGGAGCGGCGCATCATTCACAGCATTTTCGACTTCGGCGATACAGTGGTGCGCGAGGTGATGGTCCCGCGCGGCGATTTGGTGGCGGTGCCGGCGGAGACGCCGTTGAGCGAAGCGCTTGCCGTGGCGCGGTCGAGCGGCGTGACGCGCGTGCCGGTCTACCGCGAAAACATCGATCACATCATCGGCCTGTTCTTTATGCGCGACGCGATGCCGCATCTGCTCGACGGCGCGCTCGGGACGCCGGTCGAGCACCTGGTGCACCGGCCCTATTTCGTGCCCGAGAGCAAGCGGGTGAGCGAGTTGCTGCGCGATTTCCGCGCCCGGCGGCAGACGGTGGCGATTGTGCTCGACGAGTACGGCGGCACCGGCGGGCTGGTGACGCTCCACGACCTGCTCGAAGAAATCGTCGGCGAAATCGGGCAGGAGTTCGGGCGGGTGCAGCCGCCGATCAGCGCGGTGGATGACCGCCACTGGCAGGTGCAGGGCTCGGTGTCGGTGGACCAGTTGTCGCAGGCCATCCACTGGCCGCTGCCGGAGGGGGAGTACGACACAGTGGCGGGGCTGGTGACGCACCACCTGGGGCGCTTCCCGACGGTCGGGGAGTCGGTGCAGATCGACGGCGTGACGGTGCGCGTGCAGCAAATGAAGGGGCGGCGCATCCTGCGGGTGCTGGTGGAGCGGTCGCCGGCGCCGGCGGGGGACGACGGCGCCTCGCCGGGGGCGCCCGCATAATGGACCTGCGCCAACTGCTGCTCGATGCCCGGCTGGGGCTGGAAATCGGGGCGCTCGTTATCAGTTGTCTGCTGGTGGGCTTCGCGTCCCTGGCGGAGGCGGCGGTGCTGTCGGCCAACCGGGCGCGCATTCACCGGCTGGCGGAACAAGGGCACCGGCAGGCGCTCGTGCTGCGTCGTTTGCAGGAGCGGTCGCAAGAATTTCTCATCGTCAGCATCGCGCTGCTCAACCTGGGGATGGTGGTCTCCGCCTTCGTGTTTGTGGACCTGGTGAAACTGCTTGGCTACGACGCGTACATCGGCTATGCCATCGCCGGGATGGTCATCGTGCTGTTGGTGTTCTTCGAAGTCATCCCGAAGACGCGCGCCGTCTATCACGCGGAACGCACCGCGCTGGCGATCGCGCGGCCGGTGTGGGCGCTGTATCAGATTTCGCATCCGGTGGCGCATGTGCTGTTCCGGGTCTCGCGGTTCTTGGTGCGCTGGGTGTATCGCCCGCTGCTGGGCGGGCGGGCCGAGCCGCGCCACGCGCGCCTCACGGGCGAGGAACTGAAACTGCTCGTCGAGGCCGGCCAGGAAACGGGCGACATCGAGGCGCACGAGACGGAAATGATTCACGGCGCCATCGAACTGGGCGACAAGGTGGCGCGCGAGGTGATGACGCCGCGCACGAATATGGTCTCCGTGGCGGAGGCGGCGCCGGTGGATGAAGCCGCGCGGCTGATGCTGCAGCACGGCCACTCGCGCCTGCCCGCATTCGGCGCCAGCAGCGACGACATCCGCGGCATCGTCATCGCGCCCGATGTCGTCGACCTGCTGCGCACCGGCCAGGGCGCGACGCCGGTGGCGACGGCGTTGCGGCCGACGATGTTCGTTCCTGAATCGAAAAATGTCGGGCAGTTGCTGCAGGAAATGCAGCGCGAGGGCGTTCGGCTGGCGGTGGTAATCGACGAATACGGCGGCACCGCCGGCATCGTGACCACCGAGGATGTGCTCGAAGAAATCGTCGGCGAAATCGCCGACGAGTATGACCCCGAGCCGCCGATGGTGCAGATGCTCGACCGCCAGACGGCGCTGGTGGACGCCCGCGCGCCCGCCGAAGAGTTGAGCGAACGCTTCGATGTCACCCTGCCGGAGGGCGACTACGACAGCATCGGCGGCTTGATTCTGGAACTCCTTGGGCACTTTCCGAAGGCGGGCGAAGAGGTCGAGTGCGCCGGGCTGCGGTTCCGCATCGAGCGAGTGGATCCGCACCGCATTGCGCTGATACGCGTCACGAGACTGCCGGCGGCGGCGGATGGCGAAGCGGGTTAAGGTCCAGCGCCGCCGCCAGACGGCGGAACTGGACGCGGCGCGAGCGCCGGGGGAAGGGGAGGCCTACACGGTAGCGCTCTTCGGTTGGGGGCTGGGGATGTCGGCGCTGCTGGCGTGGCTATGGTATGTGTCCGCGCTGCGGGTGGGGTCGTATGCGCTGCTCGGCCTGACTCTGCTGTCCCTGTTCGTTTTCACGATGGTGATCCCCAGTTTGGAGATCGGGCAGGTGCGCGGCCTGGGGCGGCGGGTGGTGCCGCCGCCGGGGAGCGAACTCTCGATCGCACTGGAGCGGTTCGCGCGGGCGCTGCTGTTGCAGCGACGGCCGACGGTGGTGCTGGCGCCCGGCCCGGCGGCGACGGAGACGCTCGGTGACCTGATTGTCATTACCGAGCGGGTGCGCGATCTGCTGCAGCCCGTCGAAGTGCGGGCGCTGCTGGCGGTGCAGATGGCCCACATCGCCGCCGGCCACCGCCCCTGGCTGGCGCTGCGGCGGCGGGTGCGCAACGCGCACCGGCTGCTGCGCATGACGCTGGCGATTCCGCTCTGGCCGCTGGTGCTCGGGCTGGGGGCGTGGGAACACGCGGCGCGCCGGACGGGGCTGCGCATCGCCACGCTGCTGGTCGGCGACCCGCGCGTCGTCGCGGCGGCGGCGCTGAAACTGGCGGTGTTGCGCGACCCGGAGTCGGAGGTGGTGGTGGAAGAGGTCGAGCAGTTTCAGGCGGCGCCGTCGACGAGCGGCGTCGAGGAGTCGCGCGTGTCGGCGCACTTCAAGATGAGCCGGTTCCTCACCCGCAACAAGGAACTGAACGAGCAGGTGCACGACCTGTCGGAGTTCGCCGCGACGGAGCAGTACCGGGAACTGGGCCGGGCGCTGCGTGCGCGCTCGATGCCGCGGAAGGACGGGGATGAGTCACAATCTAGTAGTTAATGGTGAACGGTGAATGGTGAATGGGAATTGCCCGACGCCCGCTTCCTTCCCCGCCTCCCTGCGTTCCCGCCTCCCCGGTCACTGTTTGCGTGTGCTACCCTCCTGTTCCCGGTCGGGGTGTAGCTCAGCTTGGCTAGAGCGCTGGCATGGGGGGCCAGAGGCCGGCGGTTCGAGTCCGCCCACCCCGACCAGAACCCCCGTGACACGGGAAACGGGAAACGTGAAACGGTCGTTCGTCGTTTATGCGGTCACGACTGTCAGCAGACTGCCGCGGTCGTCTTTGGCGACCAGGATGCGGTAATCGAAGGCATCCTTCACTTCCTCGACATGGGTGATGACGAGGATTTTCTCGAAGTCGCTCTCCACTGATCGCAGCGCATCGAGGACATTGTCGCGCCCTTCGGCGTCTTGCGTGCCGAAGCCCTCGTCGATGACCAGCATTTGCAGGCGCGTGCCGGCGCGCTGCGCGAGGAATTGCGATAGTGCGACGCGCAGGGCGAAGTCGACGCGGAATTTCTCGCCGCCGCTCAAGAGTTCATAGGGCCGCGGCTCGGGGCTGTCGCCGAAAATTTCGATTTGCAGCGTCTCCTGTTCGGTGCCGCGCTGCGTTTCGCGGGTGGCGGCAAGTTGCAGGCGCATGACGCCGTCGGTCAGGCGGTCAAGCACCCGGTTGGCGGCCAGCGTGAGCGAAGGCAGCGTCCGCTCGATGATAAGGGCGGGTGCGCCCTTCGTGCTGAAGGTTTCGGCGAGGGTGCGGTGGGCGTCGGCGGCGGCGAGCAGCCGCTCGATGTCGGCGCGGCGGGTTTCGATTTCGGCAGCCTGCTGTTCGAGGCGGTCGCGTTCGCTCCGGAGTGTGGCCAGCAGTGCGATGGCGTCGCGTTCGTCGGCGCCTGCCGCGGCGTGCGCCGCTTCGGCGCTGCTGACAGCGGCGGCGAGCGCCGGAAGGTCGCCGGCCTGTTGTTCGAGTGCCAAGAGGGCGTGCGTGAGGTCGGCGTGACGGGCGGATTTCTTGCGAATCTGCACATCGAGGCGGGACAATGCAGTGCGGCGCGCTGGCAAGAGGCGCTCGGCTTCGGCAAGGCGCTCGTAGTCGCGCTCGGCGGCGCGCAGTGCGTCGAGGGCGCGCTTCGCCTCGGCGAGCGCGGCGGCATCGAAGCCGATGGCGGCGAGCGCGTCGACGAGAGCGCCGTCCCGGCGCTCGAAAGTTTCGCGCTCGGCGGCGTGTTCGGCATCGGCGGCAGCGAGTTTGGCTGCAACGCGCGCCAGCGTCGCTTGCGCATCCTGGGCGTGTTGCAAGCGGCTTTGGAGGTCGCCGAGCCGCTGGCGCAGATGTGGCGCCTCTGCCACTCGTGTGCGCAGGTCGGCGAGGCGCTCGTCGAGCGCCGATGACGCCTCGCTGTCCGCGGCGGTGCCGCAGTCGGCGGCAGCCAGCGCATCTGTTGCCGCGCGCAGTTCAGCGCTCGTCTCGGCGACCAGGCGCTCGCGCTGCTCGGGTGCGAGCGGCTTCGCGCACACCGGACAGGCGGCCGTCGCGTCGCGCAACGCCACTAGGCGGGCGGCGAGCTGCGCCTCGAGTTCCTCGCAGCGCGCCCGCTCGGCGCCGCGCTGCGCCATCTTCGTGCGCAGCGTCTCTCGCTCGTGCTCTGCGGCATCGCGCTCGCGTTCGATGACGGTCAGTGCGGCAAGTGCGGCCTCGGTCTCGGTGATCTTGCGTTCCATCTCGGGCGCATGCGCGACGGCGGCCTGCAGGTCGCCGCGTTGCCGTGACAGCCCGACGCGGCCCTGTTCAAATCCCGTGTGCACGGCAGTCCACACCGCGCGGTGTTCTTGGAGCGCTCGGTCGGCGGTCAGGGCGTCCTCGCGCCGCGCTTCGAGCGCGGTAACGAGTTCTTGAGCCGCGCGGAGGTCGCCGTGTGCGCGCTCGACTTCAGGGCGGCGCGCCACGAGCGATTCGAGCTCGGTGATTTCGATGTGCAGTTCAATCTGCTGCGCCTGCAAGTGCTCCTGATCTGATGTGATGGCGCCGAGTTCTCGGCGGCGCTCGGCCAGTTGCCCGGCGACGGCCTGCGCGGCAGTGGCGCGGGCCCGGGCGTCGGCCAGGCGGCGCTCGGCGGTCTCGGTCGCGGCGCGCGCCGCGCCGGCGGCCGCGTCGGCGGCGTGCACGCTCTCGTCCACTTCTTCTCGCCGCGCGACGCGCTCGCGCAGTCGCGCCAGGTCGTCCTCGACCTGGGCGAGCCGACCCTTGTCTTCTTCGTGCTGCAGGCGCGCCGCGACCGCGAGGGCGTCGTAGGATTCGAGGCCGAGGATGTCGCCGAGGACGCGCTTGCGGTCGGCGGGCGACATCGCGGTGAACAGCCCCGCCTGCCCTTGCAGCAGGTAACTGGAGGTGACGAATGATTCGTACGACACGCGCAGCAGGCGGTCGAGTTGCGCTTGCGTCTCGCGGGCGCTGGTGTGCGTCAGGCGCTGTTCGACCGCGCCCTGCGCGTCGAGCCGCAAGAGTTCGAGGCGGGCGGTCTTGTGCGGCGCGCGGAAGACTTCGCGCACGACCTGGTAACGCGTGTCGTCGAGATCGAAGTGGAATTCGACCCGTGCCGACTCGGCCCCGTGGCGGATGCAGGCGCGGGCGGGAGCACGGGCCTCGTTCCACAGCGCGAAAGTGAGGCCGTCGAGCAGGGCGGTCTTGCCGGCGGCGTTGGGGCCGGCGAGGCAGGCGACGCCCAGCGGCTCGAAGTCGAGCGAGCGCTGCGTGGCGAGATTGGGGTCATCGCCGTAGGAGAGAAAGTTGGTCACTGACAGGCGCACCGGGCGAAAAGTCACGATCGGCGGCGGCGCCGTCGCCGATTCGGCGGTCGCCGGCAGTTCGAGTAGGGCGGTCCCGCCGTTTTCTCGTGATGCCCGTTCGTGGCCGGGGGCAGCGCGGAGTTGCAGACCCTCGAGGTGGCGCAGCAGCGTCTCTTGCTCGTCCGGGGGCACGCCCTTCACCCGCCACCACTCGCGGGCGGCGTCCGCGGGCGTGAGGTCGGTGCGGTCGAGGACTTCGCCGCCGCGGGCGCGGGGCTCGCCGGCGACGATGCGTTCGACGCGCAAGTGCCACGAATGAACGCCGGCGGCGGCGAACCCCGCTTGCACCGCGGCGGGTTCGTGCGTGACGGCCTCTCGCGCCTCCACCCAGACGCGCACGATCGCGTTACGCAGGCGCGCGGACTCGGCGGCGACTGCGTTCACAATCGCCGCCGTCACATCACCGGCAGCATCCGGGATGGGCAGCGTGACGAGCGGGCGCGCGCGGGTCACGGGAACGAACTCGGGGGTGGTCGGCGCCCCCGGGCGCAAGTCGCGCGCGACATAGAACCCCTTCGCGTCCGCCTCTTCGCCGAAGTTGATGCGGCAGAGCGAGCCCGAATACACGACCGGCGGCTGTGGGTGCAGCACTTGCGCGGCGTGAATGTGACCGAGGCCGACATAATCGAAGGTCGGGTCGCGCAGCCATTCGAGCGGCAGCACAATCTTCATCCCGTGGGGCAACTCCCGCTCACCGCCGGCGCGGGCGCCTTCGACCTGCCAGTGGGCGCCGAGGACGGCGGGCGTGTCGGGGTCTTCGGCGCGCGCCGCCCGCGCCAGGTCGCGGAACGACTTCAGGCACTCTTCGAGGTAGCGGCGCGTCTCGCGGGTCAGCGCCGCTTCGTCGGTGCCCCCGAAGCGGCGCCGCGTCGGCAGCGCCCCGACGACGACCCGGCCGTGCCGCGTGTCGAGCACGCGCGCCTCGGGCGTGTCGGCCACCCAGACATTCGGCAGCGCCATCGCGGCGAGCGGAGCCAGCGCGTGCTGGCGGCGCGGGTCGCCGGGCAGATCATGGTTGCCGACGAGCAGTACCACCTGGATGCCGGCGTCGGCCAGTCTGCGGACGCTGGCGATGAACGGGGCGTACAAGTCGGCGGCGGGGTGGGGATCGGTCTTATGGAAGGCATCGCCGCAGAAGAGGAAGAGGTCGATGTCGTTGGCGATGGCGTAATCCATGACCTCATCGAAAGTGTCGCGGAACTCCTCAACGCGGGTGTTGAGGCCGGTGGCCTTGTTCTCCTCCCCGTGCGTGAGGACGCCGAGGTGCAGGTCCGCCGTGTGGAGGAGGGAGATCATGCACGCGTGACTTCGGCGCAGGGCGGCACCTGCCCTGTCCGCCCGCCCTCACCCCGGCTTCGCCACCCCTCTCCCAAGTACTTGGGAGAGGGGATGGGGGAGAGGATTCTTCGTGCCCCGACTTCAGTCGAGGGCGCAAGACCACTCGTAGTTGCTGTTTGAGGTTAGCCCGGCACTTCAGTGCCGGGGCAGATCGACCGCGAGGAAACAAGGAAACGAGGAAACAAGGATGGCAGGCTGGAAGCCTGCCCCCCTGTTGTGAAAGAAAGGAGCCCCGCTGCGATGCAGCAGGGCTCCGTCGGAAACTGGAGTGTGCGCCGCCAGGGTTAGTAGGCGCCGCTGGACTTCACCTTCTCGTTGAAGTAGGCGTTCGAGTCCTTCAGCGTGAACGCGTGTCCGGCATCCTTGTAGGAGCCGGAGACGACCGTGCCCTGCTTGAACGAGGGCGACAGCTTGCTGTGGGCGTTGCTGTACATCACCGGCGACTTCCCGTCACCGCCCATCACGGCCTTGGTCGTGAACATCATGATCTTGCCGTCATTCACGGAGATGCTGTAGTTGCCTGCGGAGCCGGAAATGGCAACCTTGGCCGGCGTGGATCCCTCGTACCTTCCGAACCCTTCGAATTCCTTGGCCATCAGGGCCGCCGCCGCCTTCGCCACCTTCGGGTCCTTGGCGTCGACATAGAGGCGGAACCAATCGCCGGCCGCCAGCGCGTAGGCGACCTTGGCGCCCGCCACCGACTGCCCATTGAAGTTGCCGCCGGTGAACGAGAACGCGCCGAGGCCCTCGCAACTCATGTTCGGGCCGGTCAGCGTGCAGGCGCACGGCATCGTGCAAGTGCACGCGTCAATAAACACGCCGCGGGCCGAGAACTTCGCCTGCGCCGTCGCCGGCTTGGCGCCATACGACGACTCGTAGGCCGCGACCCTGCCGGCCACACCCAGCACCACCGCCACACCCAATGCCATGGGCATGAAGCGCATGACAGTCTGCCATCGAGACATAGTGAGTCCTCCGAACTGCTGAATTCCGCCAGTGGCGATCACTTTGCGATTCCCGCCATTCCCGCACCTGTTATACGACGGTGGGCGGAAAAATCAAGGAGCAGGCAGGCGGTTCGTTGTGGAGGAGCGGGTTCAGAGGCGCTTCGAGGCGTCGAGAATGGTGACACCGACGACCTCTACACCCATTCGGCGAACCAGAATGCCGTCCTCGGTCATTTCACCTTCTGCCTCCACCGGCGGACGGCGAAAATTGAGGTACAGCACATCCGCTTCACGGTCATAGTCCACCCACATTTGGGATGAGGGCAGTCCCACAAGGCCCGCGACCGCCTTCAGGGCGGAGCGGACGATTTCTTTCTCGGCTAGGGTCTCCATACCGCTGTGGTTTCAGGTGACCGGCTCTGCTTGGCGGCCGAAAGCGGCGGCGACGGCCGGGTGCACGATGCGGCCCTCCCACAAGTTCACGCCCTTGGCGAGCGCCGGGTCGCTGCGGATGGCGTCCACGACGCCCTGGTTGGCGATCTTGAGCGCATAGGAGAGCGTGGCGTTCGTCAGGCCGTGGGTGGCGGTGCGCGGCGTCAGCGCCGGGATGTTGGGCACGGCGTAGTGCACGACGCCGTGCAGTTCGTAGGTCGGTTCCGAGTGCGAGGTCGGGCGGATGGTCTCGATGCAGCCGCCCTGGTCGACGGCGACATCCACGATGACCGCGCCGCGCTTCATTTTCTTCACCATCGCCTCGGTGATGACACGCGGCGCCCGGGCGCCGGGCACCAGCACCGCGCCGACCAGGACATCGGCGAAGCGGCAGCCCCGCTCCAGGGCGAGCGGCGTCGAATAGACGAGTATGACGCGCCCGCCAAACATGGCGTCGAGTTCGCGCAGGCGCTGGTTGTTGATGTCGATGATGGTCACCTGCGCGCCCATGCCGACAGCGATGGCCGCCGCGTGCGCGCCGACGATGCCGCCGCCGATGATGACCACCTCGGCGGGCGGGACGCCCGGAATGCCGCCGAGCAGGACGCCGCGCCCGCCGTTCTGCGCTTCGAGGTAGTGCGCGGCGACCTGCACGGACAACTTGCCGGCAATCTCGCTCATCGGCAGCAGCAGTGGCAGGCCGCCGTTCACTTGCACCGTCTCATAGGCGAGGGCGATGACGCCGGAGTCGAGCAGCGCCCGCGTCAGTTCCTCGGACGAGGCCAGGTGCAGATAAGTGAACAGCACCTGCCCGCGCCGCAGCAGCGGGTACTCCGGCGGCAGCGGTTCCTTTACTTTGAGGATCAGGTCGGCGCCGTCGAAGACCGCTTTGGCCGTCGGGACGATTTGCGCGCCCTGGCGGGCGTATTCGTCGTCGGCGAGGCCGCTCAAGGCACCGGCGCCCGCCTGGAGCTGAACGGAATGCCCGTGCTTGACGAAGACCTGGGCGCCGGCGGGCGTCAGGGCGACGCGCGCCTCGCCGTCCTTGGTCTCGGTGGGGACGCCGATGATCACGCAAGGGAAGTTCGGCGGCGGCGCGCGTCGCTCCTGTTGCGCGGGGCGCGCACGGCCCGAATCGCGGCCTGCCATCTGGCTCGCGCGGGCGTCTGTGGACGCGCCGTGTGCGTGTTCCGGGGCGGCGACCGTGGTATACTCCCTATGGTCGCCGCGCACGGGCAGCACCGGAACACGCGGCCGCTTTGTGCCGTTGACGGAAAGGGATAGAGCAAGCACTTATGCCAATTCGTGACCTGGTAGTGCGCATCGGCGGTGAGGGGGGTGAGGGAGTCATTAGTACCGGAGAACTGCTGACGCTCGCCCTGGCGCGGGCGAAACAGGAGGTCTTCACCTTCCGCACTTATCCCGCCGAAATCAAGGGCGGCCCGGCGATGTTCCAGGTGCGTACCAGCGAAGAGGAAATCCTCTCGCACGGCGACCGCATCGACATCGTCATTGCGTTCAACGCCGAGGCCTGCCGCCTGCACGGCAACCTCGTCCGGCGCGGCGGGGCCATCGTCTACGACCCGGCCGACCACGACACGCTGCCCGACCATTGCACGACCATCCCGCTTCCGATGAGCGAGATCGCCGAGAAGCAGATCGGCGCCCGGATTGCGAAGAACATGGTGGCGCTTGGCGCCGCCGGGGCGCTGGTGGGGCTGACGGACGAATTCCTGCGCCAGTTGATTACCTCGAAGTTCACCCGCAAGGGCGAGGAAGTGGTGAAGAAGAACCACGCCGCGCTCAACGCCGGCTTCCACTACATCGCGGAGAACTATCCAAAATTGATCCCGCCGCCGGTGAAGCCGCCGACCGACGACCGCAAGCGCATCGTCATCTCCGGCAACGAGGCCGCCGGCCTCGGCGCGCTGGCGGGCGGCGTGCGGGTCTTCGCCGGCTATCCGATTACGCCCGCGTCCGACTTGTTCGAATGGCTGGCGCGCGAATTGCCGAAGTTCGGCGGGCGCGTCGTGCAGGCGGAAGATGAGATTGCGTCGCTCGGCATCGTCATCGGCGCGCAGTACACCGGCGCCAAGGCGATGACCGCGACCTCCGGCCCCGGTCTCTGCCTGATGGTTGAAGAGATGGGCTACGCCGGCATGGCGGAAATCCCGGTGGTCATTTTCGACGCCCAGCGTGCCGGGCCAAGCACCGGAATGCCCAGCAAGACCGAGCAGGGCGACCTGGGAATGGCCGTCTACGCCGGCCACAGCGACCAGGCGCGCATCGCGATTGCGCCCGTGGATGTCGAGGATTGCTTCCAGGTGATGGTGGACGCCTTCAACCTGGCGGAGACCTACCAGTGTCCCGTCATCGTCCTCTCCGACCAGTCGCTCTCGATGCGCCACCACACGGTCACGCCCTTCGACCCCAGCAAGGTGCAGTTGCGCGAGCGCCTGAAGCCCTCGCCCGAAGAGTTGCATAACGGCGTGAACGGGCACCACATCTACCGCCGCTACAAAGTGACCGAGACCGGCATTTCGCCGATGTCCATTCCGGGGATGAAGGGCGGGACCTACGCCGCCACCGGCCTCGAGCACGACGAAATCGCCGAGCCGTGCTACACGCCCGACGGCCACCGCGCAATGAACGAGAAGCGCTTCCGCAAACTGAAACTGGCGGCGAAGGAACCGAATATGTGGCGCCGCTGGGGCAACCCCGACGCCGACATCGGCGTCATCGGGTGGGGCTCGACTTCCGGCTCGGTGCGCGAGGGCGCGCAACTCGCCGCCGACGAAGGCATCGAGACCGACATCCTCTATCTGCGGATGGTGTATCCGTTCCCCGACAACATCGTGGAAGAGTTTGCGAAGGGCAAGCGCGTCCTCATCGTGCCGGAGATGAACTTCTCCGGCCAACTGGCGACGCTGCTGTCCGGCAAGTACGGCATCTGGCCGATCCGCGTGAACAAGGCGGAAGGGCTGCCGTTCTCACCGAGCGAGATTCTGAAAGTCCTTCAGGAGGTTCACCATGGCCGACTACAGCCCGAAAGACTACCGCGGGCACATGAAGCCGATCTGGTGCCCGGGATGCGGTGATTTCGCGGTATTGAGTTCGCTGTACAAGGCCCTGTCGGAACTGAACTTGCCGCCGGAGGATGTCGTCTGCGTCTCCGGCATCGGCTGCAGCGGGCGCACGCCCGAATTCCTCTCGACTTACGGCCTGCATGTCGTCCACGGCCGCGTCCTGCCGCACGCGCTCGGCGTCCGGCTGGCGAACCCGAAGCTGACGGTGCTGGGCGTCGGCGGTGACGGCGACGCGTTCGCCATCGGCGCCGGTCACTTTCCGCACGCCGCCCGGCGCAACCCCGATGTCTGCTATATCGTGATGGACAACGAAGTCTACGGCCTCACCAAGGGGCAGACTTCGCCGACCTCGAAGGCCGATTTCAAGACCAAGTCCACGCCCTACGGCTCGTCCGAGCCCGCCATCAACCCGATTGCGATGGCGATCGTGCACGACGCCACCTTCGTCGCCCGCGGCTTCTCGGCGCAGCCGCAGGAACTGACGAAACTAATTGTGGACGGCATCCAGCACAAGGGCTTCGCCTTCCTGCAGATTATGAGCCCGTGCGTCACCTTCTTCGACACCTACGCGGCGTGGAAGGAAATCGTCCACCCGCTGCCCGAGGACTGGGACGCGAGCGACAAGGCGAAGGCGCTCAACCTGGCGCTGACCGAAGAGGTCCCGCACCTGGGCGTCTTCTATCGCACCGAGCGCCCGACCTTCGAAGAGCGCGCCACCTGGGCCTCCGAGAAAGCAATGGCCACGCAAAAGGGCGGCCTCGACGGCCTGATCGCGGAGTACGCGTAACAGCGGGGAAAGAGTTAGTGGTTAGAAGTTAGTAGGAACTGCGCACTGCGGATCGTGGGTCGTTGGTCTTGGGATGGTTGGTCGTGGGTACAACAACCCTCACTTCCTAGATTCCTCGCATCCTCGCTTCCTCGCAGTTGCATTTCGGGGGGCAGGCACTTCTTGGCCTGCGAAGCTTTAGCGAAGCATGGCTGCCTGCCAGAGTCGCATCCCGCATCTGCCCTTCATAACCAGGGGGGCAGGCACATTGCCTGCCAGACTCGCCTCCGCGTTCGCGCTCTTGACCCTCTCCCGCGTCCCCTCTCCCAAGTACTTGGGAGTGGGGGTGACCGGAGGTCGGGGAGAGGGTTTTTCGGGTACCGCAGGCGGTCACGCCTGTTCTTTTCTCCGCAGCGAACTGAACAGGCCTGGCGGCCAGATAGGGATATCGGTCCTAGCCACGAATCACCCCGCGGCGAGGTGCCATGACCAGCGGAGGGCAATGGGCCCAGATTGGGGCGGGCGACAAGGTTACGGGGGACGAAGCGCGACCGTATCCAACCCCCACACCGACTCCTGGCGGCCCTGGGTCGCCGGGCGACAGGCCGCCGCCGCAGCCCTCGCCGTTACGCGGCGCAATCATCGCGCTCGTAGTCCTTTTCGGATTGTTCGGATTGTTATTCCTGATCCTGATTGGATTGATTTTCTCCAGTATTGGGGGTTCGTTCGGTTCGCGCGAAGAGAGTGCGCCGACAGCAGCGGTCGCCGAGGGTGCGGAGTGGATCGTGATGTGGTCGTTGCCAGGCGCAATCGCCGATTCACTGACGGAGGTCGCCCTGAAGGGGACGACAAGCGAAATCTTTCTCGTGTGCAACGGTTATTCGGGCAGATCCGTTGACCCGACAGCGGTGACAGCGATCGACCCAACGACTGGAAAGACGGTGCGCACAATCTCGAACATACCCGATCGACTTAGGATTGAGGCGGGGGATTTGGACGGAGACGGCGTGCCGGAATTGGTCCTCGACGAACGCGGAGGATATGCGTTGATTGTGTTTGATCTCACTGGTCACGAATTGTGGCGATACCAGCCCATCGGAGCGATAGACATCTTTTCGTTCTGTACCGGCGATGTGGATGGGGACGGCAAGGACGAAGTCATTGTTGGGTACAACGGCGGCTTTGGGTTGCACTTGGTCGATGGTACGGGTCGGGCGCGGTGGACGACCACGCGACACGGCAACATTTGGGATGCTTACGCTGCAGACCTGAATAAGGACGGAGCCGCAGAAATTGTTCACACCGAGGCGGGCGGGGTGGCTCACATCGTTGATCAGCGCGGTGGAGAGATCGCAAGCGATTCCACGATGTCTTACGGGACGGAAGTCTTTGCGGGGAGCATTGGCGCAGCGCCACCCGCTATGTTCAAACTCGGCTCAGGAATGTTTGGTGGGGGCGATGAACGCCTGTTCTGCATTGAGCTGGACGGCAAGGAGCGATGGCGCTACGAGCTAGGGGGCAAGAGGCACTTCGTTGCGAGGCGCTTTGCGCTCGGCCGCTTCTTGGGCGACACCGCGAACTATCTCGCGGTCATCGGGGCTGACAGCCGCGTGCACATTCTCGACGGCGACGGCAAGGCGGTCAGTGTGTGGGCGCCGGGCAAAGAGGTCGTCGCCATCGCCGCCGTCCATCGTTCGAAGGACAAGGCTGATTTGATTGTGATCGCGACCGATTCTGGTGTCTCCGCGTATGAACTGAAATCCAGGGGCACATCGCCGCTGAGCGGTGGAGAGAGTGTGAAGTAGGAGCCGCATTCTTGCGGCGACCCGTCGGGGCAGGAATGCCCCTCCTACAGCCCGAGAGTGCTCGCAATCCCCCGCATCGCGTCTAGCGCCCTCATTCCCGCTTCCCACTTCGCCCTGCGGGCTTCGTAGGACAGGTCGCGTACTCTCCTTCGCCAAGGCTACGGAGAGCAAGCCCCTCTCCCAATCTGGGAGAGGGGACTACTAGCATCCTGGTGTGCTGGTCGTCCCTCTCCACTTCAGGGAGAGGGTGGCCGCAGGCCGGGAGAGGGCGTTAGAGTCCCAGCGTCGCCGAAATCCCGCGCATCGCCTCCAGCACATTCGCAATGTGCTGCTCGACGGGCTGGCCCAATTCGGCGGCGCCGGTGGTGATGTCCTCACGCTTGACTTTGCGGGCGAACGACTTGTCCTTCATCTTCTTCAGCACCGACTCGACCTGCACTTCCGCCAGCCGCTTGGTCGGCATCACCAGCGCCATCGCCACCAGGAAGCCGGAGAGTTCGTCGCAAGCGAAGAGCGTCTGCGCCATCGGCGTGGCGCGGGGAATGCCGGTCCAGGGCGCGTGGCCGGCAATGGCCTCGATGACATCGTCGGGATAGCCGCGCTCCCGCAGAACCTTGATGCCCTCGGTGACATGGTGGGGCGGGTCGGGGAAGCGCTCGTAGTCGAAATCGTGCAGCAGGCCGGCGAGCGCCCAGCGCGCCTCGCTTTCCCCATCGAGCCCGGCGGCGCGGGCGTAGTGGCGCATCGCGGCCTCGACGGCGTACATATGCTTGCGTAAGTTTTCGTTGGCGATCCACTCGTGCAACAGCACCAGCGCCTCGTCGCGGGTGGGGAGGGCGCTCATGCGACGCCGCTTCCCGTGCGAGCGGGTTCGTTCGCGGTGATGTCGGCGCCGAGGGTGCGGAGTTTCTCTTCGATGCGGTCATAGCCGCGGGCGATGACCGAATAACCGGCGAGGCGGCTCGTGCCCTTCGCCGCCAGCGCCGCGAGCAGCAGCGCGGCGCCGGCGCGGATATTCTCGGCGACCAGGCCGGCGGCGTGCAGTTCGGGCACGCCGGTGATGACGGCGGTGCGCTCGCCGACCGTGACGCGTGCGCCCATCGCCACCAGTTGGTCCCAGTGCGCCAGGCGGCCGTCGTAGATGGCCTCGACGGCGCGGCTGACGCCGTCGGCGAGCGCCTGGACGACGCCGAACTGCGGCTGCAAATCGGTGGGGTAGGCGGGGTAGGGGCCGGTCTCGATGTCGGCGGGCTTTGCCCGTGCGCCGAGCGCCACCGTGACGCCGTGCGCGTCAGCGCGCACCGTCGCGCCGGCGGTGCGCAGCGCGGCAAGCAGCGCTTCGAGCGAGGAGCCGGGGATGCCGGTGACGGTGACTTCGCCGCGGGTGGCGGCGCCGGCGAGCAGCAGCGTGCCCGCTTCGAGGCGGTCGGGCGGCACGACGCCTTCGGCGTCGTGCAGCGCTCTCACGCCCTCGACGCGAACCGTCGGCGTGCCGGCGCCGCTGATGCGGGCGCCGGCGGCGTTCAGGAAATCGCAGAAGGCGACCATCTCGGGTTCGAGCGAGGCGTTCTCGATGGTGGTGACACCGTCGGCGAGCGCGGCGGCCATCACCGCCGTGAAGGAAGCGCCCGGGCTGCGGTATGTGGGGTCGAGCGTGATCGTCCCGCCGCGCAGGCGCGCGGCGCGCAGGTGCACGCACGCCGCGTCCGCTTCAACGGTCGCGCCGAGCGCGGCGAGCGTGTCGGTGATGTAATCCACTGGGCGGGAACCGATGCGGCAACCGCCGGGATAGCAGATGCGCGCCGCGCCCAGCCGGGCGATGAGCGGCGCCGCCAGGTAAAACGAGGCTCGCATCTGTTCGACGAGGGCGGGGTCGGGCTCGGAATGCGCGGGCGTGTCGCCGGTGATCGTGACGGTGCCGCCGGACTGCTCGACCGTGTAGCCGACGCTGCGAATCAGGTCGAGCATCACCGCGACATCGCGCACCTGGGGGACATTCTCGAGCCGCGAGCGGCCGCGCACCAGGAGCGCGGCGGCGAGCATCGGGAGCGCGCCGTTCTTGCTCCCGCCGGCCGGGACCGTCCCGCGCAGCGGTCGCCCGCCGGTGATGATGAGCGCTTCCGGCATCAACAGCCCCTTTGCAACACCCGCGACCACCCCAAAGAAAAGACGCCCGACGGCGTCCCGAATGCTTCCCGCGCAACCAGCCGGCGCATCCTACCAGGAACCCCGCGCCCTCACAAGGAATCTGGCCGCTGGGATGGCGATTTCGACTGCGACCCGGATGTGGGACGCCCCGCACGAGACGATGGGGCGGGCCGCGCTACATGCGCTGCAACTGGAGCGCGTGCAGCGGGCGGCGCGGCGCGCCTACGACGCGGTGCCCTTCTACCGCGAGCGGCTCGACGCCGCGGGCGTGACGCCCGACGCCATCCGCACGCTCGACGATGTGCGGCGCCTGCCATTCACCGTCAAAGACCACCTGCGCGAGGCGTACCCCTACAAGATGCTGGCGGTGCCGCTGTCGCAAGTGGTGCGCATCCACACTTCGTCGGGGACGACCGGCAAGCCGACGACCTGCGCCTACACCGCCGCCGACCTGAACATCTGGACGGAGTGCGTGGCGCGCATCATCACCGCGGGGGGCATCGGGCCGGGCGATGTCCTGCAAGTGGCTTTCGGCTACGGCCTGTTCACCGGCGGGCTCGGGCTGCACTACGGCGGCGAGCGCGTCGGGGCGGTGGTCATCCCGGCGGCGGCGGGGACGACCGGGCGGCAGATCGAGTTGATGCAGGACTTCGGGACGACGGCGCTGGCGTGCACGCCCAGCTACGCGCTGTACATGTGCGATGTGCTCGACGAACTCGGCGTGGACCGGGCGACGCTGAAACTGCGTGTCGGGTTCTTCGGCGCGGAGCCGATGTCGGACCGCGCCCGCGAAGAAATCGAGCAACGGCTGGGCATCGTGACGATCGACAACTACGGATTGAGCGAAGTCATCGGGCCGGGGGTGTCGTTCGAGTGTCTGGAGCAGAACGGCCAGCACATCAACGAAGACCACTTCCTGGCCGAGGTCATCGACCCGGACACGGAAGAGGTGCTGCCCGACGGCGAAGAAGGCGAACTCGTCCTGACGACGCTCTCGAAAGAGGCGATGCCGCTGCTGCGCTACCGCACCCGCGACCTGACGCGCATACTGCCGGAGCCGTGCCCGTGCGGGCGCACGCTGCGGCGGATGGCGCGCGTCCGCCACCGCAGCGACGACATGGTCATCGTGCGCGGCGTGAATATCTATCCGTCGCAGATCGCCAGCATCCTGGGCGAGTTCCCAGAACTCTCGCCGCACTTCCTGATGGTGGTGGACCACTTGGCCGGGCGCGATTCGATCGAGGTGCAGGTGGAAGAAGTCGCCGAAATGAGCGCCGCGACCCGCGTCGAGCTCTGCACGCGCATCACCCGGCGGATGCAGACGGTGCTGTCGCTGACGCCGATCATCACGCCGGTCTC
>CAYNSX010000023.1:0-22706 GCA_964400165.1 uncultured bacterium
CCACACGCTCTTCCACGGCCCGCCGGGGATCGGGAAGACGACGCTGGCCTTCATCATCGCCCGCGAGATGGACACGCAGATCGTGTGCACTTCGGGGCCGAGTCTCGACCGGGGCGGCGATTTGGTGAGTGTGCTGACGCACCTGAAGCGCGGCGATGTGCTGTTCATCGACGAGATTCACCGCCTGCCCGCGGCGGTCGAAGAACTGCTCTACCCGGCGATGGAGGACTTTGCGGTGGACATCGTCTTCGGGAGCGGGCTGTCGGCGCGCGTGCACCGGCACCGGCTCGAAAAATTCACGCTGGTCGGCGCGACGACACGCACCGGGATGCTGTCGCGGCCGCTGCGGGAGCGGTTCGGCATCTTCCGCGACTTGGATTTCTATGCGATTGACGACTTGTGCAAGATTGCGACGCGGTCGGCGGGCATTTTGAGCATCGGCATCGACGCCGACGCAGCGCGCATCCTGGCAGAGCGGTCGCGCGGGACGCCGCGCATCGTCAACCGTCTGCTGCGGCGCGTGCGCGACTATTCGCAGGTGCGCGGGACCGGGCGCGTCACCGTCGCCGACTCGGAGAAAGGGCTGGAACTCGAGGGCGTGGACAAGGCCGGCCTGACGCCGCTCGACCGCCGCTATCTCGAGACCATCCTGCGCAATTACTCGGGCGGGCCGGTCGGCATCGAGGCGCTGGCCTCGACGCTGCAAGAAGACCTCGACACGCTGGTGGATATGGTGGAGCCGTACTTGCTGACGGCGGGGTATGTCAACCGCACGCCCGGCGGGCGCAAGGCCACGCCGCTGGCTCTGCGGCATCTTGGGCTGGAGGCGCAGACAGGGTTGTTCAGTTAGCTAGAACATCAACAGCGAGGAAACAAGGAAACGAGGAAACAGGGTCTCAAGAAACAGCACGACGGCATTGGTGAGCAGCTCTCTCGAATCCTCGTTTCCTTGTTTCCTCGTTTCCTTGCTGTTGTCCGCCTTATGGTTGCAGGTGCCTGACCAGTTTCCGCAACTGCGCCATGTGTTCGGGCCAATGGCCGTAGGTGTTGGAACGGATGATGTCGGGGGGGTCGGCGCCGGGCTCGAACGCGTCGGCGGGGAGCGCCTCGATCAAGTCCTGCGCCCGCGCCATGCTCACCTCGAAATCGCTCCACACGGTCTCAACAGAATCGCTGCGGCGGCGGGCGATGTCGTCGGCGTTGATCTTGTGCAGCCCCGCCTCATCGGACATCGGCCAGGGCTTCGGCGCCAGGCCGTCGCGGACGGGCTCGAGCATATCGCAGCAGATGTCGTTCCACAGCGTGACATGGCCGGCGAGGTCCTTCATTGACCAGCCGCCGTCGGGGCCGGGCTGCTCCCATTGCTCGACGGGCACGCGCTGGATCCAGTCCACCATCCGGTCGCGGGCGCCGTCGATGAGCCACTTGGTCATTTCGCGGTAGGGCATCGGGGGCCTTTCAGCGCGCCGCGGGCGCGAGCAGTCGCAGGCGTGGGAAGACACGCAGCGTATTCTCCGCCGCCTGCGCGCTGACATGTTCGACGGACACGCCGCGCACGGCGGCGAGCGCCCGCGCGACCAGCGCGACATAGGCGGGCTCGTTGCGCTTGCCGCGGTGCGGCGCCGGCGTGAGCCAGGGTGAGTCGGTTTCCAGCACAAAGCGATCGGCGGGCAACGCCGCGGCGACGCGGCGGCGCTCGGTGGCCTTGGCGAAGGTGAGGACGCCGCCGAGGCCGGCGACATCGCCGCGGGCGACGAGCGCCGCCGCCAGCGCGTCATCGCCTTCAAAGGCGTGCCAGACGCCGCGCACAGCGGGGTGTTCCCGCATCATGTCGAGCAGGTCGCGCGCCGCCTCGCGCTGGTGCAGGATGACGGGCAGGCCGGTCTCTTCGGCGAGCGCCAAGTGGGCGCGCAGCGAATGGAGTTGCGTATCACGCGGGGCGTAGTCCCTGAAGAAATCGAGGCCGCTCTCGCCGATGGCAACGACACGCGCATGGTCGCACAGCGTGCGCAGGTCGGCGCGCACCGCGTCGGAGTACTCGGCGGACGAGTGCGGATGCACGCCGACCGCCGCCCAGAGGTCATCGTGCGCATCAGCGAGTTCCACTGCGCGGCGGCTCGACGGCAGGTCCCAGCCGGGGATGATGCAGGCGGCGACGCCGGCGGCGCGCGCCCGCGCAAGCGCATCGGACAAGTCCCCATCGAACTCCGGGGCGTTCAAGTGGCAATGCGTGTCAATCAGAACGGCCGTGTCAGGTGTCACGGGGAATGTGTGACGGGACATTGATGTTTCCGTGACACTTTACACCTGCCCCGTTCCCCGTCGTTCACTCCGGGCGGCCGACCCAGCGGGTGTTGTAGTGGTTCATCAGGCGGGCGCGCTCGGTGGTGAGCGGGTACGGCTGCGTCGGCGGATAGGCGGTCATGCCGAAGTACGGCAGCGGCTCCACCATCCAGCGGGTGACATTGTTGCGCTCGTAATCCTTGCCCCAACTCCAGGTGTGCAGAATGAGCGTGCGCGTCCAGCCGGCGGGCAGCGGCGGGAGTTTCGCCGCGTCGAAGTCGCACTGGATGGCCTCACCGGGGCGCGGGAGGGCGTAGACATCGTCCTGCGCGGCGAGGAGTTCGGTGACGGGGCCGAGTTTCGAATAGAACCCGACAAAGGTGGGCTTCAGCAGTTCGGGCGTGGTGCGACCCCACTCGAAGGCGACGGGCTCTTTGCCGCCCGGCCAGAGCGGTTCGAGGAAGCCGGTCTCGTGCAGCGTCGCCTCGGCGAGCGGGATTTCGGTGACGCGCACCTGTTCGTCGCGGCGGCGAATGCCGAAGCGGAGTTCGTCGAAGTACGCCTCGAAAGTGCTCGCCATCCGCAGCAGATGCTCGCCGGGCCGCAGTAGGCCGCTCAAGTCCACGACGATTGTCTTGGGCAGGCCGCAGGGCAGGCCGGTGTCGGGGACAACGGTGCGCCAGCGGCCGTCGGCCTGCTGCACTTCGAGCGACGGCGTGGAGAGCGGGAAGCGGCGCTCGACGGCCGCGTAGATGTCGTTGCTGTGCGGCCACATCAGGAAGCCGTGGACGGTGAGGAAAAGGCCGGGCGCATCGGCGGGGACGGCGCCGAGGTCGAGCGTGAAGGACCACGGCTCGGCGAAGCCCGATACGCCGCGCGGCGTGATGGGGAGGAACTCCCGGTCGCGCTTCGCGGCGAGGGCGGTGACATCTTTGCCGCGCGCATCGAGAACGCGCGCCAGCGGGCGCGTCTCGTCCATCGCAAAGAGTTGCAGCGGCGCGGGCGGCGGCGGGCGCAATTGGAAGCGGCCCTCGGGCCAGACCGAGACGCCCGCCGGATGGTCGACGGCGACCAGGTGCACCTCATCGAGGTGCAGCACCTCCTGCCACGGGTTAGCGATTTGCAAACTGTAGCGCCCATCGCGCGGCGTTATGGGCGCCAGATCGCTGATGTTGAGGAATTCGGATGGCATCCCGACGCTCCAGGCACCCGGCCCGCGCCAGGCGCCGATCAGGTTGTTGCCTTGGATGTCGGTGACGAAGCGGTAGCGCGTGCCGTCCCAGGCGAAGAGCAGCGGGCAGGACGATTCTTTGCGGTCCAGTTCGGTGATGCGCGTCGTCGTGCCGGCGCGGACGATGGTGACATACTTGCGGTTCTCGGGCGTGACGGGGATTTCGCCCGCCGGGCCGAACTCGACCTGCTGCGCGGGCCGCGCCTGCGTCTCGATCCGGGCGGCGGGCAGGGCGGCGGCGTGCGTGCCGCTCGTCCAGGAGAGGCGCACATAGTCGACTTCGGGCTGGGCGCCGATGCCGACGAGGACGGGGCCAGAGGGCGTCGCCGCGGCGCTTTCGGTGCACTGCACTTCGACGGCGCGGGCAATCGGGCCGGCGACGACCTCGACGCGGGTGCCGACGGCCTGGCGGTTGCTGGCGCTGTCGCCCTGGCCTTCGAGTTGCAAGCGAACCCAGTGATTGGCGTTGCCCTGGTTGAGTTCCAGTTGCGTTCGAAGAACTGTCTTGCCATGTTCTTCCAACACGCCGCCGTGATACACATCGGGGAAGCCGTTGCCATCGAAGTCGGCGACAATCATGTTCGGTGGGTATTCGCCTGCATTTGTCAGGCCGCTGTTGTCGGGGATTTCATCGAAATCGCCAAGCCCGTGATTGCGCAGGTGCAGTCGATGCCCTTCGTAGAGGGTCACGATGTCGGGCCAGCCGTCGTTGTCGAAATCGGCCACGGCCAGCGCGCCGCCCACCGACGAAAGTTGTTTCGGCGCGAAGTGCCCGGCGTCGTTCACGCACTGCCAGGTGCCTTCGGGATCCGCGGCCAGGATGTCCATGCGGCCGTCGCCCGTGACATCGGCCGCGGCCATCGACATCGGCTGCAAGGCAGCCAGCGCGTCTCTCACCTCCCCCTTGACGAACTTCCCCGACCAATCGTTGTAGAAAAAGTGCATGCCGGTTGGCCCGCCGAAGATGAGGTCGGTCAGGCGGTCGCCGTTGAGGTCGGCGGCACAGGCCGTCGTGACATTGTAGATGTGTTCGAGCCCGAACTCCGCGGTCGCCTCTCTGAAGACACCGTTTCCAAGGTTACGCAAAACATGCACTACGAGACTTGCCAGGTAGTCCATGTACGCCTGCCGCTGCTCGCGGATCGGTTTCATCATGATCCCAGTTCCCCGGGAAAGCACAATCTCGAGATCGCCGTCGTGGTCGAGGTCGACAAACATGACATGATCGGCATCCGGCTTGACGGGGAGCTTTGCCTTGCGGAAGACGCCCTTCTCATCCTGGAGGAACAGACCGACACCGCGCAAGAACAAGTCGAGGCGGCCATCGTTGTTCAGGTCGCCAAGCAGCGCACCCCAAGCGCCGCGCACTCGGGCCAAACCGATTTTGTCCGACACTTCTGAAAAGTGCGCTTTGCCATCGTTGAATGCGACCCACACACGGCCAGCCGTAATGACGACATCCAGCGCGCCGTCTCCGTTGATGTCGCCAACTGCGAAGGTCGCCTCGCCTTCTGTTCCTTCGACAGGGATACTCCCCTTCGGCCACCCGTGGTCTTCCGCGTTCTTGAATGACAAACTCAACGACTCCGGCGCGGGGGCGGGAGATTCGGTGAACGGCTCCTCCAGTGCGCGGGCATACTTCCCCTGTTCACCGTACCACTCGATGATTTTCGGGTAGAGACCCGGGTGCGTGCGCAATTGGTTGTGACGGTCGAAGGCGGCTTTGGCCTCGTCGGCGCGGCCGAGGATTTGCAGCGACATCGCCAGGCGGTAGTTGGCGCTCGGGCGCGCGGGGCGCAATTCGACAGCGCGCTGCAAAAAGGGCAGCGCCTCGGCGTGCTTGTCCTGGTCGGCAAGCACGCCGCCCACCCAGTAATTCGTATCGGGGTCGTCGGGGTCGGCGGCGAGGGCCTTCTTCAGCGCCGCCAGGGCCTCGTCGAGCCGGTTCAGTTTGATCAGCACCAGTCCGCGGGTGAAGTGGACGGCCGCCGAATCGGGCCGCAGCCGCGCGGCGCGGTCGAGTTCGGTGAGCGCATCGGTGAAGTCGTGCTTGTCTTTCTCGTTGCCGCGCTCGAAGCGGGCCAGGCCGAGGTTGTAGCGGGCCTCGAAGTAGTTCGGGTACGCCTTGAGCGCCTCTTCGAACGAGGCGATAGCGTACTGGTAGCCCTGCTCGAACCACAGCATCCGGGCGACGCCGAGGCGGTTGGCTTGCCGGGCGGCCTGCAATTGCGTGGGGCTGGGCTTGGCCGGCGCGCAGCGGACGAGGAGCAGTGCGGCGACCACCAGCAGAGGGATGCGCTTCATCATCGTCCTTGTTTGCCTCCAGGGAAGGGAATCCCTACCCGGAACGGTAGAATGGCTGCGGGGAGGCGACCTATGGCAGTGCCACGAGGCCTGATCGCCACCGCGCTCCGACTCACAGTGACGGTCGCGCTGGTCGCCGCGTTCGCGGCGCCGGTCGCCGCCATCCCCGATTGGCTGAAAGACCCGTCCTACGGCGAACCGGTCGACCTCTCGAAGCGGCGCAATCTCGAACAGCCCATCACGCTCGAGCGCGAGGACATCACCGTCGCCGACTTCTTCCAGTGGCTCGAAGACGAGCACGAAATCCGCTTGAAAACCGAAGAACCGGCGCTCACGAAGCACCTGGCCATCTTCGTGAAGGAACGGCCGGCGTGGGAGGTGCTGGAGGCAGTTGCCGGTTCCATGCACGCCGAGTGGCGGCTGTACCTCACCAATCTGTGGCTGCGGCTGTCGCATGCGCCGGATGATTTGGATGGAATGGGCCGCACATTCATGGACCTGCTAGGCCCTGAAGGCATGGGGGCAAACGAAGTTCCCGAGACCGGGGACAGCACGGTGGACTTGAAATTTGCGGCGTTTGCTCGGGCACTGGAAGGAGCACAAGCGAAGTGCCTCCTCGACGGTGAACAGGTGGACTTGACAGCGCTCTCTCCGCAAGCCAGCCAATCGCTGTTGGAGGCAATCCGCGAATCTGTTGCCAGCGATGCATACGCCCGTGTACGCATGACAACCAGTTCCCAGTCGCCCGTTTTGTGGGCCGACCTCCCCGGTGCGATCTACGCTGCCTGGATTGAATGGGACGGTCATGACTTTCGCCTTTCCGAGCAAATGCAACGGGCAGGCGGGGGGGCCGGTTGGTCGGGATATCATGCACACCTCAAGGAGGATCTCGGTCTGCTTCCCGGTGATGGCGCTCAAGACCTTCTTGAGAGACAGTGGATGCGCCTCATTCAAACTGACCCCGAAACAGCAGGCGCGACACTCAACAGAAAGTTTCGGGCCAAGTTTGAGACCGTCAGAACCATCGCCCGGGAGCGGGGGTACTTGAGCGATGCGCCGCTAAATGAGATGAAACTACGGCGAAAGCCTGGACTCGACCTCGCACATGTAAGCACCTCCGAGTCGCTCGCGCGCCAGTTCCTCGATCCGCTGTTGTTCGAGCGCTTGACGCTGCCGATGCCTAACTTGCCAAAGGCAGTCGAGCTTGCCAAGGAGTGCCGCGCTCTCGCGGACCAATTGACTTTGAATGTCATCGCGTACAATCCCGATGCGCGCAGAAGCCGAACGGCAGTGCTCGGTTCCAAGAGTGGTCTCGCTTCCATTCAAGATCTGAATGAAGCCTTCGGAGGCGCCTGGTATGCTTCTCATCAAGTCATCTATTTCGCGCCGAGCCTACCGGCGCGACCACTCCACCAGTTGGTTCAGTCGGTGCTCGCGGCCTATGAGGAGTACTCGCCGCGATCGTGGCGGCAGGCCGCAACAACTCTTCCACAACCGGCGGCCAGTGGGCAGGAGAAACAAGGGCTCGGTGGCACTTCGTTGTGGGAACTGCTGGTCGACCGGCTGACACCGTCGCAACGGCGCTTGCTTCGCTCGGATGTCTTGTTCTGGCAAGACTTGGAGCCATCGCAACGGCAAGCAGTGATGACCGAAGTATGGCAAGCATATCTCCGAAGTGTCGTTCAGCCGCTGTCTCCCGAAATCAGGCGGCGATTCGAGCTGATTACTCATTCTGATTCCTTGGAAGGTACCCTTACCTATTCAGAGGACTCCAGCGGGCAGGTGACGCTCCACTTCCAAGGCACGCCGTTCGATTACAACTACACGCTTCCGCCCGGCATCCTCGCCCACCTCATGAAACTCAAGCAGCAGGCGGACGCCGAAGAGAAGGCCGGGACCAGCGCACCGCCGCCGCACTGACGCCTTTCCCTCGCGCTGCCGCGTTGTTAGACTCGGCGCGCCGTGGAATCCCCCCTCTCGCCCCTGCCCGCCATTGAGCCCGACGCCCTCGCTGACGCCGGATTGCCGGCCGACCGGGCGGCGCGGCTGCTCGCCGACCTGAACGAGCCGCAGCGGGAGGCCGTAAAGCACAAGGACGGGCCGCTGCTCATCTTCGCCGGCGCCGGCTCGGGCAAGACGCGCGTCCTCACCTATCGCGCCGCCTACTTGATCGAGCATTACGGCGTCCGCCCGCACCAGATTCTCGCCGTCACCTTCACGAACAAGGCGGCGCGCGAGATGCGCGACCGCCTCGACCGCCTGCTCGGCGCCCGGGCGCGCTCGCTGCTCTGCGGCACCTTCCACGCCATCTGCGCCCGCATCCTGCGCAGCGACGGCGGGCGCCTCGGCTTGGCGCGCGACTTCGTCATCTTCGACGAGGACGACCAGCGCACGCTGATGAAGGAAGTCTTCCGTGACCTCGACATCAGCGGCGACACGCTGAAGCCGAACGAGGTGCTGAACGAAATCGGCCGCGCCAAGAACGAACTGCAGGACCCGCACGCCTATGAGGCGGCGGCGTTCTCGTATTTCCAGGAGCAGGTGGCGCGCTGCTATCACCGCTACCAATCGAAACTGCGGGAGAATCACGGCGCCGACTTCGACGACCTGATCCGTCTGGCGGTGCAACTGTTCGAGCAGCACCCCGACATCCTCGCCGCCTATCACGACCGCTTCCGCTACTTCCTGGTGGACGAGTATCAGGACATCAACTTCGCGCAGTATCAATTGGTGCAACACCTGGTGAAGCAGTCGCACAACCTGTGCGTCGTCGGCGACGACGACCAGTCCATTTACGCCTGGCGCGGGGCCGATATGCGCATCATCCTGCGCTTCGCCAAGGACTACCCCGACGCGACGATTGTGAAATTGGAGCAGAACTACCGTTCGACGCAGAACATCCTCGACGCCGCCTACGCCGTCATCCAGCACAACGCCACGCGGCACGACAAGCGGCTGTGGACGGCCCGCGACCGGGGACACCGGGCGCACTGCTTCCAAGCCGCCGACGAGCACGAAGAGGCGCTGTTCGTGGCGCGCACGGTCGAGGACCTGGTGAGCCACCAGGGCGGGTCGCTGTCGCAGTGCGCAGTGCTGTATCGCACGCACGCCCAGTCTCGGGTGCTGGAGCAGGTGCTGCTCACCTTCGGGATGCCGTACCGGATCGTGGGCGGGCTGCGGTTTTACGAGCGCAAAGAAATCAAGGACATCCTCTCGTACCTGCGGGTGCTGGCGAACCCATTCGACACGGTGAGTTTGGAGCGGGCGCTGAAAGCGCCGGCGCGCGGTATCGGCGTCGTGACGCTCGACCGGCTGAAGTCATTCGCCAACGCGGCGGGCGTAGATTTGATTACTGCGATGCTGCGGGTCGGGGAGATTGCCGACATCGCCGGGTCGCACCGGCGGGCGGTGGCGGACTTCGTGGCGCTGCTGCAACTGTTCATCGAGCGGGCGGAAACGGCGTCGATCACCGACCTGACCCGCGACCTGATCGAGCAAACCGGCTATCGCCGGATGCTCGAAGAGGAAGGCAGCATCCAGGCGCGGACGCGGATGGAGAACCTCGACGAATTGCTCTCGGCGACGCGGGAGTTCGAGCGCGAGACGCTGCTGCCCGTCGAGGCGGCGGAGCCGGCGTTCGGTGAGACGGGGGCCGAAGACGACCCTCCCCTGCGGCGCTTCCTCGAGCAGGTGTCGCTGATGACCGAGGCCGACCGCCCGGCGGACGAGACCGAGACGCTGACGCTGATGACGCTGCACGCCGCCAAGGGCCTCGAATTCGACACGGTGTTCCTGGTCGGGATGGAAGAGGGCGTCTTCCCGCTGGGGCGGGCGGCGATGTCGCCGAACCCCGACGACCTCGAAGAGGAGCGGCGGCTGTGCTATGTCGGGATGACCCGCGCCCGCGACCGGCTGTATCTCACATTGGCGACGACACGGATGCTGTACGGCAACACCAACCGCAATATGCCGTCGCGCTTCCTGCGCGACCTGCCGGAGGAATTGGTGGAGGGGCTGCCGGGGTTGCACGCGCCGCAGCGGGTGAATTGGGACACGATCACGCGCGAGCCCGACCCCGAGGCGCAGGAAATCATTGCTCGCGCCCGGCGCGAGCGGCGTTCGCGGATGGCGGATGCGGACTCGGACGATGTGCCGGTGTCGGACATCGATGCGCCGTTCCGGGCGGGGCAGGCGGTGCGGCACCCGAAATTCGGCGACGGCGTGGTGGTGAGTTGTACGGGGACGGGCGAGGACTGCATTGTGACGGTGGCCTTCCGCACGAAAGGCGTGAAGCGGCTGGCGCTGGCGTTTGCACCGCTGGAAACGCTCTAAGCAAGGGACCAGGAAAGCGGGGAGGCGGGAAGGCGGTCACTGCGTTCCTGCCTCCCTGCCTTCCTAAGTCACTCTCACTATGGCGGCGGCACCATTCGCTTCCGCAGGACGAGGCGGACAGTGAGCACGGTGGCGGCGAGCAGTGCTGCCGCGGCGAGGGCGGCGAGCCACCACAGGGGACGGCGCCGCTGGACAGCTGCACGCGGTGTCATCACCGTTCCTGGGGGCTTCACAGAGGGAGTCGACGCAGTCGACGCTGCCCTAGTCCATTCACTAGGGACAGGTTTTCCAGACTGCAAGTTCACGAACTTTCCTTCGCGAGTTATCGCCACCAAAGGGGTCGCTTCGTTCGTAAGATCGGATATCCAAACTTCATCACCGCTCGCACCCAGAGTGACGAACGCTAGACGATCGCCTTGCGGGGACCACGCTGGGGATTTCGCATGCATGCCAGCCGGCATCGGGAGTTGACGAAGCCCCTTCTCGTCGGAGTCCAGAAGCAGGATAGTGATGTCTCGGTTTGGCTCATCGCCTACAAACCCGCGAAATGCGATCACTTGACCGTCAGGCGACCAGACCGCATCCGATATCTCTAGGTCCACAGCGAGTGGTTGCTTTCGCGATGAAATCACTCGCTTCATCCCTGACACAAGATCTAAGACAAGCAAACTGCCATAGTTGTCGCTTAGGAGTCGCTTACTGTCCGCAGTCCATTGAAGAGTGCCCGGAAACTCGACAGAAAGGTGAAAACGCCGGACTACGGCCCCGGCAGTGTCCACGACAAACACATCTTTCTCGGTAGTGTAGGCAAGTCGTCTGGAATCCGGCGCCCACACGGGTTCCGACAGCCACTTGTCACCCCGGACTACGCGGTGTTTCTGAGAACCATCTGCAAGGGACAACCAGATCGTTTCAGAGTTCTTGTTGCGCTCGAAAGTGACTCGGTATCGACCGTCAGGCGACAGCCCCCACGTTTCCTTCCAGACCGCAGGGGCATCTTTGGCATCGATCCGACGTATCAAAGACCCGTCTGACCGAAACTCGAACGACGCATAGTACTGACAGCCATCGTCGAGGTTGTACCGCAGCACGCCTGCGGAATCCCACTGAAGCGCTCCATAGATCTCATCCCACTCCGCGCAAGCGTGCACGGGCCGCGTAATCAGGAGTGAAAATGCCAGCCAAGCGTACGGCAGGACGCGCGCACGAAGATCCTTTGTCCGCCCTACTTCAAGTGTCTTTCTGTGCATGGCCTGAAACCGACTCATTCTACGCTTTACCGAGACTTGCGATGAGCTGCCAGGCACAACGCTCGACTAGGACGAAGGTGGCGGCTCTTTGCGCTTCCGGGCGGCAATGCGGGCGACGAGGATGACGAGCAGGAGCAGACTGCCCCCGACAACGACGCCCAACCACAGGAGGCCGCCGGACCCGTCGGCGCTGTCGGGCACTGCCACCCCGGGGTCTACCTCGGCAAGGGTGGTGGCAAGCGGTAACACGGCGTTCGCTAAGGCAGCAAGCGGCATCTTCCCCTCCTGCGGGTCGCCAGCAGCATACCAGCCCGCCAAAAACCGTTTTTTGCGAAACGAACCCAATTCCCCCCGCCCTCGCTCGCTCTTCACAGAATCTTCATCCGGCGCGGAACCAAAACGGCGTTCTGGCGTCACAATAGGAGCGAAATGACAGACCTGGGTGACTGCGGTAGAGAGGATAGAGCGATGCCGCTGGTTCTCTACCAGAATGGCGAGATGCAACTGAACGCCGAAGTGAGCCGGCTTCGGCGCGAGGTCTCCGACCTCAAGCGACTGGTCGCACGACTGCTCGACGCCGTGCAGTCGGGCATCGCTGATGACCTCCCGATGGCGGGAGATTACAGCGAGCAGAACTAGGCCTCATCCGCCGCGTCCGCCGACGGCGTGACGCGCATGAACTTGCGGGGCCGTCCCGAGCATGCAGGGGGCGGCCCCGCCGCTGTGTCCGCAGGGCGTTCGGCGCTGCCGCCGAATCGTGACGGGGGAGGGTGCGGATGAGCATTGGGACCGGTATCGCCATCGCGGGCCTCTGGATTGGGCTGGGGCTGGCGTTTCTGGGCTTGGCGCGCACCGCAGTGCCCGGGTGGGAAGTGATCTGGAGTCTGCTGGGCACCGGCTTCGCGTTGAGCATCGCGCTGGCGCTGCTCGGCCCGAGTCGCAGCGGTTAGACAGTGAATCTGCCCGGCGGCCTGCTCTCGGCTCCCATCGAAGCGCTCACAGCCGGGGGATTCCTCGGGGTGGGTCTGCGGGCGGCACTTCTTGCCGTGGCGCTCATCGTGGCCTTCTGGCGCCGAGGACTGAACGACAAGCGCGGCCTCATTCTGCCAGTTCTGCAGTGCACCGGGGTGACGATGTTGACAGTTGAATTGGTGCGCATCGTGGCGGGGCTATTTCTGCTGCTGCTGCCGCTGCCGTTTATGGGATTGGTGGCGCTCGGACTGTCGCTGACCGCCGGCTATGTAGCGCTGAACGGATCGGCTTCCCGTTCGTTCGACCTCAACTTTGAGTATGCGCATGAACTCACCATGGAAGTCAGCATCCCGACCATCCTGCTGTGGATCATCGCGGGCGCCGTAATGATGGCCTTGGCGCCGCAGCCAGGTTGAACGGCTCGTCCGCCAGTCCCGCGCTCCTGGCCGGCCTGCTGGCGTTTCAGGTCGTGTCGCTGGCGGCGGTTGTGTGGTGGCACCTGCGGCGGGGGCTGCCGAGCCGGCCCCGGCATTTCGCGCGCGAGGTGGCGCTCATCACGACGGTCACCTTCCTGGCCTTCGTGGGCGGGGCGATTGCCGTCATCGGCGTAACTTCCACACTCGTTTCGGGTGCGGTCCTCACCGTGATTGCGCTGCTCGGCGGCAGTGCCGCCGGCTATATCGCGCTGACGCCGATGCTGAAGCGCATCTTCCACCTGACGCCGGGACAGGCGTTTGGACTGGCGGCGCGCATCGGCCTCACGACAATGTTCGTGTGGGTGCTGGCGTCGTTCGCCGGGCAGGCGGCGTTGCGGGCGCTCGCCGGGCGCTGACCGCTAGGGCTCGAAACGCAGCGCCTTCGCCGAGATGACGAACCCGACGACGGCGACCGCGGCCATGACGCCGAGGTTCAGCGCCAGACCGTGCGTGTGAAAACCGAGCAGCGCGCCGCGCAAGCCGTCGCTCAAGTAATAGATCGGCAGCGACTGCGAGACTACGCGCATCCAGGCCGGCATAATCTCCGGCGGCCAGAAGACACCGCCGAGGAAAATCATCCCGAGGTTGATGAGTTGCGCCGTCACCAGCGCGCCCTGGTTGGTGCGCACCAGCGAGGCCACCAGGAACCCGAGCGAGAGGAAGCACGCCGACCCGACGAGAATGAGCGGCACCAATTGCAGCGGATCGATGCTCGGCCGCAGATGGAAGGCGAGCACCGCCACCGTCAGCAGAATCGTCGTCTGCAAGAGGGCGATGATGGTGCGGAAGACGCCCTGGCTGGCGAGGATGGTGCCCTTGGTGACGGGTGTGGCCATCAGCCGCTTGAGGATCAGTTGCTCGCGGCGGGTGGCGAGCGCGATGGCGACGAAGACGCCCGACTGCATAATCGCCATCGCCACGATGCCGGGCACCATGTAGTTCAGGCCGTTGGCTTGCGCGCCGTTGGACTCCGAGTCAGCCAAAGACTTGGTGTCCAGGAGAATGACCGGCGACTGGCCGGTGACAAACGCCTCATACCCGCGGGTGACGCCGCGCAGGATGCCGGCAATGGCTTGCGCCGTGGTTTGGCGGCTGGGGTCGGTCCAAATCTGCAGTGTCGCGGGCTGTCCATTCCGCAGCGCCGCAGCGGCGTCTTCGGTGATGACGAGGATGCCGCTCAAGTCGCCTTTCTCGAGGGTTGTCTTCTGCGCTTCGAAATCACCGGTCTCGACGAGTTTCAGGACGGAGACCTTTCGCAACCAATTGTCGATGAAGTCATCCACATCCGGGTTGTGCGCCTGGACAATCAGGCCGAGCGAAAAGGAGACATTCCTCGACCCCGCGCTCCCGAACATCGAGCCGAAAATGAGCAGGAAGATGAGGGGAAAAATCATGCTGAAGAAGAGGTTGATGCGGTCGCGCCGGAAGGCGCGCAGTTCGGCCTTGACCAGCGCCCAGAGCGCTCTCATTCGCGGATCCGCCGTCCGGTCAGTTTGAGAAAGACATCTTCGAGTGTGGCGCGGCGCAGGTGCAGGTCGTCGATGGCGACGCCGCGCTGCGTCGCCAATTCGGTGAGCGCCGTAGTGGTGCGGCCGGGCGATTCGGTGAAGAGCGTAATGACGCTGTCCGTCGTTTCGACCGACGACACGCCCTGCAGGCCGCGCAGGTCGTCGGGCTTCAGCCCGATGGTCGCCGAGAGCTCGAGCGCCGTCTCGCGGAAGTGCTCCGCGACCAATGCCTTCGGACTGCCTTCGGCGATGACTTTGCCGTGGTCGACGATGGCGAGGCGGTCACAGAGGCGCTCGGCCTCTTCCATCGAGTGGGTGGTCAGGAGCAGCGTGCGCCCCTGGGCCTTCAGCGCCAGCAGGATGTCCCACACAGCGCGCCGCGCTTGCGGGTCGATGCCGGAGGTCGGTTCGTCGAGGAAGACGAGTTCCGGGTCGTTGGCGAGCGCCAGCGAGAGTGACACCCGCTGCTTCTGCCCGCCGGAAAGTTGCTTGAAGAGGCGCCCGTCGCTTTCCTGCAATTGCACGAGGTCCATCAACTCGTCCGGCGTGCGCGCTTTCGGGAAGAGCGCGGTGAACATCTCGAGCGTCTCGCGCACGGTCAGATCGCCGAGCAATTGCGCTTCTTGCAACTGAATGCCGATGCGCTCGCGCACCTTGCGCCCGTCGCGGCCCGGGTCCATCCCGAGGACGCTCACCTCGCCGCCGTCGCGGAAGCGCAGCCCCTCGAGGATTTCGATGCTGGTGGTCTTGCCGGCGCCGTTGGGCCCGAGCAGGCCAAAGAGTTCGCCGGTCTGGACTTCGAACGACGCGCCCGCCACGGCCTGCACCTTGCCGTAGCGCTTCTCGAGGTGGGACACGGTGATTGCGGGCGCCATCGTCTGCTGTGCTTTCGACTGTAGCACGCCGCTTCCTGCTGCGTGCCGCCGGCGCGGGCGGTTGTTATGATGCCCGGCATGTGGCGGGCGGTGCTATTCGACCTCGACGGGACGCTGGTGGACTCGTCGGAGTTGCACATCCGGGCGTGCGACCACGCCCTGCGGACGCTGCTCGGCGTCACCGCCACACGGGCGGAATTGCTGGAGGGGATGGGCGTGCGGCTGGTGGACTTCTTCGCCCGCTGGGCGCCGGACCGGGTCGAGGCGCTGCGCGACGCCGCCGTCGCCGCCTATACGCGGGAGCACCGGCAGTTCATCCGCACTTACCCCGGCGTGCCGGAGATGCTGGAAGGCGTGCGGCGCCGCGGACTGCCGATGGCCATCGTCTCCTCGAAACCGCGGCGCTCGATCGACCTCGACCTCGACGCGCTCGGCTTTGCCGCCTACTTCCCGGTGCGAATCGGCGCCGAGGAGGTCTGGCGGGGCAAGCCGGACCCGGAGTGCATCTGGCGGGCGCTGGTGCGCCTGCACCGCAAGCCCGCCGAGACGCTGCTGGTGGGCGACCATGTGAACGATGTGCTGGCGGCGCGGGCAGCGGGGGTGCGCGTCGCCGGCGCGCTCTGGGACCCGCTGCATCGGGCGGCGCTGCGCGCCGCGGGACTGGACTACACGCTGGAACAGCCGCTGGATTTGGAGATAGTGTTGGGGAAAGCGTGAGGGCCAAGAGGAGAAGGTCACCGCCCCGGCCAATGCAGGTTGTGAAATTCGACTGGCGGTGAAGTGATGCGTGCATTGTTGGCATTCTTCGGCGCGGTATTGATGATGTCGGCAACGGGACAGCAGTACCCCGCGTGGCTTGCAGACACGAGTTACGGGCGGACTGTTGACCTAGCGCAGAAGACAGAACTCGCCGCGCCAGTCACGATCGACAGAGAAGACATCACGATAGCCGAACTGCTGGATGACTGGCGCACTCGAACCGGCTTGACACTTCGCTCGGAACCCGCAGCGCTCGACAAGCACCTCGCAGTTTTCGTGCACGACCAGCCGCTGTGGAAGGCGATGGCGTGGGCGGCAGCCGCGTTGAGGGCCGAGTGGCGCGAGCACCAAGGTGAGTTGATTCTGCGGCTCGCCTTTCCGCCGGACGATGCCCATGGGCCGGATGTGTTGTATCAGTCGCTTCTGGGCGTCGCACCATCTGACACAGATCCCATCCCATGGGCTGCGCTCCCGGTTTTCGCTGGAAGCGATGTGGGCATCGGCGATATGCGCGTTGTTCATGCTGCCGGTTCTGAGGGACCCGCTGTTGACCGCGCGTTTGCACGATTCTTTGCATCGCTCAATCCATCCGAGCTCGCATTGTTGAAAGGGACCAATGGGCTGGACGAGACGGCGCTGTCGGACGCCCAGCGCCAATCGTTCCAGAAGGCGGTGGTCTCCTTGCAGATCGCGCCCCAATTGCGGAATCTCATCATGCAAAAGGTTTCCCAAATCTCTGGCTTTCCGGGAAACTCGATGAATATCTTGGACAACTTGCCCAACGCGTTTTGGGTTCAGCGCGAGGGAGCCGATGAGAGAAGTGTCTTTGTCGGGCTGGCCGTAGCGGGGATGGCAGGGGCGACGATGGCAATGCCGCGTTCCTTGGTGCCATTACCTTCGGGCCGCGGGATCACTCGGGAAGAAGCGCAGGAGTTTGTTCGGTCGGCAGCCTTCTCGTCCGGCGAGCACATTCCACAACCGCCACCGGTCGTGCCTTCGACTGGGGAGCGGGCTCCCGGATTCGCCCTGCATGACATCGCCATAGTTGCCTCAGAGAACGACCAGACCGCCCGGGAATTGATCGTGAGCCTGAAAGCATTGCGCGCCTCGCCTGAAGCATTCGATTCGTTGGCATCGCTTGGGCGCGAGGTAGCACGCCTCACGGGCATGCCGGTGGTCTTGGAGAGCCCGCCCGACAAGGCCCTCCGGATGAAGGTCGCGAACGAAAAGGGCCTCCTCCAACTACTCCTCGCCTGCGAAGAGTCATCTCCGGGAATATGGCGGTTCTGGGAAGGTGCCCTCTATTTTCAGCACAATCTTGGACTGGAGCAGCTGTCGGAGTTTGCTCGGGGGCTTGCACAGGCCATACGGGAGCGTACTCCTCGGAACTGGCAGGACAGGCGAACACAGATCGAGCGAGAGCGGGCGGAACGGAGACTCACGGAGCCGCCGTTGGGGCAGTGGTATCTGCTGGCGGAGATCTTAACCGACACAGATTGGAACGCCCTGGAAACACGCATTTTGCATTGGGACGATCTGCAGCCCTTGCAACAACAAGCATATGAAGTGGGTCTGTGGGATGTCTTTATTTGGAGACACACCACAGGCTCATTTTCGGCGCCCATCAAGGCACTGCTGGCAGGAGATGAGAGTGCAGGCCTTCCGCTCGACAAACCCTTCAACATTCGTCTGAAGGACGACGGTGGCGCGCTAGTCCTGGAGATTCGACTGGCCGGCGGCGTTTCGCTGAAATACCGCGTGCCGCCTGGCGTGGAAGTAGAGGGTCTGCGACCTCGGCAGTGACGGCAAGGCGCTTCCGAGAAAAGCGTGAGGGGCAGGCGAGAGGACGCCCTAAAGGCGTCCTCTGTGGGCTCTGGGAAGATGATTCCCGGTGTCCGAGTAGTAGATACCCACTTCGCCGTCGAAACACGCGCCGTGCCCGCCCGGATATCCACAGCCGCCTTCACGCTCGCTGCCTTGGAGAAGCGCCAGCGCCACAATCTGCGGGAGACGCCGCGGCGCCACTTCCGCACCGAGGCGCAGTGCCTGCGATTCGTCAACGAGGCGGGCTTCTGCGTCTTCTTTCCGATGCACGGGACGCCGATTCCCAACCTCTACGATGCGGGCGGCGGCGGATTTTGGAACACCAAAGATTCGGAGCAGTGGGCCTGGGGCTGGAAGGACACGCTGCCGGCGAAGGGCAAGTGCTTCGCCTCATTCGCCATCCGGGATTGCTCGACGCTGGTGGCGTGGGAGACGCTGCCCGCGATGCTGGCCGCCTTTCGCCGGCGGCAGCAGGCGCCGCTCGACGCCGACAGCCGGCGCGTCTTGCAAGTCCTGGGGCGCGAGGGGGCGCTGACGAAGCGGGAACTGCGCCTGCAGTTCGGGCCGAGCACGCCGAAGAACACGCGGCGGCTGAACGCGGCGCTCAAGACGCTCGGCAGCCGCTTTCAGGTGGCGGTGGCAGGGGGAGTGCAGGAACACTGGCGGCAGCATGTCTGGGACCTGGCGGAGCGCCGCATTCCGGCGGCGGTGCAACGGGCGGCGAAGAAATTGAGCGAACACGCAGGCCGCGTGATTCTCGCCGAGCGCTATGTGCGGGCGGTGGTCTTCACCACGCCCGCCGACCTGCGCTGGCTGTTCCAGTGGAAGAAGGCGGAGTGCGATGCGGTGACCGCGGACCTGCTGAAATCGAAAGCGATAGTGGAGGCGGAAGTGACGGGGCTGGAGGGGGAGTTCTTGGTGACCTACCGAAGGGTTTCTGGGGATGACTGACAGGCCCATGGTGTTTAGCGATCACTGCCGGGCCCGAATGCAGGAGCGCGGAGCCACGGAGGCCGAAGTCCGCGAGACGCTCGAAATGGGCGAGCGATTCGACGCGAAGGCCGGCAGATTGACATTCCAGAGGACATTTGTTTTTGAGGCGGACTGGCAGGGGAAGATGTATCATGCGAAGCAAGTCCGCGCAGTGGTCGTGGAAGAACCGGACAGAACGGTGGTGCTCACTGTGATCGTTTCGTATATTGGAAGGCAGGAATGAGAATCTCCTACGACCCGGAAGCGGATGCGGCTTACTTATACTTGAGAGAAGGAGTCGCTCAAGTGCGGACGGTGCGCGTCACCGACGACCTCTCGGTTGACCTGGGACCGGGCGAGGAACTCGTCGGCCTGGAAATCCTGTCAGCGTCTCGGTATCTGGGCTTCTCGCCGACAGGGAAACCGCGCACGGTCGAAGTCCTGTCGAATTAGGTGCGGGCCGGTCAGGAGACCGTCCCCTACAGTTTATCGGTCGCCGCAGGAATGCGGCTCCTACAGCCGACACGCTACCCGCTACACGCCAAACGCTCTTTCCCCGGCGGCGTCACGCAGGCCTTGCAACCCCTCCCCCCAGCCCCCTCCCCGTAAACGGAGAGGGGGGAGCAACACGGCCGTGACTACACGCTACTTGCTACACGCCGCACGCTCCTACTTCGGCGGTGTCACGCAGGCGGTGCCGAAAGTGTAGGCGTAGATGGCGACGCCGCGCTGCTGCGGCAGTAGGCGCAGTTCGCCGGCGCCGTAGGCACCCTTGACGATGCGGTACATCCGCCCGACATCGACGGTGAACAGCGTGCGTCCGCCGCGTTCGACAAGGTCGTCGCCGCGCAGGGCGGGCGGGACGGGCTTGCCGTCGAGGAGCGCCTCGATTTCGACGGGCGCGTCGCCGGTGGGCTTCCAGACCGCATTCACTTCTGCGCCGCGGAAAGCGATGCCGATGTAGCCGTCACCGGGGTCACCGTCGTAGGCCGAGGACTCGTGCCCGGCCTTCCAGGCGCCGTGCAAGTAAATCAGGCCCTCCTGCTTCTTGCCCGGGTCCTGGTAGCGGTGCGACTTGTCCTCGAAGAAGCCATCGGCGTTGCCGAGATTGCCGCGCTGATAGCCGCAGTAGAGTTCCGGCGTCATCGGGTAACACACCGCGCCGGGGACATCGGTCTCGCGCACCAGTGCGGTCATCGCCGGGAAGGTGAGCGCCGGGTTGATTTGCTTCAGCAGTTCCTGAATCTGGCGCTCGGTCTCCTGATAGCCGCCCTCGCCGATGTGGTCGTAGCGAATGATGCCGTCCTTGTCCACCAGATACTTGCGCGGCCAATACGAGTTGGCATACGCGGTCCAGATGGCGCGGTCGCTGTCGGCGACGACGGGGTACTTAATCCCGAAGCGCTGCACGGCCTGTTCGAGCGCCTTCGGGTCGGCGGCGAACGAGAATTCGGGCGTGTGCACACCGACGATGACCAGCCCCTTATCGGCGTATTTTTCATGCCACGACTTCAGGTAGGGCAGCGTGCGGATGCAATTGACGCAGGTGAACTCCCAGAAATCCACCAGCACCACCTTGCCGCGCAGGTCTTTGATCGAGAGCGGCTTCGAATTGATCCAGGCGACGCCGCCGCTGAAATCGGGCGCACGCATACCGATGCTTCCTCCCATCATCAATCCGGACATGCCATCATCGGACTTCGTCATCCCGCAGCCGCCGGTGACGGCGGCGAGCAGGAACGCGAGACAGAGTGTGTGAAGGCGTGGGGACATCCGGCGTCTGACCTCCGCTGTGCTACAACGCGGCGTTCAGGGATTCTGTTCCTTGGCCATTTCGCGGGCCGCGGCGAGGTAGGCCTCGACCGCCATATCCCACTTCTGCTGCGTGTGCAGGACCAACTCGATGATTTCGCGCACGGCGCCGTCGCCCCCCGCCCGGCTGGTGACATAGTGCGCCGCCGCCTTCACTTCGGGCCGGGCATTCGCAACGGCGAAGGCGGCGCCGGCGATGCGCAGCGCCGGCAGGTCGATCAGGTCGTCGCCGACATAGGCGACCTGCGCCAGGTCGAGGTGGTGCTGCCGCGCCAGGCGCTCGACAGCGAGCCGCTTGTCGGGGGTGCGCTGCCAGACGCCGACGCCGAGTTCCTCGGCGCGCTTGGCGACCGCGCCCGACGCCCGTGAGGTGACGAAGAATTGGTGCAGGCCGGCGAAGTTGCCCAGCGCGATGCCGAGGCCGTCGTGGATGTTGAAGGTCTTGTATTCCTCGCCCAGTGGGCCGTAGGTGACGCGGCCGTCGGTGAGGACGCCGTCCACATCCATGGCGAGCAAGGCGATGGCGCGCAGCCGCGGCATCAGGTCCGCGGACACTTCCTCGCTCAACGCCGGCGCGATCGACTCGATCATCGGTTCGTTGTCCTTCCCTGCGGCCAAACCCCACCCGCTCCATTCTACTGCCTTGCCCAGCGCGACGCACCGGTGCTAGCATCGCCCCGCCATGCCGGCCTCTGCCACCACCGTCGCCCCCCGCGTGCAACTCGACGCCCTCCGCCGCGGCGCGGTCGAAGTCATCCCCGAAGAGGAACTGCTCAAGAAACTGCAGTCGGGGCGTCCGCTGCGCGTGAAACTCGGCATCGACCCGACCGGCCCCGACCTGCACCTCGGCCACACGGTCGTGTTGCGCAAACTGCGGCAGTTCCAGGATTTCGGCCACACGGCGGTGCTGATCGTCGGGGATTTCACCGCCCGCATCGGCGACCCGAGCGGCCGCAACGAGATGCGCCCGCAACTGACCACCAGCGACATCGAGAAGAATGTCGCCCGCTACCGCGAGCAGGCGCAGAAGATCCTCGACGCCGAGCGCACCGAACTGCGCTACAACAGCGAGTGGCTCGGCAAACTGACCGCCGAGCAGATCATCCGCCTCGCCGCCACGCACACGGTGGCACAAATCCTCGAGCGCGAGGACTTCAACGCCCGGTACAAGGCGCAGCAGCCGATTGCGCTGCACGAATTCCTCTACCCGCTCTACCAGGGCTACGACAGCGTCGCGGTGCAGGCCGATGTCGAACTCGGTGGGACGGAACAGAAATTCAACCTGCTCGTCGGCCGCGAACTGCAGCGCAGCAATCCCATCGGCCCGGCGCAGCCGCCGCAGGTGGTGTTCATTATGCCAATCCTGGTCGGGCTGGACGGCGAGCAGCGGATGGGCAAATCGCTCGGGAATTATGTTGCCGTCGAGGACCCGCCCGACGAGATGTTCGGCAAATTGATGTCGCTGCCCGACAAGGCGGTGCCGAATTTCGTCGAGTTGCTGACTGAATTGCCGCTGGATGTGGCGAAAGCCGGGGTGGCATCCGGCGGCGTCGCCGCCCGCGATGCCAAGATGCAGTTGGCGAGCGCGCTAGTGGCGCAATACCACGGCGACGCCGCCGCGCAGAGTGTGCGCGAGAACTGGGCGCGCCTCTTTCAGGGCGGCGACGACGCGACTGCGACCATCGAGACCGACGACCTGCCGATCCCGTTCGGCTGGGACGGCAAGACGCTCCCAATGCTTTCTGTGCTGACCGACCTGGGACTGGCGCCGAGCAAGAGCGAGGCGCGCCGCCTCATCACGCAGGGCGGTGTGCGCGTGGATGGCCTGCGCGTCGTGGACGCGGTGTTCGCAATCGAAGTAAAGCCAGGGACGGTGATAACGGTGGGGAAGCGGCGAAGAGTGCGGCTCGTTAGTCCGTAGGAGCCGCATTCCTGCGGCGACAATCCCCATTGATCGGTCGGGGCAAGAATGCCCCTCCTACAAAAGTGGGTTGGGGGTGAGGGTCTCATTCGCCCTCACCCGCCCTCCGCTGGCGCTCCGGGCACCCTCTCCCTGAAGAGGAGAGGGACGACGCATCCACACTGACCAGAAAACAATCGGCCTGTCA
>CAYNSX010000023.1:22806-39394 GCA_964400165.1 uncultured bacterium
GGATGAAAAGAGGGCTGGGGGTGAGGGTCTCGTTCGCCCTCACCCGCCCTCCGCTTTCGCTCCGGGCACCCTCTCCCTGAAGAGGAGAGGGACGACGCATCCACCCTGACCAGAAAACAATCGGCCTGTCAGGATGAAAAGAGGGCTGGGGGTGAGGGTCTCGTTCGCCCTCACCCGCCCTCCGCTGGCGCTTTGGGCACCCCGCTTCGCCAAGGCTTCGCAGGGCAAGCCCTCTCCCTGAAGGGGTGGAGCAGATCACTCTGAGTGCCGAAACAGCGCGTCCAAGGTTGATCGGTTTGTCGGGGCGATTCATGAATCGCCCCAACGGAATCGCGCTTCAATCTCTGGCAGTCGGCTGCACACCTGGACGCCAAGCGCCGAATTCTCGATTGGTAGAAAGAGGGCTGGGGGTGAGGGTCTCGCCGCACAGCCTCACCCCCGACCCGGTACTACATGCGGAGAGGGAAAGGCAGGTGGTGGGATAGACTCTTCGGAACCATAGGTCTCCGCACTACGCCGGTCTGACTGCTGCTTTCGCCCCGCCCTTGTGCAACGCTACATAGAGCAGACCCAGTACGACCCCAAACGCCGCGTTGCCGGCGAGACTGCCGACCGCGGTGGTGCGCATCGTGTCGGTGGTGACCGGCGAAAACATCGGATCGCCGAGCGCCAGCGGCATCGCAATCAGCCCGCCCAACACCCACCAGGCGACGCCGTAGAGCAGACCCGTGCCCAACGCCGCGCCGTAGGTTCGCGTCCCGGTGCCCAGGAAGGCGCCATACACCCCGCCGAGAACGCCGCTGATGGCGAGATTAAGTACCCAGGCGGCCGCGATGCTGTTCGAATTGATCAGCCGGGCGACCATCATCAGCATTGGGGTATCGGCGCCGTCGGGGGCGGTGGTGCGCATGACTTGCATGAGTACGCTTAGTAGGACGCCGGCGAAAAGCCCCGCCAGCATCCCGGTTCCGACCTTAGACCGCATGCCAACCTCCTCATGGCCCCGGCCGCGGAGGCGTCCGAGGCGCTTCCCCGCCGGCGACAGACCCGCCGGGTCGGGATGGGGGCCGCCCAGCGACAGCCCGCCGCGGGCGGACCCTCGTCCGAAAGGGTACTCCCACGGGCGCTAGCTTGCAAGACGGGCGCTTGCTCTCCAAGCGAGGCCAACAACCCCACCTCCTGCCTCGCTTGTCGGCCCTTGCGGCGGCGTCTAGACTGGGCCTATCTCTGCTGGGAGGCTGACACTATGACGATGCGCCGCTGGGGAGTGGCTGTGCTCGGCTTCGCGGCCCTGCTGGTGCTGGGCACCGGCGCCCGGGCCGAGATTCGCAGCGCCAATTTGACCGTCCAGGGGATGACTTGAGGCGGATGTGCCAGCCGCGTGACGGCTGCGCTCAAAGGGGTGACGGGGGTGGAGACGGTTCAAGTGACCTTGGAGAAGAAACTGGCGGCAATCACCTTCAAGCCGCAGAACACGCTGCAAGTCGAGGATTTGCGCAAGGCCGTCCTTCCGACCGGCTTCAAGCCGGCAGAAGCGGTGATCGAAGTGCGCAGTAGTCTTTCGCAGTATCAGGGCGCGGCGGCGATGCAAGTGACCTACAGCAACCAGATCTATCGCCTGGCAGACGGCAAGGACGCCGAGGGCAAAGAGTTGAAGGGCATCGTTCAGCGCCTGACGACGGACGCCGCCGGCCAGAAGGACATGCTGCTGGTGGTCACCGGCCTGCACGAAGACGCGCCAATGCCGGCCAAAGAGGGCGAGAAGCCGCTGCCGCCCGTGCTGCGCGTGACCGCGTACCATTTCGAGACGCCGCCACCCGCACACGGGTAACGCGCAGGCGGCAACGAACAACAGGGCAATCCGGCGGGGGTACAATCTCCCTGTGCCCGGCCTGCTCATCATCCCGACGCTGAATGAGGCCGCCAACCTGGCGCCGCTGGTGCGCGAGATTCGCGGTCAGGCGCCGTCGCTGCACATCCTGGTCGTGGACGACGCCTCGCCGGACGGCACCGGCGCCGAGGCCGACCGCCTGGCGTCGGCCGATGCGCGGGTGCAAGTCTTGCACCGCGCCGGGCCGCGCGGATACGGCCGCGCCTGCTTGGACGGTTTCCGCTGGGCTTTGGCCCGAGATTTCGACCCGATTCTGACGATGGACGCCGACTTCTCGCACGACCCGGCGGCGCTGCCCGACCTGCTGCTGGCCGACAGCGAGTTCGATGTCGTCATCGGGTCGCGCTATTGGCATGGCACCCGGGTGCGCCACTGGCCGCGCTACCGCGTCTGGTTGAGCCGCTTCGCCAACGCGTATGCACGGGTGGCGACGGGGCTGCCGGTGGCCGACTGCACGAGCGGCTATCGCTGCTATCGCCGGCGCGTGCTGGAGGGCATCGACTTCGCCAGCGTGCTGTCCAATCACTATGTGTTTCTGATCGAACTGGCGGCGCGGGCGCATTGGGCCGGGTGGTCGGTCGGCGAGGTACCCATCACCTACACGGAGCGGCGGCACGGCGAATCGAAGTTGACCGGCCGGGTGCTGCTGGAGTCAATGATAGTGCCGTGGCGGCTGCGCCTGGCGCGGCGCCACTGGCGCCGGGCGACGCCGGCGCCTGCTACCATAGAGCCGGAGGTGTCGGAATGACGCGACGGTGGATGCGCAACGGGTTCACCCTGGTGGAGATGATGGCGGTGACGGCCATCATCACCAGCATGAGCGGCAGCGGCGGCTACACCGCGGTGCTGGACAAGGCGCGCGAGACGGCGTGCATGCTGCAATTAAAACAAGTGCATCAGGCGCTGGTGATGTTCGACATGGACCACGACGGCCTGCCGACCGCGCTGCTCTTCCCGCGCAAGGAATACAAGAGCCGCGACCCGCAGAGTCTGGCGAATGTGCTGAAGCCCTACTTGGGCGGCGGCGGCGTCCTGCTCTGCACCGGCGCCGGACCGGAACTGAAGGACTACGGCATTAGTTACGCCTGGAACAGCAATTACAACGGGCAGTCGCTCGAAGGGCTGGCGAACCCCGGACAAGTGCCGCTCCTGGTGGACGCCAACGCGCTGATCGGCAAGCCGGCGCACCGCGACGGATGGAATGTCCTTTTCGCCGACGGCATTGTGAAGTTCACGAATCAAAGGCCGAATTGGCGGGCGGCAGATCAACCGCGTTGAGGTAACAGCAAACTTCGAGGAAACGAGGAAACAAGGGCTATGGGGCGCTTGATTCCTCGATTCCTCGATTCCTCGTTTCCTCGTTCTTCTCGGACTGCATGAAGCGTTCGGCGAGAATGACGGCCACAAAGTCATCGAACGGTTCCGACGGCAATTGCATCGTCCGCGGGATGAGGCGGCGCCAGCCGCGGGGCGGGTGGGCCTCGAAGTAACGCTGCCGCGCTTCCAGAGTGGAGCCGCGCTCCGAGATGAGTTCGATCGGCACCTTGGGGTAGGCGCGAAAGAGATCGCGACGCAGGGGGCGGGCGCCGGTGGCGTCACCCAGCACCAGGGTCCGGACTTCATGCTGCCCGAGGAGTTCGCCGACCCGTTCGACGACCCGCACGCGTTTAACGACTTCCTTCAGATGGACGCCTGACGGCCCGACGATGGCGAGGCCGCACTTGTCGGAACCGGGGTCGATGGCGAGGACGGCCTGCGCGGCGGCCGGGGTCACCGCTGCGACGGCGCCGCTTGCGTACCCGACCGAGACTGTGCCGATTCGACGCGCAATTCCACGCGCAGCGGGCCGACGACGGTCGTCTCGGCTGCCGCCACCACGGCGAACCGCGCCGGGCCGCCGACGGCCTTGATACGCCGCACCGCGGCAATCATTTCGTCGAAGCCGATATCGCCGACCGTGTCGCCCGGCGTGTCGCCAAAGCCTGCGCCCGGCGCAAGATCCGGCAGGACGCCCTGTTGCCGCGCCTGGGCGCCCGCCGTCCGCAGCGCGCGCATCACTTCCAGCAGTAGGTCGAGCTCGGCGGTGTCCGCCGAGACATCGAGGGTCGCGAGCGCCTGGCCGGCGCGGAAGACGACGCGGTTGTCGAGCAACTCAAAGCGGAGCGGCACCGGCTGCCCGGCGACGGTGTTGACCGCCGCCAGGCCGCGCACCACCACACTGCGCCGCGCCTGCTGGACACCCGCCACGAGACTGGCGATGACCGTCTCCTCGTCGTAGACCGTAATGCCCTCGTCGCCGGGCTGCAATTGTGCGACGACGATGGCCATGCCGCCGGGCCCGCGAGCACCGCGCGCTTGGGCCGTGTCGTTGAGTTTGCGAATCAAGAGTTGCAGTTGCCCTTTGATGACTTCGGGGCTGGCGTCGGCGCTCACAATGTCGCGCCCCACTTCATCATCGCGCGCATAAATCAGATGCCCCTCGCGCAGTTCCGAAAGCATCGCCACGGCGCCGAATTGATTTTGGCGCGCCGCGGCGATTTCCGCTTCGAGGTTGTCGCGCTCCTGCCGCAACCGCAGGGTCTCGTCTTGGATGCGCTTCAGGTCGGCTCCGGTGGCGGCCACGAGTTGATCGTAATTCTTCTTGGCTTCTTCGAGGTCTGCGCGGCGCTGGGCGAGTTGCGCTTCCGCCTTGTGCAAGTCACCCTCGGTCGTCGCGAGTTGCGCTTGGACGCCGGCGAGGCGCCCATGCACATCCTGATACCGCGCCTCCGCGTCGCGCGCCCGCTGTTCGGCGCTGGCGAGCCGCTGGGTGGCGTCGCGCAGCTTGCCTTCCACCTCCGTCAACTGCGCGGACGACTTCTCCAAATTGGCGGTCAGGCGGTCATAGTCCGCTTGCATCGTGTCGTAACGGGATTGCAAAGCTTTCAATTTACCGCTGACGAGCTCTGCCTCGCGTTCCATCCGTTCCTTGCCGGAACGCAATTGGTTGACCTGAAACAATCCGGTGCGCACATCGCGTGAGACCAGCACTGCCGTGCCGAGCGTGACGATGGTGATGAAGACACCGGAGACGACGGAAAAGAGAATGGCCGTGTGGCGGGGGCGCAGACCGAAGATGGTGAGCCGCCGCCGGCCCAGTTTCCGACCCACCAAATCGCCGAGGTAGGCAATCAGGGCCCCGGCTGCGATGAGGACGGCGACAAGGATGTATCCGTAGGCTTCGTTCACGGCCCGGCGAGGCGCGATGGCCTCGCGCGGGCATTATCACAGCCCTACCCCGCAGCGTCAACGACAGGCGCTTCGTCGACCTCCGCCCGCGCCGGACGCGCCATCAGCGACAGCAGCGCCTCGCGTGCGCTCTTGCGCTCCTCGATCAACGCGAGCACCTCGGCGCTGATGGGCATTTCGATGCCGTGCACCTGCGCCAGCCGGCACACCACCCGCGTCGTCGGCACGCCCTCCGCCACCTGCCCCATCCGCCGCAGCGTATGTTCGAGCCGCTCGCCGCGCCCGAGCGCGAAGCCGACGCGGTAATTGCGACTCGCCGGGCCCGCACAAGTCGCAATCAGGTCGCCCAGCCCGGACAGCCCCCGGAAGGTCTCGGACTGCGCCCCGAGTGCGACGCCCAGCCGGGTGATTTCTGCCAGGCCGCGCGTCATCAGCGACGCCCGCGTGTTGGCGCCGAACCCGAGGCCGTCGCAGACGCCGGCGGCGATGGCGATGACATTCTTCAACGCCCCGCCGAGTTCCACGCCCGCCACATCGGTGTTTGTGTACACGCGGAACGCCGGTTCCATAAAGAGTGCCTGCACGCGGCAGCGCGCCGTCTCGTCGCCGCCCGCCACGACGGCAGTCGTGGCCACCCCCGCGGCGACTTCGGCGCCGAGGTTCGGACCCGAGAGCACCGTCAGGCGCGGCGCGGTGTCGGGGAGTTCCTGCAGGATGACTTCCGACATCCGCAGTCCGCTCGTCTCTTCCAGCCCCTTCGCCGCGCTCACCAGCACTTGCTCCGCCGCGAGTTGCGGGCGGAGGAGCGCACACAGTTCGCGCATCGCCGCGCACGGCACCGCCAGCACCACCGCGTCGGCATCGGCGATCGCGGCCCGCAGGTCCGCGGCCGGCGTGATGCGCGCATCAAGTGCTACGCCGGGGAGATAGCGCCGGTTCTCCCGGGTGCGTCCGATGGCATCGAGGAGCGCGGCATCGCGGCCCCAGAGGCGCGCCGGCACACCCTTCCGTGCCAGCAACACGGCAAGCGCCGTGCCCCAGTTGCCGGCGCCGAGGATGGCGGCCGGGCGTTCAGTCACGCCGCGCCCCGTGCTTGCCGCCAACACGCGGCTCTTCGCCGCGGAGCAGCCGCCGGATATTCGAGAGATGCCGGGCGAGGATCAGCGTCGCGCCCGTCAGGCCGAAGGTCAGGGTCGGCGCCGGTGCGTGCATCAGCCAGAGGGACACCGGCACCGACACCACCGCGACCATCGTGCTGACCGATACGAAGCGCGTCACGCCGAGCGTGATGAACCAAAACACCATCGCAACGACCGCGGCCGGCCAGTGCAGCCCGAAAATCAGCCCCAGCCCCGTTGCGCCGCCCCGGCCGCCGTGAAAGCCGGCGAAGATCGGGAAGGTGTGCCCCACCAGCGCGGCCACACCCACCAACACCCAGCCGCCCGCCGGCCACCAGGCGGTGGCCGCGCCGGCCAGAATCGTGCGCGCCGCGATGACCGGCACGATGCCCTTGGCGAAGTCGAGCGCAAACACGGTCAGCGACCAGCGCGGCCCGAGCGCGCGCCAGACATTGGTGGCGCCGATGTTCCCCGAGCCGACCGTGCGCAGGTCGACCCCGCGCAGCCGCGCAATCAGCAGGCCGAAGGGCACCGAGCCGAGCAGGTAGGCGCCGATGATGAGCGCGACGAGCGTCATCGAGCGATGCGCGCGCCGCGCTCCCGCGCGCGCAGGCCGCTTGCCGCGTCACGGGCGCGCTGATAGGCTGGCCGCACCCCAATGATCTTCCCCATCGGCGACACTTTCCCCAAGTATCGCATGCCCGTCAGTGTCCTCGCCCTCATCGCCGTGAACCTGGCGGTGATGGTGCACACCTGGGGCCTGTCGCAACGCCAGCAGCATGTCCTCTTCAGTTCCGTCGGCCTCATCCCGTGGGAAGTTCTCAACGGCCAGGACCTCGGCGGCCTCTCGCCGCACCCGCTCTGGCTCACCGCGTTCACCTCCATGTTCGTGCACGGAGGCTTCGGTCACCTGGCGGGCAATATGCTCTTTCTCTGGGCGTTCGGCAACACGCTCGAGCAGTGGCTGGGAAGCATCCGGTTCCTGCTGTTTTATTTTGTCGCCGGTGCGCTGGCGGCGGCGCTGCATATCGTCATGCACCCGGACTCGATGCTGCCGACCGTCGGCGCCAGCGGCGCGGTCGCCGGCGTGCTTGGCGGGTATTTCATCCGGTTTCCGTTCGGACGCATCCGGACGCTGGTCGGCTTTCCGCCGTTCCTGTTCGTGATCGGGATTCCAGCGCTGCTGTATCTCGGATTTTGGTTCCTGTTGCAACTGGAGAATGGCCTGGCGACCCTGGGCGGCGATGTGTCCAACATCGCCTTCTGGGCGCACATCGGCGGCTTCGGCGCGGGCGTGCTGCTGGTGGGCGTCTTCACGCCCGCGTCGCGGCGGGGGGTGTGATAAGTAGTACTTAGGGTCGGAACCACTTCACCCTTGGCCCCTCTCCGTTAACGGAGAGGGGTGGCGAAACCGGGGTGAGGGCCTTCAGGTCGTCGGCGCACCACCCGAGTGCGCACCCCGTGTCAGCCACGGCACGCCCATCCCGGCGAGCACCGCCCAGACGATGCCGACGCTCATCACGACATCACCGATGCTATACACATAGGGTTGCGGGTACGGCGGGATGAGACTGAATGGGAAGACATAGCGGTCGGCGAGCGGGACGAGCAGTGTGCCGGGGGTCATCAGCGCGTGGCGGACTTCTTCGCCCGCGTGCGTCGTGAAGAGCGCGGCATACTGCGGCGGCAGGTGCGCCAGCGCTTGCGGGTCGACGGGCATCAGGCCGCCGTTGACGACGGTCACAGCGAAGTTGAGCGCCAGCCCCAGGCCGGCCAGCGCCAGGCCCGGCACGCGCCAGTTGCGCAGCAACAGCGCGGCAAGCAGTCCGTTGCCGGCGACAAACAGCCACCGCGTGACGACGGGGCGGACGCCCGCGTAGGCGAGCGCTGTGGCGCCGGCGAGGAGCACGAACAGAATGACGCCGAGCCACACGCCCCGGATGTCGAGCCGCCCGAGGTGGCGGAACCGCCCGCCCAGCACGAGCGCCAGTGCGAGCGCGAGGAGGAAGGCATCGACCGCCACGGGTTAGCGGCGGGAACTGCGCAGCGTGTCGGCAAGGGCGCGCACGACCGCCGGGTCATAACGGGAGCCGGCTTCGGCACGCAAGCGGAGCAGCGCGGACTCGGGAACCAGACCCTCGCGGTGTACGAACTCGTCGAAATCGGAAGTGGCGGACAAGATGCGCGCGCCCAGCGGCGGCTGCGGGTCGCTGTCGAACGGCTGGTGGTGCGCTTCCAAGAGTGGAATGACCGGCAGCCGGGAGCCGAGCGGCTCGAGGATTTCGGCGCCGCGCGCGGCGTGGTGCGCAATCTCGGGGTCGGACTCGCGGAACTCGCTGCCGCGCAGCACACGCCGCGGAATGGACATCATCCCGACATCGTGCAGGTAGGCGGCGTACTCGATGGTCTGGACTTCATCGGGCGCCAGGCCGAGGCGCTCCGCAACGCCGACGGACAGCCGGGCGACGCGTTCGCAATGGCCGAGCGGGTTGGGGAACTTACTTTCCATCGCCCGCCCCAAGGCGCGCAGACACCGGGCATACAGCCGCTCCATCTCGAAGCGCAGCCGCGAAGCATAAAACAGCACCGCCAGCGGCACCAGCACCGCCGTCGCCGCGAAGACGACACCGACATCGCCGAAAATCTGCTGCCGCCAGCGATAGCCGTGCGCCAACAGCAGGCCCAGCCCGAGCAGCGTCGGGATCAAGGACAGCAGCCAGCGCTGGTGCGCGCGCCACGCCGCCGACGGCGTGACGCCGCGGTCGGCGCTGACGAACAGCACCTCACCGCCGATGAGCACCGCGGCGAAGGTGCAGCCCGCCACGGCGACGCCGGCGAAGCCGCCCAGCGTCGCCAGGTCCCAGCGCGTCGGGTCGCCCGCCATCACTGCACTGGTCAGCAGGCAGGCCACCACGACCAGACCAACATGGTAGGAGAGCAGCACCGGCCGCTCATGGCGGATGAGCCCGCCGCAAATACGGGTGAGCGCCGCTACCCATGCGGCGCCGGTGCCGCCCAGGATCAGTGTGGCGGCGAAGTGCGACGCCAGGCCGGCGCTGATGAAGCCCTTGCGGGCGGTGGGCACGCGCATCAATTCGGTCAGCAACCCCAGCGCCAGGAAGAACATGATGTCGCCGCGCTGCGGCAACATGCCGAGTTCCGGCGCCGTGACCAGCAGCCCGATGAGGGCGCCGAGCACGACGATGGGCAGCACCAGCGGCAGTGGTCTATTGGCCGACAACGGCGCCCGCCTCCTTCCGGTCGGACAGCGAGAAGGTCCGGCGCACCTCGCGGGCGTCGATGGCCCCGTCGGCGATCAGCGATTGTTGCAGCGCCTGCACCACCCGCGGGTCAAACTGCGTCTCCGAGGCCTCCCACAAGATGTCGAGCGCTTCCAGCGGCGAGAGGGCGCGCCGATACGGGCGCGGTTCGGTCAGGGCGGTGTAGGCGTCGGCGACGCAGATGATGCGGGATCCGACTGCAATTTGCGGGCCGGGCAGGCCGTCGGGATAGCCGCCGCCGTCCATCCGTTCGTGGTGGTGGCGCACCCACTTGCTGATGCCGGGATGGAATTCCATCTCCGAGACGATGTCGGCGCCGGCGACTGGGTGCTTCTTCATTTCCACCCACTCTTCCGAAGTGAGTTTGCCGGGCTTATCGAGGAGTTCCTCGAGGTCGAGCAGGCATTTGCCGATGTCGTGCAACTGGGCGGCGAGACTCAAGGCCTCGCGTTGCGTGTCGGGAAACCCGAGGTGCTGCCCGATGCTCAACGCATGATGCGCGACGGTGCGCGAGTGTTGGCCGATGGGCATCGTCGCCTGGGGCCCGGTGGGGGCGCCGTGATAGACGGAGTCAAGCGCGCGGGTCAGCACATCCACTGTGTCGAGGTACAACTGCCGCTGGTCGGTATAGGCTGCGAAGGTATGGCGCGCCCAGAGCAGCGGCACGATGAACAAGGCGAGCGGAAGCAGATGCGGGAGCACAAATGTCTGTTGCATCACCTGCACATGCACCAACTGATAAATCATCGCCATCAGCAGCCCGAACGGCGCCAGCGCCAGCAGCGGCGGCGCCACGAACCGGCTGTTGACCAGCCAGGTGCTCCAGAACGGTGAACGGGTGAAGAGCGCCACCGCCACGCTGACCAGGACGGAATTGACCAGCAAGTACACGACGGCCGCCGCCAGCATGGCGCCGAGGTGAATGGGCATCTTGCCGTCGGCAGAAAAGGCAATGACCTTGCCGCCCAGTGCCAGATAGGCCAATCCGGCCAGACCGGCGGCCAGCGCGTGCTGGGCGGAATCGAAGAGGACCCGCATCCAAGTGGGGGGGCCCGGCTCCGGTTCGACCGGAGTCGTGCCCTGGCCGCTGCGGTTGCGCCGCATGGCGGATGACAAGACGAGGAAGGCGATGGGCGACCCGAGCGCGCTGATCCAGGCGCCGACGGCGGGGCCGGCAATCAGAAGGGCGGCATAATCCGCCGCGAAGTCGACCGAGGCGTGCGCTTCCCCGCGCGGCAGGCGGACATCGCTCAATGAGGTGATGACATTGAGGATGACGAAAAAGAGGATGACCTGCCCGAGCGCGGCCTGCGACATCCCCGGAGCGCCCGGCCCAATCCAGCCGAGCGTTAGGGCTCCGAGGAAGCAAGCCCCGAGCAGCGCGACTCCTGCTACATAAACGACCAGTACCCGCATCCGCCTCAATTCCCGCGCCCTGCGTATTGGAGGAGAGGGAGGCACCCTCTACTGCTTTACTCTACTCGTCTCGAACTACGGTGAAGGCGGTGGGCCGATCCAGCGAAAGCTGGCGCCACCGGCCAACACTGCCGACGCAAGCGTCAGCAGCACGAGCAGCCATTTGCTCATGGGCTTACCTCCGGAGATTTCTCTCCCCTTGCACCGCTTGCAAGGAGGTAAGCCGCTCCGCTATCGGGGGGAGTTACCCCCCGGGAAAGACTCCGCTCAGCCTCTCCTCTCCTCCATATTCCGTTCTTTTCAAGCCGTTTCTAGTCCGAAAACAGCCCCAAGCGGCGGTTGACGGCGTCCAAAGTGGCTGCCGCAGCGGCTTTCCAGGCGTCATTTCGCACCGGCGCCGCCCCCGTCAGCTCCTCATCCACCCCATTCCGAATCCAACAAACCCGGACGCCAAGCACCTGGCCGGCGGTCCCGTTGACCGCCCACTCCTCGACCGCCCGCAAATCGACATCCACCTGGGCGGCTCCGCCTCCCTGCTCGCGCAAGACGGACCGGACGGCGTCCAGCGTCGCCCGGGCCACTAATTCCGCCTGATTGCTGCGGACGCGGGGGGTGACGGCGGTGCCGATGGTCTGGCGGCCGTCGTGGTGCAGAGCCACTTCCGATTGCACCTGGTTGCCGTCCACCGACACGGCGATGCGCCCGAGGCGGACACGCGGGGCGCGCTCGGCGCTGGGGAGCACATCGGTCCGTACTTGGGCAATGCTGATCTTGCGGTGGTCGACGCGCAGCCCGAGGTCGTTGACCAAGGCCGCTTCAATGTCACGCGCGACCTGTTTGGGGTTCCGGTTCTCATCGATGAGGACATGGATCTCTTCGATGGCCCCGCCGTCCCCAACGGTGACGCGGACCGACAGCACGCTTTTGAGGCGCCGGACCGCGCGTTCGACTTCGTCCTCCGTGACGGGCCTGATGACATCAGCCACAGTGATGGCTCCTTGTACGATACGGTGCCTCACTCGCCCGCCGGTCTAGCAAGCAAGCGCTCTCTACGCTAGCAGCGCTGCCCCGCTCAAGTCAAGCGGAGACTTACTTCAGCTCGACGGTGCCTCCCGAAGCCTCCATCTTCTGCTTGATGGACTGGGCCTCCTCCTTGCTGACGCCCTCCTTGATGAGCTTCGGGGCGGCTTCCACGAGGTCTTTCGCGTCTTTCAGGCCCAGATTGGTCACTTCGCGGATGGTCTTGATGACCTGAATCTTCTTTTCGGGGCTGAAACCGGTCAGGGTGACATCGAAAGTCGCCTGCTCTTCGACGGCTTCCTCGGCTTGGGCGCCGCCCCCCGCCATCGGGGCTGCCATCGCCATCGGCTGGACATCCCAGCGCTCCTGGAGTTGCTTAACCAGGGCGTTGAGTTCCAGCACGGACATACCTTCCAGTGACTTGATCAGCTCTTCCGGGTCGGTCTTGGTGCCTGCCATCGGTGTAGCCTCCCGTTTCGTGTCGTCGTCAGAGTTACGCGCTGGCCGGCGCGTCGCCGGCGGCGTGCTTGGCCGCATAGGCCTCGAGCGTCAAAACCAAATCCCGCACCGGCGCCTGCAAGAGCAGCACCAGGTTGATGATGTTGCCGTGGAGCATGCCGACCAGCCGCGCCTGCAATTCGGGACGCCCGGGCATCGTCGCCAGGGTCTTCACGCCGGCCGGCGCCAGGAACTCTCCATCCAGCCAGCCGCCCTTCACTTTCGGCAGACCGGTCTCTTCCAGGAACGAATGGAGCGCCTTGGCGGCGGCGATCGGGTCGTCTTCGATGAGCGCCAGCGAGGTGGCGCCGAACAACTGCGGCGCCAGTTCCGTGCGGCGGGATTCATCGAGCGCCCGGCGCAGCAGCGTGTTCTTCACCACGCGATAGCGGACATTGGCCGCGGTGAACCGCCGCCGCAGGTCTTGGATTTGCGGGACTGTCAGGCCGGTGTGGTCGGTGAGAATGAAGCCGTTGGCCCGCTGCAGCGACTCCTGCAGTTCGGCAACGAGCGCCGGTTTATCTACTTTTTTGACTGTCGCTTTGGCCATAGTCTCCTCACAAAAAACGCCCCCGCGACTCGGGGGCGAAACACTTCTTCGCAGCGAGTCGCCTCGGCAGGTACCCGGTCGGGATTATGCGTGAGCCCCTGCAGTCTTCGGCGAATGGTGATGGTTAGGCGCTGAAGGCCTTGGAAACCTCCTCGGCGTCCGCCAGGTCGATGGCGACGCTGGGGCCCATCGTAGACGAGACTGTGATGCGCCGCAAGTACTGCCCCTTCGCGGCCGACGGCTTGGCGCGCAAGATGGCGGCGAGGATGGCGCCCAAGTTTTCCGCGAGTTGATCGGCGCTGAAGGACACGCGGCCGATGCGCGCCTGCACGACGCCGCCCTTGTCCATCCGGAACTCGACCTTGCCCTTCTTCAGATCTTCGACGACTTTGCCGACATCATCCGAAAGCGTGCCCGACTTCGGGTTCGGCATGCGCGGGCCGAGTTTCTTCCCCAGTTTGCTGACCGACCGCATCATATCGCGCGTCGCCACCAGGACATCGAATTCGCGCCAGCCCTCGTCAATGCGGGTGATGAGGTCCTCGCCGCCGACGGCGTCAGCGCCGGCGCGTTCGGCTTCGGCGGTCTTGTCGCCCGAGGCGATGACGGCGACGCGCACCGCTTTACCGGTGCCGTGCGGCAGGACGACCGTGCCGCGCACCATCTGGTCGCCGCGCTTGGTATCGACGCCGAGGCGGATCGCCGCGTCCACCGTCTCATCGAATTTGGCGGTGCCCATTTCCTTGACGAGCGCCAAGCCCTGCTTCATCGGCATGCCGCCGTTGCGGGCGGCGCGGGCCTTGGTGACGATTGCCACGAATCGCTTGCCGTGTCGTGCCATATCAGTCGGTCACTCCAATGCCCATGCTGCGCGCGGTGCCCTCGATCATGCGCATGGCGCTGTCGATCGAAATGCCGGGCAGGTCGGGCGATTTGCGTTCGGCGATCTGGCGCACTTGCTGGCGGGTGATGGTGCCGACGATGCCGCGGCCCGGCGTGGCCGCCGCCTTCTCCATCCCCGCCGCCTGCTTGATGAGCACGGCCGCCGGCGGCGTGCGCAGTTGGAAGGTAAACGAGCGGTCGTTGAAGATGGTGACCTCGACAGGCACGATGGTGCCTATCGACTCGCGGGTCGCCTCGTTGTACTGCTTGATGAAGTCCATCAAGTTGATGCCGTGCGGCGCAAGCGCCGGGCCGACGGGCGGCACGGTGCTCGCCTGCCCGCCGGGGATGTTCAGCTTGACGACGGCGACGATTTGTTTTTTCGCTGGTTTGCGGGCCATGGGCTACTCCAATTTGGCGACATCGCGCAGGTCGAGTTCGACCGGCGTCTCGCGCCCGAAGATCGGGATCGACACTTTCACTTTTTGCTTCTCCGCATTCACTTCGACGACCCGCCCGTGGAAGTCCTCGAACGGCGGCATCAGCACCTTCACCGTCTCGCCCGGCAGCAGGTCCACCTTCACCCGCGGCTCTTCGCCGAGCAGGGTGAGCAAATTGGTTACTTCCTTGGGCGAAAGCGGCACCGGCTGCCGGTCCGGGCCGACAAAACCGGTGGCGCCCGGCGTGTTGCGAATGAGGAACCGGGTCGTATCGTCCAACTCCATTTCGATGAACACATAACTGGGGAAGACCTTGTGCCGCCGCACCTGACGCTTGCCGCGGGCGCCGCGCAGTTCCTCTTCCGTCAGCACGAGGATGCGGCCCAGTTTCTCACGCAGGCCGAGCGTCTCCGCCCGGCGTTCGATGCTGGTTTTCACTTTGTTCTCGTGGCCGGTCAGTGTGTGAATGACATACCAGTGTTTCTGGCCCGCTCGCGTCGTCGTCGTCATCGGCGGTTCATCGGAACAGCGGCGCGCTGATTCTCGAGATGATGGAGGCGATAGCCAGCACATACAAGGACATCACGACAATCACCGCGATGACCACTACGGTCCCGCGCGTCACCACTTGCCGCGACGGCCAAGTGACGCGGAGCATCTCCGCATAGGCATCCTCGAAGTAGCGCCGGACGCGCGCAAACACGCCCATTGCGTTACCGACACCGGCGGCGCGACTGGAGGCGACCGCTCTCACGGCTAGGCCTTGGCATTGATCCCGACTTCCTTGTGCGGTTGGTGCTGCCGGCACTTCGGGCAGTACTTCCGCAGCGTGAGCCGATCGGGATCGTTCCGTTTATTCTTATAACTGGTGTAATTGCGCGACGCACAGGTGCTGCACTGCCACCAGAAACCGCGGTCTTGGATACGGCCCACGCGGGGCACGGGCGTTGCCTCCTCAATTTCCAGCCGACTAACAGACTGAAGGTTAGGCCCGCAGGCCTAACCTTGCAGCCATTCTAGCGCACCTCGCAAAGTGCGGTCAACCGGCGGGCGTCAGGCCAGAATCTTCGTCACGACGCCGGCGCCGACGGTGCGGCCGCCCTCCCGGACGGCGAACCGCAGCCCCTCCTGCATCGCAATCGGCTCGATCAGTTCGCACTGCAACTTGGTGTTGTCCCCCGGCATCACCATCTCCACCCCTTCCGGCAGGGCGGTGACATTCCCCGTCACATCGGTGGTCCGGAAGTAAAACTGCGGCCGGTAGCCGGTGAAGAACGGCGTGTGCCGCCCGCCTTCTTCCTTGGACAGGGCGTACACCTCGGCCTCGAACTTGGTGTGCGGAGTGATGGACCCCGGCTTGGCCAGCACCTGGCCTCGGGCGATCTCGGTCCGCTCCACGCCGCGCAGCAGCACCCCGACATTGTCCCCCGCCTGCCCCTGGTCCAGAATCTTGCGGAACATCTCGACGCCGGTGACCACCGTCTTGCGCGCCTGCGGCGCCAGCCCGACGATCTCCACTTCATCACTCACCTTGACGATGCCCTGCTCGACGCGGCCGGTGACCACCGTGCCGCGGCCCGTGATGGTGAAGACATCTTCCACCGACATCAGGAACGGTTTGTCCAGCGCCCGCACCGGCTCCGGGATGTAGGAGTCGATGGCATCCATCAGCGCCTGGATGGCCGGCACGCCGATCGGGCTGGTGTCGCCCTCGAGGGCTTTGAGGGCGCTGCCCCGGAGCATCGGGATGTCATCGCCGGGGAATTCGTATTTGGAGAGCAGCTCCCGCACTTCGAGTTCCACCAGGTCGAGCAACTCCGGGTCTTCCACCATGTCCACTTTGTTGAGGAACACCACGATGGCGGGGACGCCGACTTGTCTTGCGAGCAGGATGTGCTCCCGCGTCTGGGGCATCGGCCCGTCCGCCGCCGAGACCACCAGGATGGCCCCGTCCATCTGCGCGGCGCCGGTGATCATGTTCTTGATGTAGTCGGCGTGCCCCGGGCAGTCCACATGGGCGTAGTGCCGCTTCACCGTCTGATACTCGGCGTGGAAGATGTTGATCGTCAGCCCCCGCTCCCGCTCCTCGGGCGCGGCGTCGATCTGCTCGTACTTGAGCGCTTCCGCCAGCCCCTGCTTGGACAGCACATGCGTGATCGCCGAGGTCAGCGTCGTCTTGCCGTGGTCGACATGCCCGATCGTCCCGATGTTGAGGTGCGGCTTGGTCCGCTCAAACTTCGGCTTGCCCATCGCTGGTCTCCCTC
>CAYNSX010000024.1:0-38685 GCA_964400165.1 uncultured bacterium
AGATGGCCAGCGCCGGTGAGGATGTCGGGCGGCTGACGCAGGACCGGCTGACGGCGGTCGGCGGCGAACTCGGCACGAAGGCCCGGATGATCCCGATCGCCCTGAAACTCACCGACACGGACCGCGAGTGGTCGCGCGATTTCCGCTTCACGATGATGCACGACCGGCAGATGACGCCCGGACTGATGCTCACCGTGCTGTCGGGAGCCAGCGGGCAGGTGGCGCCGCCGGACCGCGGGACGGTGCGCGTGCGCTACCGGATCGAGTCCGGGGCGGGCGTGGTGCAGCACGACGACTGGTACACGGCGGTCGGCGAGCAGGCCAGTCTCTTGGAAATCCTCGGCGGCCTCGGCGGGGGCGCCTCGAATGCCATCGGCGAGATGGCGGATGCCGTCTCCCAGTTGATGGACAACCGCTATCAACCGGTGCCCGTGGACGCGGTCTCGGTCGAGATGGCGGTAGACCCCGGGCGGCGGGCGGCGATGCTGGAGCGGGTCACAGTTGATAAAGAGGAAGTGAAGCCGGGCGACACGGTGCAACTCGAAGTGCGCCTGCGCCCGCTCGAGAAAGAGTCCATCACGCGCACCTTTTCCATCACGATTCCGCCGGGGACGCCGACCGGTGAAGTGCGCGTCGGCGTGGCGGGCGGGATGTCGGTGGCACGCATCCTGCAGCAGTCCGGCGTGCGGCTCCCGCAGCCGGTGACGGTCGAACAGATTGTGACCAGTCTCAACAACCGCGAACAGAACAACGCAGTGTGGGCGTTCGTCGCCTATCCGACGGTGGGGCTGGAACTCGAAGGAGTGCAGGTGCCCGACTTGCCGCCGCCGGTCTTCGATTTGCTGCGAGCACAGGGGCGCGAGCATTTCATTCCGATTCGCGATTACACCCGGCTGTCGCAACCGATGGACTTCGTCGTCACGGGAAGCCGGCTGGTGCGCATTCGTGTCAAAGGCGAAGCGGACTACGCGGGCCGGCCGCCGACGCCCGTCCCGGGCGGCGCCGGCGACCAGATGGCGGGGCTGCTGGGCGGATTGTTCGGCGGCGAGTCCGTCCCGCCGCGCATCAGCGCGCTGATCGATGCCTATTTGCAGGCGGGCGGCGAGCCCAAGCCAGGCGAGCCGAAGAAGGATGAGCCGCCGGTGATCGAACTGCCGAAGGAACCGGCAATGCCGTCCTTCGATGAGGTCGACGCGTTGCTGAAGGGGCAGACGGGGCCGGCCGCGTCGGCGGGCGGCGCGTCGGTCAAGGTGAAGGAGGGGGGCCTGGCGCGTCCGGCCCAAGTCTGGTCGCAAGTGACCGCCGACGATTTCAAGGGCGGCGAGTCCGAACAGACGGCGCGCCTGACTGACGGAGGCATTACCCTGGCGCGCGGGGCGCGCGTCGTCGCCCACCTGGCCGGGATGGTGCCGTGGGCGCTGGTGCGCGGGAAGGATGGCGCCGCCTATGTGGGCGGCTGGGGCAGCGGCGACATCTGGCGCATCGCCGGCGAGAAGGCGCAGAAGTTTGCGACGGTTGACGATGCGATCGCGGTGACCGCGCTGGCCTGGGGTGGCGACGGCGCGCTGTATGCGGGCGTCGCGCCCGGCGGGCGGCTGGTGCGGGTGTCGGACGGAAAAGTCGCGCCGGTCGTAGAGACCGGCGAGCCGTACATCTGGGCGGCGGCGCCGGACGGCGCCGGCGGCTGGTGGCTCGCCACCGGCTCGCATGGCGCGGTGGTGCACACCGATGCCGGCGGCAAAGTGCGCGGTCGGGTGGTGCTTGCTGACCGGCATGCGTTTGCGCTGGCGCGCGATGCGAAAGGCGTGGTGTATGTGGGCACGATGCCGCGCGGGAAGTTGTACCGGCTGGAGGGTAGCGGCGAATCGTGGCGCGCGGCGCCGATAGGGCAGCTGCCCGATCTGGCGGTGCGCTCACTGGCGGCAGCGGGTGACGGCGACCTCTGGGTGGGCACCGCCACCGAAGGGCAGGTTTGGCGCGCACATGACGGGCGGCTCGACAAGGTGTTCGACCACGCCTCCGCCGCGCAGGTGACGGCGCTCTATACGGCGGGAGGCAATCAGGTCGGCGTCGTCCTGGGGCCGGAAGTACACTTGGTCGCCGTCGACGGCGCAACGCCGCAACAGGATGAGACAGTGTCCGGCTCCGCGCCCGTGACGGCGGTGGTCGCGGATGGCGATGCCGTATGGGCGACGACGGCGAGTGGTGACCTGGTCACCTTCGAGCCCTCGCGGGATGGTCGCTATGTCTCCGCGGTGCACGACGCCGAAGCCACGGCGCGCTGGGGCGCGCTGACCTGGGAGGGGATATTCCCGTCCGGGTCGTCGGCCGCGTTCGAGACGCGCAGCGGGATGGTGAAGGAGCCGGACGCCACTTGGAGCAGCTGGATGGTGGTTCCGTCCATTGGCGACGGCGGTCCGGTCGCGTCGGCGCCCGGGCAATTCATTCAGTACCGCGTGACGCTGAAGGCCGGGCGCAGCGGCGCGCCGCGCCTGACCGCAGTGCGTTTGCACTACCTGCCAAAGAACCGCCCGCCGACGGTGAAAGTCAATTCGCCGGCGCGCGGCGAGGCGGTGCATGAGACCGTGTCGGTCGTGTGGTCGGGCGAAGACCCCGACAAGGACACGCTCACCTACGATGTGTTTGTCTCGGCCGACGGCGGCGCTACTTGGACGCCGGCGATGAATCCGGTAAAGGCAGAGGAACCGCCCCCCGCCGTCGAGCCCGCAGCGGAGCCGGGCGTCGGCGGTGACAGCGGCGCGGCTGGCGGCGCCGAAGCGGCCCCGCCCGCCGAAGTCATTCCGCCCGCCGAAGCGCCCAAGGCCGAGGAACCGAAGCAGCCCGCCGGCCCGCCCGGCCCAACCACCGAGACAACCCGCGAATGGGACACCAAATCCGTCGCCGACGGGCGCTATCTCATCAAGGTGGTGGTGACCGACGAGGCGGCGAACCCGAGCGAGCCGCTGGTGGCCCAGGCGATTCTCGGATCGGTGCTGGTGGACAACACCGCGCCCGAATTCGGCCTGAAGCCGGGCGAACGCACGGCGCCGCCGGCGCAAGTGGTTGTGACCGACGCAGGCAGTTGGATCACGAGCGCCGAATATCGCGTCGACGAGGGGCAGTGGATCGCCGCGGGTTGCGCGGACCTGATTTTCGACAGTGCCCGCGAAACGCTGCTCATCAAGCCCGACAAGCTGCTCGCCGGCGAGCACACGCTCGAAATCCAGGTGCGCGACGCGGCGGGCAACCACTCCACCCTGAAGATCGAGTACCAGAAATGATGAGAGCCCGCAGGCGGACAAATCTCGCAACGGTCACGCTGTTGTGCCTGGCGCTGGCGGCAGCGGCGGTCGCCGCCTCGGCGCAAGTGCAGGCGCTGCTGGACGCCGGCATCGGTCTCTATCACCGCGGCGAATACCTGGTGGCGCGAGAGCAGTTCGCCGCCGCCGCCTACTTGGAGCCGGCCAACCCGCACACGCACTTCTGGCTCGGCACCGCGCACTACCAACTGGGACAGTACGACGACGCGCTCGCCGAGTTGAAGCGGGCGGTGGAATTGTGGCCGCAGTTCCCCGAGGCGCAGAACAACCTGGGCAATGTCCTGCTGGCGCTGCACCGCCCGCAAGAGGCGGCCAAGGCCTATCAGGCGGCGCTGGCGCTGCGCCCCGCGTATGAAGATGCCCATTACAACCTGGGGAACGCGCTGCTGGAAAGCAGCGATGCCCAGGGCGCGGCGCAGGCGTTCCGGCGCGTCACCCAACTCAACCCGAAGCGCGCCGACGCGCACAATAACCTCGGCCTCTCGCTCGACCGCCTCACCCGCGGCGTCGAAGCGCTCGAAGAATACAAGCAGGCCGCGGCCCTGGCGCCGGGCGTGCTGCTCTACCAGTTGAATTACGGCATCGCCTGCCTCAATAACTCCCGAAGTCGCGAGGCCGTCGACGCCTTCCGCGCCGTCACCAAGATCGACCCGAAGAATTTCGACGCCTGGTTCAATCTCGGCCTCGCCTGGTACAAGATCGGCACCTATCGTGTTCCGGTGAACGGAGCCGCGCTCGCCGAGGCGAAGACAGCCTTCACCGAGGCGGAGAAACTTCACCCGAGCGACCCCGAGCCCGCCTATCATCTCGGCCTGTGCGACACCGCGCTCGGCGCCCATGCGGAGGCGCTCGAACACTATCAGCGCGCCGACCGCATCAAGCCCGGCCAGGCGAAGGTGCTGCTCAATCTCGGCTACACCCTGCTCGAACTAAAGCGCGCCGAAGAGGCCATCCCGCCGCTGGTGCGCGCAGTCGAACTCGACCCGAAGAGCATCCTGGCGCACCAAAACCTCGCCCTCGCCTACACGCAGCGCGGCGACGAGGAGAAGGCGCTCCAGGAATGGCTGCAGATGGCAAACCTCAATGACAAGCTGGCGCTGCCGCACGAGCACATCGGCCGCATCTATTTCAATCAGGGCAAGTATGAGGACGCCGAGCGGCACTTCCGCCGCTACCTCCACCTCAACCCCGACAACGCGCTGGTCTGGAACAACCTCGGCGTCGTCTACGAGCGGCAGAGCAGCACGCTCGCCGACCCGGGGCTGAAGAAGCAGGAACTCGATGCCGCGGTCGACGCTTATCAGCACTCGCTCCTGCTCGACCCCACCTTTGCCATCGCCCACAACAATCTCGGCGTCGCCTATGAACTGCTCGGGGATGTCGAGCGCGCCAAGGCGGAGTATCGCAAGGCGCTGACCATCGACCCCAATCACGCCGAGGCGAAGGCCAATCTGGCGCGCCTCGAAGGCGGCGGGGACCAGTAACGCCGTGGCCCGCGCCCGGCGGCGGCCGCTCCGGCCCGGGCTGCGCCGCATTGCCCTTTTCACCACGCTCGGCCGCCGCCGCAGCCAGAACGCCGCCGATGTCCTGGCGCGTGATCTGGCGCGCCGCGGCAGCGAAGTGGTCTTTCCGAACGGCCCCGATGCGAAGTCAGGAACGGACGCCGCCGCGCGGCTGCGCGGCGTCGGCGTCGCCATCGTCTTGGGCGGCGACGGCACGATGCTGGCAGCGGCGCGCCGCTGCGCCCCGCGCGGCATTCCGCTGCTCGGTATCCGCACCGGTGGCCTCGGCTTCCTGTACGAGCACGACGCCGCGGACGCCAAGGCGGTCGTCGCGCGGCTCTTCGCTGGCCGGATGCACACCGCGGAGCGGGCGATGCTCGACGCCCGCGTCGTGCGGCGGCGGCGCGAGGTGCGGCGCTTCACCGCGCTCAACGATGTCGTGCTGGCGAGCGGGGCGTTTTCGCGGCTGGTGCGAATCCGGATTTCCGCCGGCGCCGAGCAACTTGGCGAACTGCCCGCCGACGGCCTGATCGTCTCGACGCCCACCGGCTCGACCGCCTACTCGCTCTCCGCGGGCGGCCCGCTGGTGCACCCCGCGGCGGGCGTGCTGCTGGTGACGCCCATCTGCTCGCACACGCTCTACGCCCGCCCGCTCGTCGTGCCCGCCGGCGAGGTGGTGACGATGGAATTGGGCGCGCTGGGGCCGAGCCAGGAAGCGATGCTCACCGTGGACGGCCAGGAGGCGTTTCCGATGGAAGGCGGCGACCGGGTCGCCGTCCGCCGCGCCGCCAAGCCGGCGAAGTTTCTGACCGCCGAACCGCCCGAGTTCTACACGAAACTGCGCACGAAGTTCCGGTATGGGAAGTAGGCGTTGGAAGGAACTGCTCCGTAGCGGTGGACTGGGCTAGCAATTCGGCGGAGAATGACGGGGGTGAATTGATGCGAAAGACACCGCCGACGCTGCGCAGACTGCTGCCGCTGGCGAAGGTGTTGCTTCGGCTTTCGGCGTTGAGCGTTGTCCTTCTCGTTCTCGTACTGCTCGGGCGACAATGGGCGCCCTCGCGCCGCGCTCCCGCCCAGTATATCGACCCCCACGCAGCCATTTCGCTTGCGGGATTGACGCACGACTGGGACTATCAGGAGTTCATTTGGCGTGTGCCGCCAACGCCGCGCAACAGCATGGGTATTGCGATGCCTGCGCTCGTCATCCAGCTTCCTGCTTATGCCCGCGTGCGCCCCGAGGAACTTGCAACGGGCTTCCAGGTGTACTCACGCATTTCTCCACATCTCGGCTGCATCGTGGAGATTTATGGTCGACCGCAAGAACACATCAAGGACATGTGGGCGCCGCCGTCACGCTTGCCGAGCACGCCAGTCGCTTTCGACCCATGCGCGGGCTCGACTTTCGATCTGGCGCAGGGCGCGAAGTGCATTTTCGGACCCGCCCCGCGCGCGCTGCGCAGGCTGAACTTTGTGATCTGCGATGGAAGACTCGTGGTCACTGGGTGGGAGAGCCAGGAGCCCGTGGCGTTGTACAGCGGGCCGCCAACTCACGCCTATTCCATCACTGATCAGGACATTTGCTCTGAACTGCAGACGAAATTCCGATACGGGGAGTGAAGTCGCGGACGTGAATTGCTCCTGAATAATCTCGAGCTTGCCGCGAGGGATTATATGCGACGACTGTGGGGTGCATTGATTGGAGCGACTATCGGAGCCGCCGGAGGCTCTGCTGTCGGACCCCCAATCGGCTTCAGCATGATCGGTATTATTGACCTCGATGGGTCCTACGCGCTCAAGTTCCGTGTCATCGGAATCTGTGTCGGCGCGATACTGGGATGGATCCTGGGAGTACTCCTTCACTCACTGTGGAGTGCACTACAGGCGAAGCGGTAAAAGCAGCGCCGAACAGCCGGCCGTCCTATTCCGAAATGATCTCGAGGTTTGCGCGCGGCACGGTGACCACTTCGCCGTTGATGGCGACCCGGGCGACGCGGACGCGGGCGCCGGTGTCGATGACCTGCAATTCGGACGGCAGTTCGGTCACTTCGGTCAGGCGCCCGAACCAGGGCTCGCGGATGATGCGCACCCGGGCGCCGGGCACCAGTTCCTGCTGGACGACCACTTCGGCGGTGGGGCCGGCGCCCGCGTGCAGCGCCTGCAGGTCGGGGACGATGATTTCGGGCCGGATGACGCCGGCGCGGATTTGCGTGGCGCCGTTGATCGAGGTCAGTTTGCCCTGCAGCGACTTGAAGAGTTCGAAGGTGCGGTCGGCGATCGGCAGACTGCCGAACCCCTCGGTGCAAATCAGCGTGAAGGGCACATCCTCCTGGCCGGTGATGGCGACGCCGATGTTGTAGCCGACCAGTTCGCGCAGCGCCTCGTCCTCGATGGCGCCGACGATGACGCCCGCCACGCCGATTTCCGCCGCCCGCTTCAGCAATGCCGGCGTCGCAGTGGCGCCGCAGACGACGATGTCGCCCGCCATCGTCAGTTCGAGTTGCCCCGGCTCCAGCACGGCGTCGTGGTGGGCGACGGGCACCTTGAGTTCGCCCAACTGTTCGCCGCCGACGCCGAAGATGCCCTGAATGAACGCGCCGCGGGTCTCGACGACGACGCCCTGCAGCGGGATGGTCTCGACGATGTGCCCCGCCACATAGGCGTTCACTTCGATCGGCTTCGGGTACTCCCGGATGCCGACATAGCCGGCGGTAGTGTCGATATTGTCAACGGTGCCGTCCACCGGCGCCTTCACCTCCGTCTTGAACAGGCCGAACATCGCCTTCTGCGAGGCGATGATGTCGCCCGCCTGTACCGTGTCGCCGACCTGCTTCACCAGAAACTTCTCGATTTCGGCGGCGTGTACATCGAAGACCTCGCTCACTTTGATCGGGTGGACGAGTCCGGGAATGTTCGCCCGCGCCACGATGGTGTCGGCGGCGACGCGGTCGCCGTCCTTCACCAGCACCTCGCCGGCCAGCGGCAGGCGCCGTTCCTTGCGCACGGTGACATCGGCGGTGACGCGCAGCCCGGGCGTGTAGGCGGTGGGCATTACAAATGCACCCGCTCGGCTTCGCCCGCTTCGGTGCGCATGGCCTCGAGCCAGGATTGCACCGCGCGGCGGCGAGTGTCGGGGTCGGGCGGCAGCGCCAGCGGGCGGCCGCGGCAGTCGAAAATGAGACCGACCACGCCGCCCTCGGCCTTCGTGTGCACGGTGTGCCCGCGGCCGGCGCCGGCATCCATCCCGCGCGCCGGGTGCAGCACCAGTTCGGCGGTCTTGCCGGCGGGCAGGTCGAGGCGGCGCAAGTCGCCGACCTTCAACTCCTCCGAGACGCTCGGGATGCCGTGCCCGCTCATCTCGAACTTGAGCGCCGGCTGGCCGGGCTTGCCCTCGCCGACGGGCGCGATGCAGGTGCCGAGACTGATCAGGCAGTCCTTCACGAATACTTCGTGCGCCGCCTCGGGATTGACGCGGCTCAACACCCCGAGGTGCGGCATCATAAAAATGGAATCGACGGCGAGATGCGTGATGCCCTCGGGCTGGAAGGCGTCCATCATCATCAGCGCCGCCTGCCAGCGGGCGGGCGCGTGGCTCAAGACGCCGCCCGAGCCGATGATCAGGCCCAAGTCCATCATATTCACCAGCGTCTGGCCGGTGGCGGTCTGGGCGAAGACATCGGCGATGGTGCGCTGCGTCTGAATGCCCTTGAGGCCGACGGCGAGCGACTTGTGGTGGGCGAACGCCAGCCGCAGTGCCTCGCGGGCGACGGCCTGCTCGATGAGCAGGTCTTCCATCGTCTGCGGGATGGTAGTGGGGCGAATCATCTTGTTGCGCAGGCGGTTGCGGATTTCGCCGTCGCTGATCGGCATCGGCAGCCAGCGGGCGATGTTCTCGACGCCCGCCTCGGCGAGGACATTGGAGACGCTGTAACTCAATCCCAGGTTGGCGCTCACCGTGCGGTTGAAAGTGTCGGCGAAAGTGGAGAAGACATCCGTGGTGGCGCCGCCGATGTCCACGGCGAGGACGGTGGTCTTCAGTTCTCGCGCTGCCAGTTGCACCATCTCGCCGACCGCCATCGGCGTCGGCATAATCTCGGCACTCACCCAACCGCTCAACTTGTCGTAGCCGGGCGCCTGCGCCATCACATGTTCGAGGAACAGGTCGTGAATGGCCTCGCGCGCGGGGCCGAGGTTTTCGCGCTCGAGAATGGGGCGCAAGTTGTCCACGAACCGGACATCCACCGTGTCCTTCAGAATCGCGAGCACCTTTTCGCGGGCGTCGCGGTTGCCGGCGTAAATGACCGGCAGGCGATAGCCGCGGCCGAGGCGGGGTCGGGGGTCGGCCGAGCGCAGCAGGACGGCCATGTCGAGCAGGTGGTCGACGGTGCCGCCGTCGGTGCCGCCGGACATCAGAATCATGTCGGGGCGGATGTTGCGGATGCGGGTGATTTTCTCGAAATCGGCCCGGCCGTCGTCCACGGACAGGACATCGATGACGATGGCGCCGGCGCCAAGTGCGGCGCGCTGGGCGCTTTCCGCCGTCATTGCCTTGACCACGCCGCTGCAAAGCATTTGCAGCCCGCCGCCGGCGCTGGAGGTCGACACATACAGGTCGGCGCCGTCTTTGCCGGTGCGGGGGACGGCGATCCGGCCATCGGCGTGGAGTACGGAGTGGGTCAGTTCCTCGAGTTCGGCGACGGAGTTGATGACGCCGACCGTGACATCGTCGAACGGCGCTTCGACCGTGGTGGGCGCTTCGCCGCGCGCCACCAACCGGTACGAGCCGTTGACGCGGTCAATCAGGATGGCCTTGGTCGTGGTGCTGCCACAGTCGGTGGCAACAATCCGGCTGATTTCCGCCATGAAGCCAGGGGCCCCCGATGGGCGGCCCTGTCTGCAGGCGGGCCGTCCCGCATCACTCCGGGGCGGATTATAGCACGGGGGTTTTCGGCGACGCCGTGGCGTGCGGGAACAACGCGATGCGTCGCGGCGTCGTCGAATAAGTGTGCATAAGACGGGGAAGGATGGAGTGATGGGGTGTCCAACTAGCATAGCCAGGGACGCGTGCGCCCGCGCGCGTCGAGGAGCCGCCGTCACCCAATGAGCGCCGCGCCTGGCACTACATCCACCCGGGGTTCGGGATTCGACGATAGCGCGCGCGAAGAGGTGCGGTCACGCATCGACCTTGTCGAACTCATCGGCCGGCATGTCGCGCTGAAGCGGCGGGGCGGGAAGTTTCTCGGTCTCTGCCCGTTCCATCAAGAGAAGACGCCGTCCTTCAATGTCGACTCCGAGAAGGGGTACTGGCACTGTTTCGGCTGCGGGGCGGGCGGGGATGTCTTTGCCTTCGTGATGCGGACCGAGAATGTGGACTTCGCCGAGGCGCTGCGCAAATTAGCGGAGCGGGCGGGCGTCTCGCTGAAGTCCAGCCCCCGCGAGAAGGCGGTCCGTGCCGAGCGGGATGTCGTTGCCGACCTGAATACGAAGGCCGCGAAGTTCTATCAGCAGGCGCTGGAAAGCGACGACGGCGCCGCAGCGCGGAAGTTCCTCGACGAGCGCGGCGTGTCGGCGGAGAGCATCAAGTTGTTCGGGCTGGGCTACGCGCCGGCGGGCGGCGTTGCGCTCGTGCGGCACCTGCTGCGCGACAACGCGTCGCAGGGCGACATCGTGAAGGCCGGGCTGGCCACGCAAGCGGGCCCCGCCGGCCCCGGCGGCGAGGGGCTGCTCGACCGCTTCCGCGGGCGGCTCATCTTCCCCATTCACGATACGGAACAACGCGTTGTGGGGTTTGGCGCGCGGATTCTGCCGGAGACGGAAGCGCAGGGCGGCGACCGGATGGCTGGCGCCAAGTACCTGAATTCGTCGGAGACGCTGCTCTTCAAGAAGGGGCGCACGCTCTACGGCTTGCCGTTTGCCCGCGAGGCGATGGCGAAGGCCGGTCGGGCGGTCGTCGTCGAGGGCTACCTCGATGTCATCGCCTGCCACCAAGCGGGCATCACGGAGACCGTGGCGACGCTGGGCACCGCGCTGACTATCGATCATGTGCAGGTGCTGCGGCGCTTCGTGAACACCGTGCACGCCGGGTTCGATCCCGATTCGGCGGGCCTGGCGGCGTTGATGCGGTCGCTGCCGATGTTCCGCGAGCAGGAGATACAGGTGAAAGTCATCATGCTGCCCGCCGGCGCCGACCCGGACGAAGTGCTGCGCGCGCACGGCGCCGAGCGCTTGCGGGAATTGGTGGACAAGGCCGTCTCGCCCGTGGAGTTCCAGTTGCGGCAGGCGGCGGCGCGCCTGGGCGGATTCAGTAAGACGGCGCCGGAAGTGCTGATGCGCGAAGTGGTGCCGATCCTGGCGGCGCTGCCGGATGAAATGGAAATCGGGTACTGGGTGCGCTGGCTGGCGCAGGCATGGACGCGGGCCGGGATGCGCGCCGACCGGACGGAAGAAGACCTTCGCAAAGAAGTCCAGCGCCAGCGGGAGCGCGGCGTCAAGACGGCGCCCGCCCGAACGGCGCCGCGGCCGGGAACTTCCCGGCCCCCGGCGGCGTCAGAATCCCCTGCCGCCGGGTCGCGGCTGTCCGCGGAGGAGTTCCTGCTGGCGGCGATGGTGGCGGAACCGGAACTTGCTGCGGCGGTTCCGGGCGTGCGGGCGCTGTCGCCCGACGACTTTGCGGATGTCACGCAGCGAGAGGTGTTCCGCGCGCTCCTCGAACGGCTGGAAGGAACGAGTGACAAGTCGCACGGTTCGGAACAGACCAGCGACGCGATGGAACTGCTGCACTCCCGACTGGCAACGCTGGAGGTGCCGCCGGTGACGGAAGCGGCGCTGGGACAGGCGGCGCAGGAAGTGGCGCTGCACGCCCGCCGCCGCCGGGCTGATGCGCTGCGGGAGCGGATGCAGCGCAAAGAGGAACTGACCGACGAAGAATTGGCGGAAATGCACCGCTTGCGCCGTGAAGAATCGGCCCAGGCGGCGAAACCGATTACCGGCCAGTGAACTCCAAGAAAGGCATAGGTGAGAAACGGGTGTTTGGCGAATTAGGACAACGGCCATAGGGACCAATACCTCCAAACGAGGGAAAGACGAACCGCGGAACGGGCGCGGTCGCGCGCGTGTGCCTGCCAGACAACAGATGAAGCGGAGCAGTGAGTTCCAGCGGCTGGTGCAGCAGGCCCGCACCAGCGGCGGCGTCCTCACTTATGACGAGATCAACCGGTCGCTCGGCGAAGATGCGATCGACGCCAACGGCATGGAGAATCTGCTGCAGGATTTGTCGGACGAAGGCGTCCGGGTCGTCAACACCCGCCAGGCCCGCACCGGCCGTCTGGACGACAAGCCGCGTCGTGCCGCGGCGGCCGAGACCGCGGCGGAGAGCGTCGCGCCCGACGACTCGGTGCGGATGTGGCTGCGCGAGATCGGCCGCCGCCCGCTGCTGACCGCCAGCGAGGAAGTCGAACTCGCGCAACTGCTCGAAAAGCACAACATCCTGACGCGCGTCCAGAAACTGTGGGCCTACACCAAACAGACGCTGCGCAAGCGCACCCGGCTCAAGGACATCACCGACGCCATCAAGGCCGTGCTGGACACCGAACTCGGCGAGGAAGTGGACCTGGTTGACCAGGTCGTGAAGCGACTGAATTCGCTCGACCGCGACTCCGACCTGGCCCCCGACCAGATGCTGCGCGAACTGCGGGCGCTCATCCGCGAGCGGCTGGCGGAAATCGCCGCCAAGGAGCGCAACCGGCGCAAGGACCTCGACGAGGGCACCAGCCGTCTGCGCGCCTCACGCGACGAGTTGCGCAAGCAGCTCGCCCGGCTGCGCGTGCAGCGGGAATACTACGAGGATTTACTGGCGTCGCTCAACAAGACCCGCGTCGCGTTCTTCATGTTCCTGCGCAAGTGCTGGGCGCTCTTCAAGCCGGAAGTGAAGCGCGATGAGACCAGCGGCCGCCTGTCGATCCCGATGGAGCGCTATCACGCCGTGCACATTCTCGAGCGCCCGGAGCGCGACATCCTGGCGGCAGCGGAACTCCTCACGCTCGAAGAGCAGATTCAGGAGGACGAGGACCGCGACCCGGATTCGGACGAACTGGCTGCCTCGCTGCGCATCGGCCGGGCGCGGGCGAACGAATTGCTCGAATGGGCACACCGCACCAACCGCGAGGGCCGTGTGTCGAAGAAGCGCATCATCGAATCGAACTTCCGGCTGGTGGTCAGTATCGCCAAGCGCTACAGCGGCCGCGGGATGTCGTTCCTCGACCTGATCCAGGAAGGCAACATCGGCCTGATGCGCGCGGTGGAGAAATTCGAATACCGCAAGCGCTTCAAGTTCAGCACTTACGCCACCTGGTGGATCCGGCAGGCGGTGACGCGCGCCATCGCCGACCAGGCGCGCACCATCCGCATCCCCGTGCACATGGTCGAAACCATCAACAAACTCTACAAGACACAGCGGCAACTCTTCCAGGAACTCGGCCGCGAGCCGACGCCCGAGGAACTCGCCGAGACGATGGAGGGGCCGTTCGACCCGCGCACCTACCTGCAGGAAGGGATGTCGATGGCGGATGCGGTGGCGATGGCCGAGGAAGAACGCGAAAAGGCCATCAGCCGCGTCGCCGAAATCCAGCGCATCGCGCCGGAGCCGCTCTCGCTCGAAACGCCCATCGGCGAAGAAGAAAACAGTTACTTGAGCGACTTCATCGAGGATGTGGACGCCACCCCGCCCGATGAGATGGCGGACCAGTTGGTGTTGCGGGAGGAAATCGAGAGCGTCCTCGAATTGCATCTCGGGGAGCGCGAGCGCGAGATCATCCGCATGCGCTACGGCCTCGAAGATGACTACCCGCGCACGCTCGAAGAAGTCGGACAGCACTTCAAGGTCACCCGCGAGCGCATCCGCCAAATCGAGGCCAAGGCGCTGAAGAAACTGCGCAACCGCGCCGTCGCCGGCCGCCTGCGGGCCTTCATCCGGGAATAAGCAGCGCCCGGGGATGCAATCCCCGGGCTGACGAAACGCGCCGGCCGAGGCCGGCGCCGCCCCCAGCCCGCTTCAGCGGGCTTTCCCTTTCGTGAGCCCGGCCATTGTATGGCCGGGCGCGGGAGGCGAGTCGCCCACGCCGCAGAAACACTGTCAGTGAACTCATCACCAGGGAGGGCCGGCTGATGCGACGCATCGCGTTGTGGTTGGCGGTTGCTGGATTGACAGTTGTCATGGCGGCGCCGGGCGGCGCCGAGACGCGCTACAAACTGCCGCCGCCCGAAATCGTCGCGCTGCTCGACGCCGCGCCAACCCCTGTCGTGAATGTCAGCCCCGACGGCGCCTGGATGCTGCGCCTCTCCTATCCGGCGATGCCGGGCATCGCCGACATGGCGCGCCCGATGCTGCGCCTGGCGGGGATGCGCATCGACCCGGCGGCCAACGACCAGTTCCGCACCCGCTTCTACACCGGCATCGAAATCGAGTCCGTCGCCGACCAGAAGGTGGGCACCGTGCGCGTGCCGCCCGGCGCGCGCATCGCTGCCATCAACTGGTCGCACGACAGCGCGCGCTTCGCCTTCACGAACTCGACGAGCGCCGGGCTCGAACTCTGGGTCGGCGACGCCGCGGCGGCCACGACCAAGCGCCTCGGCGATTTCCATGTGAACGGCGTCACCGGCGGCTTTTCGTGGATGCCCGGCAGCAAGTCACTCTTCTGCTGGCTCGTGCCGCGGGACCGCGGGCGGGCGCCGGCCGCGGCGCTGGGCGTGCCCACCGGCCCCAACATTCAGGAGACCGCCGGCCGGTCTGCGCCGGTCTCCACCTTCCAGGACTTGTTGCGCACCGAGCAGGACGGCGAGGTGTTCGCCTACTATGCGACTTCGCAGCTGGCGCGCGTCGATGCCGCGTCGGGCGGCGTCACGCAAGTCGGCGCGCCCGGCATTTACCGGCAGGCGCAGTCCTCGCCCAACAGCAAGTACCTGCTCGTCTCGCGCGTGCATAAGCCGTTCTCGTTCCTGGTGTCATTCGGTCAGTTCGCCTACACGCAGGAAGTGTGGGATGCGAACGGCGAGAAGGTGTTCACCGTCGCAGAGAGTCCGGCGGCGGAAAATGTGCCGATCGGCGGTGTCCCCACCGGCCCGCGCGGCATCCAGTGGGAGCCGCAGCAGGACGCTACCCTGTACTGGGTCGAGGCGCTCGACGGCGGCGATCCGAAACAGAAAGTCCCGCAGCGCGATGTTGTCAAGGAACTCGCGGCGCCGTTTACCGGCGCGCCGCGCGACATGGCGAAGACCACGCACCGATTCGCCGGCCTCTCCTGGGTCGAGGGCAGCACCCTTGCCCTGCTCGGCGAGTATGACCGCGACCGCCAGTGGAGCACGACCTGGCTCCTCGACACCCGCGCGACCAGCGGCGAACCGACCAAGGTGTGGGACTTGAGCATCAACGATGCCTACGGCGACCCGGGCAACCCCGAGTTGCGACGACTGCCGACCGGCGGGGCGGTCATCCGGCGCGACGGCAGCGCCATCTTCCTGACCGGCCAGGGCGCCGGCGCCGCGGGCCTGCGGCCGTTCCTCGACCGTTTCGACCTCGGCGCGCAACAGGCGCAGCGCCTCTTCCAATGCGCCGAGGGGACTTACGAGTCGGTGGTGGCCATTGCGAAGGATGGTTTCATCACTTCATTCGAAACGACAGATCTGCCTCCGAACTACCGCCTGCACTCCCTCAAGGACGGCGCCGTGCGCGCGGCGCTGACCGATTTCCCCGATCCGAACCCGCAACTGAAGGGCGTCACGAAGCAACTGCTCACCTATCAGCGCGCCGATGGCGTGCAACTCTCCGCAACGCTCTACCTGCCGCCGGGCTATCAGTCCGGCACCCGGCTGCCGGTCGTCTTCTGGGCCTACCCGCTCGAATACACCGACCCGGGCACGGCGGGCCAGGTGCGCACTTCGCCCTATCGCTTCACGCGCGTCTCCGGCCCCAGTCACCTCCTGTTCCTGTTGCAGGGCTACGCGGTGCTCGACGGGCCGGCGCTGCCCGTCGTCGGCGACCCCGAGACGATGAACGACACCTACATCGAGCAGATCGTCGCCGGCGCCCAGGCGGCGATCGACAAGGTCGTCGCGATGGGCGTCGCCGACCGCGACCGCATCGGCGTCGGCGGCCACAGTTACGGCGCCTTTATGACCGCCAACCTGCTGGCGCACAGCGACCTCTTCCGCGCCGGCTGCGCCCGCAGCGGCGCCTACAACCGCACGCTGACGCCCTTCGGCTTCCAGTCCGAGCGGCGCACCTTCTGGCAGGCGCCGGGCACCTATATGGCGATGTCGCCCTTCGCCTCCGCCGACAAAATCAACGAGCCGCTGCTGCTCATTCACGGCGAGGCCGACAACAATTCGGGCACCTTCCCCATTCAGTCCGAGCGCCTCCTCGCCGCGATGACCGGCCTCGGCGGCACCGCCCGGCTGGTGATGCTGCCCAACGAAGCGCACGGCTACGCAGCCCGCGAATCCATCCTCGACTGCCTCGCCGAAATGCTCGAGTGGTTCGACAAGTATGTGAAGAACGCCCAGCCGCGGCAGACCGCACCAGCCCCGTCGAGGTAGTCACTGATTTCCGCGAAGCCCCCCCCTCCATTTATGGGGAGGGGGATAGGGGGGAGGGGTGCCGCTCGCCGAAATGCTCGAGTGGTTCGATACATATGTGAAGAATGCCCCGCCGCGGCAGACGACCCCCGCGCCCGCTCGGTAGCCCCGCAATTCCCATTGCGGGGAACCTGGCTCCCCCGGATTAGGAAATCCGGGGCTACCTGCGGTTCCGCGCTACTCCGGCAGCATCGAGCGGTAAATGGCGTTGAACAGGAACGGGAAGGTGCCTTCGGTCTGCGCTCGGTGCTGGACGCGGAAGCCGAACAGGACGATGTGCCCCTTGCCGTAGTCCGCTTCGCAGATGGCCGGCTTGCCCTTCAGATACTCCTCGCCGAGGCACCAACCGCTCAACAGCAGGACAGTGTCCGAATACGAGGCGACGACGCGCACCCGCGGCCGGTTGCCGTGCGTCGGGTCGGGTTTCAGCGCCTCGGGCGAGACGGTGAAGGCGCGGGAGTTGATGAAGTACGCCGCGGCGCTGGTGTCGAAACCGGCGCCGAGCGGGTGCGTCGTGTCCACCGTGATCCGCAGGACGGAACCGGGGCAGAAAAATTTGGTGCGGTCGAGGCCGTCGAGCGCGTTCTTCACCGGCACGCCGAATTGTTGGATGGCCAGGTCGGTCGCCGAGTCCATCAGCACCAGCGTGCCGCCCGCTTCGACGAACTCTTGCAGGCGAATGACGCCGTCGGCCCCGATGCCGCCGGCGTACGGCGCCGGCATCGCCGTCGGCGCGACACCGTTGAGGATGCTGCTGCCGCTCTGGTCGGCGATGAGGATGCAGTCGTAGCGGTCGCGCAGCCCGCCGGCGCGCACCTCGGCATTGTGCAGAGTCGTGTAGGCGATCCCGTATTGCTCCAGCACCCAGCGCGTCCAGCCCTCGTCCATGCTGCCCGTCCAGGGCTGATAGAGCGCGAGGCGCGGCTGCTTCTTCGCGGTCGCCCCCAGGCCGGTCACGGTGCGCTTCGGAACCGTCACTTCGTCGACGCGCTCCAGGTCGGCGGTGAACGGCGCCACCGCCGTCACGCACCGCACGCCCTTCTGCAGAGGCAGCGTCCAGCCGGCGACATCGTACGGCCCCTCCGCCGGCCCGCCGGGGAAGAGACGCCGCTCCGGGTATTCCTGCCGCTCCAGCAAGTCCTTCAGGTGCGAGCGGAAGGGCTGCGCGCACAGCAGCACCGCGGTGCCAGCCGGATAGGCAACGCTGTCGGCGGTGAACGCCGCCCGCGCCCGGTGCACTTCGATGCCTTGCAATTGCAGCGTGCGCAGCATCCGCGCCGCGCTGCCCGCGTCGCGCTGGTCGGGCGGGACGAGGAAGGCAAAGGGCGGCTCTTCCTGCCCCTTGCGGATGGCGTCCTGGCCGAGCGCGAGTTGGTTGCCCAGCAGCGTGTCGCGGTAGCGGGCGGCGAGGGTGAAAAGCGACATCGCCGCCACTTCTTCATAGTCGATGATGTCGCGCAGCCGCCACCAGCCGCCCGGCCAGGGCTCCGGGAAGTTCACCCGCGGCGCATAGGCGTCGAGGCCGCGCGCCCCGCCGCGCAGTTCGGAGAAGCGTTGGAAGATGGGCGAGGCGATGTTCGCCGACGCTGCCTCGGTGAGCAGGCCGACGAGATTGTGCCGGTAGGCCGAGGTGCGGAATCCCCCTTGCCACCAGTTGTCGTAAATCGCGCCGGTGACGACACCTGTCTTGCCCGCTGCGCTCAATGCCTCAACCATGTGCCCGCCCACCATCTGCAGTGATTGGTTGAGCACGGGCGGCACATTCGGGTTCACCGGGTCGTAGAACGGCGGTACGAACAGCCGCGCTCCATTGCTCCCCATCTGGTGCACATCCCAAATAATCGTCGGAAACCACTCGCGGTAGAGCGCCTGCGTCAGGATGCGCGTCTCCTGCTGCGTCACCATGAACCAGTCGCGGTTGTCGTCGTGACCGATGTATTTCTGATAGAGCCAGGGCATCGGCGCGTCTTCGAACGGCGTGCCCAGGTAGCGCTCGTACCAATCCGCCACCTTCACATTGCCATCGGGGTTGGCGCTCGGCATCAGCAGGATCAGGCAGCGCTCGCGGATTTCACGGGTGCGCTCGTCCTCGCCGGTGGCGAGGCGGTAGGCGAGTTCCATCGCCATCTGGCTGGCGCCGACCTCGCTCGAGTGCAAGCCGCAGTTCACCCACACCACGATAGTCCCGTCGCGCACCAAAGCGGCCTCGTCGGCGGCCGAGAGTGTGCGCGGGTCGGCGAGTTTCGCCTGCTGCGCGCGCATGCGGTCGAGATTGCGAATGGTCTCCGGGCTGCCGATGAACGCCAGGATGATGGGCTGGCCTTCGGTGCTCTTGCCGAGTTCGCGCACCAGGACGCGGTCGCTGGCGGTGTCGAGCGCCCGGAAGTAGCCGACGATCTGGTCCCAGTGCGCCAGCCGGAAATCAGCGCCGACCCGGTGCCCGAGAAACGCATCCGGCGACGGCGGCCACGCGGGCGCCGCCTGCGCCGTCCGCCCCAGCGTCGCCAGCAGTGCCGCACACACGCAGGCGAGGATCACCAGCCGAACGCGGTGCCCAATCATCGTTTCCCCCAGGCGCGCCGCCAGTACGAGGGATTGCGGGCGCAAAGAGAGCGTTCGCCGCAGAAGGGCGCCTTCCTCCGTTAGCGGGCCCACAAGAGGAAGCCCCCGGCCGCTGAACCGGTCGGGGGCTTGATCTCAAGGAGGATTTTGGGTGCCGTTCGGGGCCTCATTCCCCTCTCGGCGCTGCCGCCTGGTGGCGGGACGGCAGTCTCAAATTCTTGTCGATCACAGAGAGAGACGACCCTGGCTGCGGTCAGGTTCCCTGCCAGCGGCTGCCTTCCAGGACTGGGAAAACCGGGCCCATCTGCCGTCTATGGGGCATCGCAACGCTTCACGATGTCCCCGCGGGCCGGGCTCGAAAGCCGGCGGGGCAGGAAGGGGCCGTCCGGCTTGGAACAGGGGGGCGTGCGGGGGAATCTGCAACGAAGGGCCGGATCGTCGGAACTCGGCGCGCGCCGGCCGTCTAAGCGTCATCCAGGAGTCGTGGATGGACGACGGAGTTGGCATCGCCCCCATGCAAGCGCCGGCCGCGGGTCCGCAGCGCCCAATGGCGCCGACTAACCGCGACGATCTGGCGCAGGTCCAGGCCGTGCTGCGCGGTGAGACGCGCGCCTGGCACGCGTTCTACCGACGGTTCTTCGATGAGGTGGTGCAATGTGCGGCGACTTGGACGCGCTGGCATCCGGCGCTCTGCGGCGACGACGCGCCGCGCTGTCATCCCCACGGGGTCCGCGACTTCGAACGCAGCGCCTGCGATTGTTTGCACGAAACGGTCGTGTTCATTTACGAGACGGTGCTGGGCCGGCGGGACGGAGACGGGTTCGCCGGCGGGAAGCTGCGGTTCTATCGCGGGGAGTGCAGTCTCAACACCTGGATGTGGCGATCTGCCGGCGGCCGCGCCGCTCATCGAGCAAGGCGCGGACAGGGTGATGGCATCGGCCGCCGGCCCCAACAACGATGTGTTCTGGGGGCCGTATGCCCGTTTCTGCCTGGCACGGCTGCGCCAGTCTCAAGGGCGGGCTGCTGAAGCCGGGGCGCTGCAGCGGGAACTGGTGGCTGCGTGGTTTGCCCACAGTTGGAAGCCGGAATGGCGGGCCAGCCCGGCGCCGATGCGGACTGATGTGGGGCTGGACATCCTGTTGTGGAGCGCCGACGCCCTCTTCGAACGCGGCGACTTGGACGAGGCGGCGCGCCTTCTCGACGAGGCCGCATCAGTCGCCCGCCCAGCGCAGCAGACCGGACTGTGGGCAGAGGCATTGCGACAGCGCGGCCGCCTGGCCGAGCGCATGGGCCACCCAACAGACGCGTTGGCGCTGTATCAGCGGGGCCTCGACTTGATCGAGGGCGCACGGCAGCAGGCACTGATCGGGGCGCCGGCCCAGGCGGTGAGCGTGACCAGTCGTCCACTGTACGAAGCTATCGTGGATCTCCTGCTCCGCGAGCCGGCGCTGCGTTCCGGAGCGCGGCGGTCGGCATTTGAGTTCGCGGAACGATCGCGTGCCCGGTCGCTGATGGAGTTCCTGGCACAGCGAGAAGTGTTGCGGTTCCCTCCCGACGCGGAGCGAGCACGACGGGAATTGGCACGGACCCAAGCCACCCTTGAAGAGATGGGCCCACGGCTGGCGCGATTGGATGACACGGCCTCCGCCGCGGAACGACAGCGCATCTCCGGGACGATCACTGAACTGTCCCGACGCGAGGCACTGCAGCGACAGGCGCTCTACGAAGCCCTTCCGGTGATTCGGGATCTCGTTGCGCCTCGCATCGCGACCGAGCGCGATGCCGCGCTGTATGTGCGCGGAAAACGCGTGGCGTTACTGGTGTACTACCGCGCCGGAACGCATTGGTGGTTGTGGGTGTTCCTCGGGCCGGAGGGGCGCCTGGCCGCAACAGTGCAACTGACCCGGACCACGGAAGAGTTTCAACAACTGCGCGGGCAAGTGGAGCGACTCCGGGAACTCGTGGCCGGTTTGATCGCGCACCCGGTTGCCAACGCCCACGCGGCCGAGTGCCAGAAACTGTTTACTGCGGTGGGGCAAGCCGTGTTGCCACCGCGGGTTGTAGATCTGCTCCGTGGACAGCGGGTCGACCGGCTCCAGATCGTGTGGGACAGCTGGGTGTCTTCGCTCTCCTTTGCCGCGTTTCCGGCGTCGGGTACAGGGAAGACTCTGTCGTTGATTCAGGAATTCGAGATCAGTTACGCGCTGTCGGTGTCGCTCTTGCGCCACCGCGCGGCGGGACCGGCTTCCGTGTCTCACGCCGAAACCTCTGCGCTCGTGTTGGCCAATCCGAGCCCGAGTGATGGGACCCGAGTAACGGACTCGGTGCGCCGTGCTGTCGGAAACTTCGCGCCCCTCAGCTACGCCGCGGAAGAAGCAGCCGCGGTGCGGCAGGCGTTCCCTGCGGCCCGCGTCTTGACCGGTGCCGAGGCGACCGAAGCAAACGCCAGACGGCTTCTCGGCTCGGCCTGGCTCGTTCATTTTGCGGCGCACGCGGTTGCCGATATCGCCCATCCGGATCGATCCGCAGTCCTCTTGGCTGGCAATGCCGGCGCCGGACCACTCGATGACGGCGCATTGGAGTACGGAGAAATCCTGCAGTTGGACTTGCCCGACACCGAATTGGTCGTCTTGTCAGGTTGTGAGACGGCTGCCGGCCGGCTCCTTGAAGGCGAAGGCGTACAATGCCTGGCGCAAGCGTTTCTCCACGCCGGCGCTCGCTCGGTGATCGCCACTCAATGGCGAGTCTTCGATGACAGCACCGCCAACCTGATGCGGGGCTTCTACGCGCGCCTGGGTAGAGGTCAGGCGGCGGCAGCCGCGCTTCAGCAGGGACAACTGGCGCTCCAACGCCGGCATCCCGACGAGCCCTGGATTTGGGCGCCGTTCGTCCTGATTGGCGACCCGCGCTGACCCTCCCCCCGCTGGCGGGCGTCGGCTATAATGGCGCCAAGGCGGGCCTGCTTGGAGGGAACGAATGGACGCGCTGCACGGACCTGTGGAATTGATCGACGAACCGCCGGCCGTGGAAGTCACCTGGGCCGAGTCGGATGCGCCGCACGCCGTCTTTCACTACCGCTTCCGCCTGTCCACGATTCCGAGCCCGGAGTGGCTCGATGAATTCGTCCGCCCCGAGCGCTGGACGCCCTTCCCGAAACCGACCGACTATCAGTTCGACAAAGACCTCGTCCAGTTCGCCACATCCCGCGAGGACTTGCGCCTGAAACTGCTCGTGCTGAAGGATTGCCTCGAACAGGCGAACACCGCGTTCACCTATCGCCGCGAGCGCGCCGACGAAGTGACGCAAGAGATGCAGGACCGCCGCCGCGCGCCGAGCGACCTGGCCGAAGAGGCCGCGCGCGAGGCGGGCGAGTTGCTGCGCAGTCTGTAACGCGCCCGGGCTAGTCCAGCAGCAAGCGTCCCAGGCGTTCCGGCCGCCAACGCCCATAGATGTCACGCGGGAACAGAAAATCCCCGATGACCGACAGGGCGCAGTACAGACCCAATCCTCCCACGCCACCCCATACGACGAAGAGTGCACAGAACCGGGTGATTTCCGAAAGCACGGCTGCCTCCCCAGGAACCGAGCGCTTCCACGCTACCCACCAGGGCACTCGGTTCGGGGGACGGCGGGCGGACTCCTTCTGCCTGCTGCTTTTGTATGCGGGCTTCTACTCGCTTTTCGTTCCCCTCTCCCGCCCCTCGCCGTCGCTCGGGGCACCCTCCTTCGCCAAGGCTTCGGAGTGCAAGCCCTCTCCCTGAAGTGGAAAGGACAACAAGCAACTGGGTGCTTGTCGTCCCCTCTCCCAGATTGGGAGAGGGGTACGCGGAGCGGGGGAGAGGGGGTTCCCTACCGCCACGCGCCCAGGATGGCGCCCATCATCGCCAGATAGGCGAGGTGATAGCCGGTGTCGATGAGGAAGCCGCCGAGCGAGCGCCCCGAGAAGGCCGTGTTCATCAGCCCGGCGGTGAAGACGAACCCGACCCACGCCAGCAGGCCGATGCCCGCGCCCGCCGCCGGCGTCTGCGCGCCGGTAAGCGAAATAAGCGCAGCGAGGATCAGGGCGGTCAGCAATTGCGTGAAGAGGCCGATGGCGTAACTGCGGCCGGCCGACTTTTTCATCGCCTCGATGTCGGCGGGCGTGAAGCGCCCCAGTTTGGTCCACTGGTTGGCGAAAAGCAGCGGGGAATACCACAGTCCCCCCAGCATGAAGGCGGCGACCCCCGACACGGCGACCGCCAGGTAATTGATGTCCAGCGACGGCATCGTGCACCCTCCCCTCGGCAGTCCGCTTGCGTGCGGCCCGCCCGCCCAAAGTATGCACCGGCGGCGCAAGAGCGCCAGGCGTCGCCTGCTAAGATGCAGGCGGGCCGGCGTAGCTCAATCGGCAGAGCGGCTGATTTGTAATCAGCAGGTTGCCCGTTCGATTCGGGTCGCCGGCTCCAGGCCGCTACCTCTTGCCCTTATTTGTTCCCCCCCTCTCCATTCATGGGGAGGGGCTGGGGGAGGGGTGTTTCTCTCCCCTCCCCGTAGGCGGGGAGGGGTTAGGGGTGGGGTTTCGCACATTCGCCCTTCCCCGTGCACGGGGAAGGGTTGGGGATGGGGTTGCCCCAGTCTTCCCCCTCTCCAATCATGCGGAGGGGCCGAGGGAGGGGTTGTTTGCAGCGAATTGCGCAGCGCGCGCAAAGCCGTCCTCACCCGGCCTTCGGCCACACTGCTTCGCCGAGGCTTCGCAGGGCAAGCCCTCTGCCGGACTGGGAGAGGGAGCAGAGAGTTTTGCGCCGTGTACCGTCAGGCGACGCGTTGTTTGGCAGGCGTGTCCGCTGCCACCGGCCCGCCGGCGCGCTGCCCGCAGTTCTGGCAGCGGAAGAGGACGAGTGTCCCCCGCGCGCTGTCAACGCGGCGGACCTGCAGGCGGGCTTCATCGTTGGGGCAGCGCGGGGCGGCGGCGTCGGCTCGGGCGCCGGCGAGCAGCGCCTGCACGAACCCATCTGCCCACGGAGCGCTCCCGCCCGTCGGGCCGTGACCTTGAAAAGCGCGGCCGCACTGGGGGCAGGAGGCGGAGACGAGGTCGGCGACTTTTCCGGGCACCGCGATGGGGTGGACAATCATCGACGCGCCGCACTCGGCGCAATAGACAGCGTGATCGCGCCAATACTGTTGCACCATCGCCCGCTGCTGGTGGAGGGTGAATCCGGGCGGCATTCGTCAAACCTCGGTCACTACGATATTCCGCATTCGCCGGCGAGACAATGGGCGCGCCGGTTCACTCGCCGTCGTGCCCGTGCGACCCGCGCACAAGAGAGTTCAGAATTGTATTCAAAAGACTCATCATGGCGGCGCCCACCAAGGCGGCGGAGAGCGATTTCACCCGGAAACCGGGGACCACTTCCGAGTAGCCGACGAAATACAGGACGGCGGCATTTGCCAAAAAACTCACAATCAGCGACCACACGCCTAGCGTCAGCAGGGCGATCGGAAAGGTGATGATCCGGAAGAGCAGCATCACCGGAAAGATGAGGGCGTTGACCAGGGCGAGGATGGCGACCGCGATCACCGCTCCCAGGCCGCTCACCTCGAACACACCGGGCTGATTGAGCGCCCACTCGGCGCCGCGGGCGGTCAGCCACAGCGCCAGCGCCGCCAGCGCCCAGCGCACCAGAAACCCGCGCATCAGTCCGCTGCCGCCGGCGCGGTCAGTTCGGCGAACAGCGCCCGCACCCGGGCGCGCAAGTCCTCGCGCAGGCGGCGGAACGCCGCCAGGCGCTCCTCGTTGTCGGGGATGAAACTGGGGTCGAATTGCGGCCAGCGCAGCCGCCGGTGTTCGCCGGGTAGCATCGGACACGATTGGTCGGCGTCGGCACAAACGGTGATGACCAGGTCCCAATGCGTGACGGGGATTTCGTCCACGGATTTCGGATGCGCGCCGTCGCGCCAGAGGCCGGCCTCTTCGAGCACTTGCCGGGCGGTGGCGTGAACGCGCGCTTCCGGGTGCGACCCGGCGGAGTAGAAGTTCACCCCCGCCGGCGCCTCGGCTCGGGCGACGGCCTCGGCGATCTGGCTGCGGGCGGCATTGCCGGTGCACAAGAACAGAATGTTCATGTCAGGTGCACGCCCTCGAGGGCGAGGAGCCGCCGCTTCCAGTCCAGTCCGCCACCGAAGCCGCCGAGTCCGTTGGCAGCGACGACGCGATGGCAGGGCACAATCAGCGGGACCGGGTTGGCGCCGAGGGCCTGCCCGACGGCGCGGCTGGCGCCCGGCTTGCCAATTTCGCGGGCGATGGCGCCGTAGGTGCGCACTTCGCCGTAGGCAATGGCGTGGACGCGCTCGAGCGTCGTCCGCATGAAGGGGCTGGCACCTGACCAATCCACCGGCACATCGAACGCCTCGCGGGCGCCCCGGAAGTACTGGCGCAGGCGGCGGCCGGTGTCGTCGAGCAGGTTCTCCACCCAGGCCTCATCAATGCCGATGTCGCGCGGCTGTCCCAGCGGGCGGCGCTGCGCGTCCGTAATGTGCGGCAGGAGCATCGTCAGGGCGTCGTCCTGTGACGGCTCCGGCATCGTGCAGTGCAGGAGGCCGTGCGGCGACCCAATCAGCGCCACCCAGCGCGCATGGCCCTCGACCACCACTTCGACGGTGGTGCAGGCCATCACCATATGCCCAAGTTCGGTGACCGGGGCGATGCCGAGGTCTTCGATGGCGGCGGAAGCGCCGTGGCCGTTGCGCGAGGTCATGCGTCTCTCCTGACTACGGGGAGATTCTATAGGACTCGGCGTTGGCCTGCGATAGCAAGGCACAGAGTTCCGCACGTTGTCATGCCCCCACCCGGCCTTCGGCCACCCTCCTTCGCCAAGGCTTCGGAGCGCATGCCCTCTCCCAAGTACTTGGGACAGGGGCTGGGAGTGAGGGGCGAGTCTGGCAGGCAAAGTGCCTGCCCCCCTGCAGTGTTCTCCCCTCTCCACGCCAGTGGGGAGGGGCCGGAGAGGGGTGAAAGAAGTGTGGTCGCCGCAGAAATGCGGCTCCTACGCGATGTGGGCGCTGGCGGCCAACCGCGCCGCTTCCGCGGTCCGCAGATGGTCGAGGAGCACAGCCGCAGCGGCGCGGGTCATGCCGGGCACTTGGGCGATATCGTCCACCGTGGCGGCGGTGATGGCGGCGACGGAGCGGAAGCGTTCCAGCAGCGCCCGGCGGCGCACTGCCCCGATGCCGGGGACGGTGTCGAGGAGACTGGTGCGCATTTCGCGGTTGCGCAGCAAGCGGTGATAGGCGACGGCGAAGCGGTGCGCCTCGTCGCGCAGCCGCTGCAAGACATGCAGGCCCTGCGAATGGGTCCGCAGCGCGACCGGCTCGGCGCTGCCGGGGCGATAGAGGAATTCGTGCTGCTTGGCGAGCGCAGCGACAGGAATGCGCAGGCCGAGCGCGTCGAGCGCCGCAACCGCGACTTGCAATTGCCCGAGGCCGCCGTCCACGATCAAGAGGTCGGGCAATGCCGCCAAGCGGCCGCCGGGGGTCTGCGCGGCGCGCAGGCGGCGCGTCAGCACCTCGCGCATCATCGCGTAATCATCGGAATGGCCTGGTTCGAGGCGCACCTTGAAGCGGCGGTAGTCGCTGCTCTTCGGCAGGCCGGCGACAAAGACGACCATCGAGCCGACGGCCTCGTCGCCGTGAAAAGTCGAGATGTCGAAGCACTCAATGCGCTGCGGCGGCAGATCGAGGCCGAGCGCCGTCTGGATTTCCGCGAGGCCTGCCTCGGCGCGGCGCTGCGAGGCGAGTTCGCGCTCCAGCAGACGGGTGAGTTGCGTCTCGGCGTTCTCGGTCGCCAGCGCCGCGAGACTGCGCTTCTGTCCGCGCTGGGGCACCGCCACCTTCACGACCGCGCCCGCCTTCTCCGACAGCCAGCGTGCCAGGTCGTCCGCTTCCGCCGCGGATTCGGCAAGCAAGAGAGAACGCGGGGTGGTCGGCGCGTCTTCATAGTGCTGGCGCAAGAACGCAGACAGCACTTCGCCGGCGGGCAGCCCGGACACACCTTCGATCGGGAAGTAATCCTGCCCGACGAGTTTGCCGGCGCGCACCTGGAAGACGGTGACCAGTCCCAGGTCGGAGCGCATCGCCAGTCCGACGACATCGGCGTCTTCGTCCGAAGTGGTGACCATCTTCTGCGCTTCGGTGGCATGTTCGAGAGCGGCGAGTTTGTCTCGTAGCGCCGCGGCCTGTTCGAATCGCTGGGCGTCGGATGCCTGCTGCATCTGGGCGCGCAAGGCGTCCAGGATTTCCGTGTGCCGCCCCTCCAGGAATCGGATAGCGCCCTCGACATCGGCCCCGTACTCGGCTTCGGCAATTTTCCCCACGCAGGGCGCCGTGCACAGTTTCAAATGGTAAAGCAGGCACGGGCGCGGCAGCGGCTTGTCCTCGTTTTTCCAGGTGCAGGCGCTGCGGTTATAGTGGTGCGCCCGCATCGCCTGGCGGACGCCGAAGACGCGCTGCACCAGTCGCACCGCCTCCCACATCGCCTGTGTCGAGGCGTAGGGGCCGAAGTAGCGGGCGCCGTCGCGCTCGACATTGCGCACCACCATCAAGCGCGGGAAGCGGTCGGTGACGGCGATCTTGATGTAGGGATAGCGCTTGTCGTCGCGGAGCCGGACATTGAAGCGGGGCCGGTGGCGCTTGATGAGATTGCACTCCAGCATCACCGCTTCGAGTTCGGAATCGACGACGATCCAGTCGAGGTCGGTGGTGCGCCGCACCAGTGCGCGCGTGCGCGGGTGGCCGGGATCCTCCTGAAAATACGACGGCACGCGCGCCCGCAGCGACGCCGCCTTGCCGACATAGAGCACCTGCCCGGCGGCGTCCTTCATCAGGTAGACGCCGCTGCGCGCCGGCAGCGACGCCAGTTTCTCGGCGATGAGCGGAGGGGTTCTGGTCACGGCGGCTGTGATTGTACGACCTCGCCGCGGAGTTCACCCGGGGCTGCAATCCCCGGGCTCACAAAATGCGCCCGTTGAAACGGGCTGTCACAGCCGGCTTCAGCCGGCGTCTTTTGTAAGCCCGGCCATTGTATGGCCGGGTGAGTGCGCGATCCGCCTGGCAAGGGTACGGCGTCTTTGTCTCGAACAAGAGGACATCCCCTTTCCGAGAGGCGAGTGGAAGCGCGTCCCATGAAAGTCGTGATCGCCAACGCCAGCGAGGAAGAACTGCAGACCGTGCGCGCCGAGTTTCCCGCGCACGAGTTCGTCGCCGTCCACGAGCGCGACGAGGCCCCGAAGGCCGCGGCCGATGCCGACATCTACATCGGCGGCTGGGTGACGCCCGACCTGGTGGACGCGGCGCAGCGCCTGAAGTGGGTGCAGACGGGCGCCGCCGGCGTCAACCATTTGCCGCTCGACCGCCTGCAGGCGCACGGCATCGTCCTGACGCACGGCAACTGGGCGGTCCCGATGGCCGACCACATTATGGGCTGGGTCCTGGCGTTCGCCCGGGCAATGCCGGCGTTTCTGCGCAAGCAGGCGGCGCACGAGTGGGCGAAGTGGGACGCCATCCCGATGCACGACCTGGAGGGCGACACGCTCGGCATTCTCGGGGTCGGGCAGATCGGGCGGGCGCTGGCGCCGCGGGCGGCGGCATTCGGAATGCGGGTCATCGGCATCCGGCGTACGCGGGAGGCGGTGCCGGGCGTCGCCGAACTGCGCGGGCCGGACGCCCCCGGCTGGCTGTTTGCGGAGTCGGACTACTTGGCGATTTGCGCGCCGTCCACGGCGGCGACGCGCCGCCTGATTGACGCCGACGCGCTGCGGCGGATGAAGTCGACCGCGGTATTGATGAATGTGGCGCGCGGGGCGCTGGTGGACGAGGCGGCGCTCGCCGACGCCCTGCGCGACGGCGTCATCGCCGGCGCCGCGCTCGATGTCTTCGAGCAAGAACCGCTGCCGCCGGGAAGCCCGCTCTGGGACCTGCCGAATGTGCTCATCACTTCGCACAACTCGGGTTCTTCAACGAAGAACCGCCCGCGCTATTGGGCGCTTGTCACCGACAACCTGCGGCGCTACTTCGCCGGCGAGCCGCTGCGCAACATCGTGGATTACGAGGCGGGGTACTAGCCGCACACGCGCCGGGCGGGGATAATGCCGCCCAATGGCCGACGAGACGCCGCCGCCCGAGACCCCAGCCCCAGAGTTCACCGCGCCCACTGAATCTGCTGTTCTCCCCGCACCCTCACCGCTGCCGCCCGCCTGGCGGGGCGTGCTGGTCGCGGTGGGTTCCCCAATCGCGGCGCTGGTTGTTCTCTTTGCTGTGGCAATTGGCATCATGATCGCGTTTCAGTTCACCGGACACGACGCGAGCAAAGTGGCCGAGCTGTTCAGCGAGCACGCCATGCTGATGGTGCTCGTGCTCTATGCGATGTGGGCGGGCTGCGCGGCGTTTGGGATTGCACTGTTCTATCGGGTGCCGCGGGCGGCGCTGGGGGTGCGAATACCCAGGACGCTCGGGTGGGTGCTGGGTACTCCGTTCGTGACGGTGCCGCTGTTCTTCCTGGCGGTGGCGCTGGCCGATGGCACCCAACGCATCCTGCAACAAGTCTCTCCATACTGGGCGGAGCAAGCCCTGAAATTGGCGGAAGCGCTATCGCCGCCGGTGCCGGACGCCGCATGGTCATATCAGGGAATTGTGTTCATCGTCGCGTTGGCGGTGTCAGCGCCCATTGTCGAAGAGTTCATCTTCCGCGGGCTGGTGTTCGAGATGTTGCGGCGGCGCGGGTTCTGGCTGGCGGCGCTGGGCAGTTCCGTGCTGTTCTCCGCGTTTCATGTGAACCCGCTGGCCTTCTTGAGCATCTTCGTGCTGGCGATGGTGATGGCGTGGCAGCGGGAGCGGAGCGGGTCACTCTTGCCGAGTATGCTGCTGCACGCGCTGTACAACGGCTCCTGGGTGGTGGCGGCCTTCCTGGGGAAGAGCGGTTGACCTAGAACAGCCCGAACACTTTCGCGGCGCGGGCGAAGGCCGCTTCCGCGGCAGCGCGGTCGGCCTGATAGGCGGGCATGGCCAGGAAGCCGGCATCGACTCGGGCCATGCTTGTCGTCAGAAAATTCTGGCGAATGTCGGTGCCGCCGCCGAAGAGTGCCGGATTGGCGCGCACGGCGGCCTGGAGTTTCGCCGCCTCCGGCGATGCCATCACCTGTTCGACCCACGGCTCGATGACTTGCTTCATCACTTCCTCGGGCGACGCGCCGAGCCGAGCGGGGAAGGCGGCCGGTTCCTCGCTCTGCCACAGGCGGAGGGCGCTCTTCAATGCGGCGTGCGCGCCGGCTTTCCAGAGGGGGGCGCGCAGACCATCCAGTTCTTCCATCGCGGCATTGCGGTCGGGCGTGTCGAAGGCCTCGGCAATCTGGAAAGTGAGGAGTTTCTGCAACGCGGCATCCTGATCGACTTCCGCCATCAGCCGGTCGTGCAGGGCCCGCACTTTCTGTGCGTACTGCATGTCCCAGCCCGTGCCGCCGGCGATCGCGACCACGATGAGAACAAGGACCAGCCGAATCAGGCGCCGCATCGAGAATCGTCCCTCCGCAATCAGAACAGCCCGTAGATTTTCACCGCGTGCTGGTAACTCGCTTCAGACTCTGACCGGCTCGTCTTGTAGCCCTCATAGTCAGCGAAGGCCTTGTCGACCGCCGGACGCAGCATTGCCGACATTTGGCTCATGTCTCCCATGGCTCCGGCGTACGGCGCCATCCGGGGATCGGCCAGCATGGCGGTCATGGCCGTTTGAAACGCGGCCAGCGCCTCCTCGGGCGTGTTGCCCATGCGGGCGAGGAGAATTGTTGGCTCGATCGCTTGCCAGGCCTGCAGACTCAAGTCCATCGACTTCTGCGCGCTCTTCTTCCAGAATGGCGGGCGGATGCCGTGGAGTTCGGTCATCGCGGCCGCGCGGTCGGTCATCTGCCCGGCATCGGGCGACATCATCGCGGTCGGGGACTTCATTGCGGATTGGACATCCACTTCCGCCATCAATCGGTCGTGCAGCGGGCGCACCTTCGCCGCGTACGAGACATCCCACGCCGCTCCGCCCGCCAGCGCGACGAGCAGCAGCACCACAATGACCCAAACCAATCGCTTCATCACCAGACCCTCCCCCTCATGCCGGGCCGCGGCCCGAATGCAGTCAGTATACTGCGCCGCGCACAAAAAAGCCCCAGTCGCTCGTGCCGACGAGACGACCGGGGCAAAAACCCTGCATGAGGGCAGAGGAAGGAACTAGGGTCCGAGGATCATCGACTTGCGTAAATCTTTGCCGATCTTGCGTTTCGCCCGCTGCAGCGCATTGTCGATGGACTTGACGCCGCGCCCCAGTTCGGTCGCGGTCTCCTGATACGACTTCCCCCACAAATGGTTCTTGAGCACGGAACACTCCAGGCCGCTCAACCCCCCGTTCATGCTCGCCTGCAGGCCGTCGAGGAATTGCTGCTGGATGACGGCGCCCTCGGGGTTCGGGGTGTGCTCTTCGGGGATGGTGTCGAGCAGCGTGCGGTCGGAATCGGGGTCATAGACGCTGGAATAGAGCGAGACCGAAGTATTGAGCGGCGTGTGCTTCTGGCGCGTGGCCGCCTTGATGGCGGTGAAAATCTGGCGGCTCACACACAACTCAGCAAACGCGCGGAACGGCAGCATCCGCTCGCAGCGGAAATCGCGGATGGCCTTGAACAGGCCGATGTTGCCCTCCTGAATGATGTCCTCGTGGTCGGCGCCGATCAGGAAGTAGGCGCGCGCTTTGCTTTCGACGATGCCGCGATAGCGATGGAGGAGGGCTTCGGTGGCTTTGCAGCAGCCCGTCTTGGCGCGCTCGATGAGAGCGTACTCGTCGGGGGGCGGCTCGGCGAAGGGCCCGTATGTGCGCCCGGCGCCATTGAGGGCCGGCGCCCCATTGAGTCGGGCGGCGCCGTTGAGCGGGGCCGCGCCGTTCACGAAGTGGGCGCCGTTCTTTGGGGCCGCGCCGTTCAGCGGAATGGAGCCGTTCAGCGCATGGGCGCCATGGGTCTTGGCTGCGCCGTTCAGGAGGTGGACACCGTTCTTCTTCCCGGTGCTGTTGAGCGGGTGGACGCCGTTCTTCTTGGCCGCGCCGTTCAGGGAGAGCGCGCCTTGCTTCTTGGCGGATCCGTTCAGAAGGAGAGCGCCGTTCTTCTTCGCGTGGCCGTTCAGTTTCGCCGCGCCGTGCAGTTTCACGGCGCCATTGACATTGCCGTTGACCTTCGGGGCCGTGCGAACTTTCGCGACGCTGTTCGACTTGACCGCGCGGAGCGGTTTCCGAGTGCGGGCGCTGCGCGTGGACACAGTCACCCGGGCCGCCCCGCGGTGGCGGGACGCGCCATGCGCCTGTGTACCCCTTCGTCTCATTGGTCTCTCCCTCCGCTAGCGTCGGCCGCAAAGCGGCCACTGCCTCGTGAGACCAGCCGGGGTGCAGACGCGAATGCACGCGATCAGCCTCCCAGCAATGAGTCGGACGACTCCCCCGTGTGGGGACACTCCCCTCTGGTTGTGTCGCGCGGCCAGCCGACCGGCGACGGGCGGATTATACCACCGCGCCGCGGGGCGTCAACGGGGAGCGGGCGGCGGGACTTCGGCGGCGGGCGCCGCGGGGGCCGGACCGGTCCCGACGCGGATGATGCGCGGTTTGGCCGGGTAGTAACTGCGGGTCAGTTCTTCGGTACGCTCGATCTCGCCCTCGCGCCAGACGCGCGAGGTGATGACGAAGATCGAGGGCTGGCCCTCGTCGACGACGACGCGCTTCCCCGCAGGCAACTTCGGGTCAGGGATTTCTTTGACCGGCGCCGGCTTGACGCGCGGGGTGGTTGTCACAAGACGCGCGGCCGTGCGCCCGGCGGGGCCGGCGATGACGATGTGCAGCGTCAGATTTTCGACGCGAGTCAGAATGGCGACGGGCACGCCGAGGTCGTTGCGGAAGCGCAGGTTGAGCGCGCTCGACGACACCGCCGCGTCGCGCCCGGGCAGCACATAGGGCACCGGGTGCGAATGATTGTGGCGTTCGAGGATCGTCATCCCGCCGGCCGCGGCGGCATTGAAAAGCGTGCTGCTCGCCTGGCAGACACCGCCGCCGATGCCCGGGACGAGTTTGCCCGCATAAATGATCGGCGCTTCCTTGAAGCCGCGGTCCGCGGTGCGCGGGCCGACGACCGCGTTGAATGAGAACTCTTCGCCGGGCTTGATGACCTGACCGTTCAGCGCCTGCGCGGCCACCGTGACATTCGAGACGCGGTCGCGCGAGCCGCCGATCTCGGTGTGGAAGCGCGCAATCTCCGCCTCGACGCCCGCGTAGGCGTCGAGCGTCCGCCCCGGGGGCGTGGTGGCGACGGGGAGCGGCGGGGGGTCGTCCGCTGTGCGCCCGGACTGCGCCCACTCCCGGAGCATGGCAACGGCGCGTTCCACATCCAGTCGCTGTCCGGCCTGCGCCTCCGAGCGGATGAACTCGCCGTTATCGCCGAGAGTGAGCACCGCATCCGCAGCGTCGCGATTGATGGTTGCCGCCATACGCGACAGGAACTCCCGGGCGACCGGTTCGTCGAACCGCCACACCGGCGCGACCGCGATGCCCACTCGTGCGGCCTGCCGTCGTTCCTGAATGCGGGTCCACCAGTCACCGGTGCGTCCGATAGCGAGCGCACGTTGAGCGGTGGCTGCGGCATCGATGGCGAGACCGAGGTCTGATTGTCGGAACGGGCCGTGGATGACTCCAATGCGCAGCGTGACCGTCGGTGCAAAGTCGTTGGCAGCGTGCAGGGCCCCTATGGCGATGTCGACGGGCGTATCGCCCAGATCCTCGTCCCACACCCGCACGCCGCGCACAATGAGTGGGTGATAAGTTGGCCAGGCGCCGGCGGCGATGCTGGCCCAGAGGGTGAGCAGAAGGGCAACGACGAGAGCGGCTGCGGCCAGCCCTCGCACCCAGAGCCGCCGCTTCACTTCCAGCGCCAGGAAGTGCCCTCCGCGTGGTCTTCGAGGACGATGCCCAGGTCAGCAAGTTGCTGCCGGATGGTGTCCGCGATGGCGAACTGTTTCGCCTCGCGCGCCATCGTGCGAATCCGCATGAGCAATTCGACGAGGTCGGCGGTCACTTGCCCGTCGCGGGTCGCGGCCGCCTCCAATTCGATGCCGAGCAGCCCTGCACTCTCGGTGAGCACCTGTGCGACGCGCGACAGAGCAGCCTTGTCGGCGCTGCTGGGGTGCTGGTGCAACTCGCGCGCGAGCGAGTAGAGCGCGGCGAGGGCTTGCGGGGTGTTGAAGTCGTCCTCCATCGCGGCGTGGAAGGCGCTGGCCGCCGTCTCGGCGGCCTGCGCCAGCGCCGCGCTGGCGGTGCTGGCGCCGCCTGGCTGCTCGGGGCGAGCCGCCAGGCGCAGCGCCGTCTCGCGCGCCACGCGCAGCCGGTCGAGCGCCGCCTTCGCCTCATCGAGCGACTCGGGGCCGTACTCGATTTGCGTCCGGTAGTGCGCCGACAGCAGATACAACCGCAGCACATCCGGCCCGACCCGCCCGATGACCGAGCGGATGGTCTCGATGTTGCCGACGGACTTGCTCATCTTCTCGCGGCGCAGGTTCAGCAGCGCATTGTGCAGCCAGTAGCGGGCGAACGGCGGCTCGCCGGTGTAGCCGTCGGATTGCGCGATTTCGTTCTCGTGGTGCGGGAAGACCAGGTCTTCGCCGCCGCCGTGAATGTCGAAATGATTGCCCAGGTATTCCAGCGCCATCGCCGAGCACTCGATGTGCCAGCCCGGCCGCCCCGGCCCCCACGGACTCTCCCACGACGGTTCGCCCGGCTTCGCCGCCTTCCACAGCACGAAGTCGAGCGGGTCGTGTTTCTTCACATCCTTCTCGACGCGGGCGCCGGCGAGCATCGCGTCGGGCGTGCGCCCGGAGAGCGCGCCGTAGGCGGGCAGTTTGCGCACCGCATACAACACATCGCCGTTCGCCGGATAGGCGATGCCCTTCTCGATCAAGCCCTCGATCACCCGGATCATCTGCGGGATGTGCTCGGTCGCCTTCGGGTAGTGGTGCGCGCGCAGAATGCGCAGCGCGTCCATGTCCTCGAAATAGGCGTCGGTGAACTTCGCGGTCAGTTCTCGGAAATCAATGCCGAGTTGGTTGGCGCGGTCGATGATGTTGTCCTCGATGTCGGTGAAGTTCTGCACCACCGTCGCCTGATAGCCGAGGTGCTCCAGGTAGCGCCGGATGACATCGAAGGTGACATAGGCCCGGGCGTGCCCGATGTGGCAGTAGTCATAGGGGTTGATGCCGCAGACATACATCGCCACCTTGCCGGGTTCGCGGGTGACGAACGGCTCCTTCGTGCCGCCGAGCGTGTTGTGGACGACGAGGGCCATCTCGGCACGATTACGCGGTGTCAAGTGTCAGGTGTCAAGTGTCAAAAAGGCCTTGTGACACCTGACACCTTTCACCTGACACCCTCACTCATCGCGCCTTCTCGAAGCGCACCGTCACCGTCGCGCCCTGGTCCGGCCCGTCGCTGAACAGGTCGAGCGCCCCGCCCGGATACTGCTCCAGCGTCCGGCGGGTGCTGCCCAGCCCCAGTCCGCCCGACGGCCCCTTGCTGCTCTGCCGCTCGCCGCGGCGGGCGGCGTCCAGCCCTTGCGCGGAAAACCCGCACCCGTTGTCCTGCAGTTCGACCAGCACCGCCTGCCGGTCTTCGTGCACGCCGACACGCACCTGGCCCCCGTATTCGGACGGGCGGTTGGTCCGGCGGCGGATTGCTTCGATGGAGTTGTCGAGCAGACTGGAGATCGCCCGCTGCAGCGCCCCCGGGTCGCCGGGGACATGGATCATCGGCGAAATGCCCGGCGCCAGCTCGACGCTCACGCCCGACGACTTCGCGTGCCCCTCGACTTCGCGGATGGCGTTCTGCAGCACCACCCGCAGCGATGACCCTTCGAGCGCGGCGGTGACGAGGTCGAGCATCCCCGTGCGCTCGTCGCTCGTCAGCAGGGCACGGAAGTTGCGCAGCGCGGTGAAGATGTCCTCCAGCGTCGTGTCGCGCTTCGCCGCGGGCCGGGCGGTGCGGGCGGCGTGCATGACCGCCCGGTGCTTGCGCAGTTCGTCCCGCAGGGCGCGCAGGTGCTCCCCACGGGCGCCCGCGGCCTGCCGCAGGCGGGCGGCGCGCTCCTGCACGCCCTGCGCCGTCTCGCGGAGTGTCTGCTTCATCGCCAGGCCGTGCAGCCCCTCGCGCAGTTCGCCGACAACGCCCACGATTTCTTCCTTCAAAACCGCTTCGGTGCCCGTTTGGGGTGCGGCCGGCGCCGGCGGCCGCGGCGTGGCAATTGGATTGGTGCGCATCACCGCCGCTGTGCGCTGGAACCACTCCCCGTATTGCTGCAACCGCACCGGCACCGACAGCAGCGCGGCGAGCGTGTCCAGGTACTTGCGCGCCAGCGCCCCCGGCGCTTCCCGCAGCGCCCGGCGATACACGGGCCGCCTGCGGCGCAGCGCCCGCAGGTCGGCGACGGCGTCGGAGAGGTGATTGTTCGTCGCTTCAACATTCGCCGGCTCGAAGCACGCCAGCAGCGCTTCGTGACGCGCCTGCTCGCTGTCGTCCAGCGGCAGCAGCGTGATGGTGTTCTTCAGCGCGTGCAGACTCGCTTGCAGCGACTCGAAGCGCCCGGTCAGTTCGCGCATGATGAGACTGGGCGTCCATGACTCGCGCTCGCTGATCACATAGGTCCCGACCATCTTGTCGTGCCACGCTCGCTTGTCGCGGTCCCAAATGATGGTCAGCACGCCGAACACCAGTAACGCCGACGGGATGAACCCCATCAGCCGCAAGAGCGCCGTGCGATAGCCCAGGCCCGGCGCCACGCGATCGGGGTGAATGACCCGCAGACCCACCGCCCGCATCCCGAGCGTCTGTCCCGTCTGCGCCAGCAACACCACGGAATACACGCCGAGGACAATCAGCGGCAGTCCCGGGAACCAGCCCTCGAGGAAGCGCAGCGGCCCGATGCTCGTCAACATGCCGAGCGGCGTGAAGATAATCAGGAGGTCCAGCAGACAGGCGAACCCGCGCGTCCCCAGGCCCGCCGGGGCCCAGACTCGGTTGTCCTTCAGTGCGCCGCCCGACCGCTTCATAGCGTCATTCTAGCGCAGCGGTTTCGGCCGCGCGAAGTCAGGGCGCCGGCGTCGCCGCCGCAGCCAGCGCCGCGCGCACCGTCTCCACCACTTCCTTCGGCTTCGCCTTGTACTTGACGAGGTAGTGGCGGACGCCTAGTTCTTCGGCGGCCTTCTTGTGCTCCGGCTCGCCCTTGGTGCCGGTGAGCACGACGACCGGCAGGCCCTTCGTGGCGGCCTCGGACCGCACGCGCTGCAAGACCGCAAAGCCGTCCGGGTCCCGCGGCTCCGGCGCCGCGAACGAGAGGTCGAGCACCAGCAAGTCGATGCCGCCCTGCGCCAGCCGCGTCAGCGCGTCGGCGCCGTTGCGCGCCGTCTCGATCTGATAGCCGGCCGCGCACAACATCCCCGCATACATCTCCCGGATGCGCGGGTCGTCCTCGGTGACCAACACGCGCTCGTTAGCCATCGCCCCCTCCATTCCCGCGGGTGAACAATTGCGTCAGCCGCGCCCGGAAGTCCGGTGCACTCTTGCTGACGAACCCGTCGGCGCCCAGTCGCAGCGCATCGTCTTCCATCGTCGCGTAGCCGCTGCACACCACCACGCGCACGCCGGCGTCCTTCAACTCACGCAACAAGTCGAACCCCACCGACGGCTCCGGCGTCCGATTCTCGCGCGGCAGGCCCAGGTCGAGCAGCGCCGCCTGGGGCACGCTCCGCCCCAGAGCGCCGGCTGCCTCTTCATAGGTGCCGGCCTCTTCCACGCTCCATCCCAGGTCCTCGAGCAGTTGCACGAATACCCGCCGGTAGTTGGGCGCATCTTCAATCACTAGTGCGTTGGGCACGCTTGCTTATTCCCGCCCCGGGCGGGGTTCCCTACTTGGAGCGAGCACGGGTTGTCGGTTTGAGCCACGGGCGCCTGGCTTTGGACTGTCCAACCCCGTGCGGTCCCTGCTTCTCGCGTAACTGCCGCAGAAACGCCCGCCGCTTGTCCAGCATCGCCTTGGGGAAGCGCAGCCGGGAGCCGTCCTTGGTCACTTCGGGCAAGCGCCGCTCCTTCAGCAATTCGCGCAGGCGATGCTCGCCGATGCCCAGGTAGGCAGCGGCCTCTGTGAAGTTCAGCAAAGTCGGCGATTCCTGTGGGGCGCGTGTCTTGGGCACGCGTGCTGATTCCAGTCACGGCCCAACTTCCCTACCGGCACGGGGAACGGGCAAGGTGTCAGGTGTCACGGGAAGGAAGGGTGCTCACCCGTTTCCCGTCACACATTCCCCGGTTCCCGTCTGTTCGGGTCGCCTTTGCTATAATCCCCCCGCCGGCTGGAGGGGTACCCAAGCGGCCAACGGGGCCTGACTGTAAATCAGGTGGCACTGCCTACGGAGGTTCGAATCCTCCCCCCTCCACCACGCACGCGGCCCGCGTAGCTCAGTCGGCAGAGCGCGTCCTTGGTAAGGACGAGGTCGGCGGTTCGATTCCGCCCGCGGGCTCCAGCGTTCTTTGATTGGGGAGGGAGACCAGCGATGGGCAAGCCGAAGTTTGAGCGGACCAAGCCGCACCTCAA
>CAYNSX010000025.1:0-37633 GCA_964400165.1 uncultured bacterium
CGGGCAGCAGTACGGCGGCGAAGTGGCGGCGCCGGTCTTCAAGGCGATTGCGCAGCGGGCGCTGCTTTACCTGGGCGTGTCGCCGTCGCCGGACGCCTTCGCCCTGCGCGCCCGCAACGCCGCTGCAACGGCCTCCCCCGCGAGCCCCGCGCCGCGCTGATGCGCGGCCGCGCAACCCCGGCTGCTATAATCGTCCGGGAAGTGCCACAATCGTGACGCGCGCGGCGACGGAATCTGCAGTGACCCCTTCGAACAGCAGCGCATTGCCCTCGCGTGACGCCTGCCGGGCGGCGTTATTGCCGTTGACGCGCGCCGCGTGCCGGTTCGGAACGGTCACGCTGTCCTCGGGCAAAGTCAGCGACTTCTATGTCGACGGGAAGCACATCACGCTCGCGCCCGACGGCGCGTATTGGTTCGCCGTGTGGATTTTGCAGACGGTGCTGCCGCGCGGGGTGGTGGCGGTCGGCGGGCCCAGCATTGGCGCCAATCCCGTGGCCGGCGCGGTTGCGCTCTTGAGTCATGTGGCGGGCCGGTCGTTACGCGGATTTATGGTGCGGCCGGCAGCGAAAGAGTACGGCTTGCAGCACCGCATCGAAGGGCCGCTGCACGCCGGCGACCGCGTCGCCGTCATCGAGGATGTGGTCACGAGCGGGAAGTCGCTGCTGCAAGCGATTGCGGCCGTCGAAGAGGCCGGTGCGCAGGTCGCTGTGGCGCTGGCGCTGGTGGACCGCCAAGAGGGCGGCGCGCAGGCGCTCGCCGCGGCGGGCTACGACTTCGAAGCGGTCTGGACGCGCGCCGACCTGACCGCCGCCCGGTAGCGCCGCCAATGGTTGTGGCGACCACCCGGGAACAGCGCCTCGCCGCCGTGCTCGACGGCGTCGCGCACGACTTGCGCGGCGATGACTCGGTGGCCATCGGCGGCGTCACCAGCAATTCGCGCGCTGTGCAGCCCGGCGACCTGTTCGTCGCCATCATCGGCTTCACGCGTGACGGACACGAATTTCTCAACGACGCCATTTCCCGCGGGGCCGCCGCGCTGTGCGTGCAAGCGGACCGCGCCGCACGCGTCCCCGCGGCTTGGAGCGGCCCCCTCGTCACTGTGCCCGATACGCGCTGGGCGCTCGGCGACCTGGCGGCGAACTTCCACGGCCACCCAGCCCGGCGGATGCGCTGCATCGGCGTCACCGGCACGAACGGCAAGACGACTGTGACGCACCTCATCGCCGAAGTCGTCGCCGCGCTTGGCGGAACGCCCGGCGTGCTCGGCACGCTCGGGATGCGCGTCGGCGACGAGCAGTTGCCCGGCGACCGGACGACGCCCGAGGCGACCGAAGTGCAGGCCACGCTCGCCGACATGCTGGCTCGCGGCGCCACCGATGTGGCAATGGAAGTAACTTCGCACGGCCTGGCGCTCGGGCGCGTCGTCGGGTGCGAGTACGCCGGTGCGGTGTTCACCAACCTCTCCCGCGACCACCTCGATTTCCACGCTGACCTCGACGCCTACCTGAACGCGAAATTGCGTCTCTTCGAAGAGTCGCGCTACGGCGCCACCGACCAGCGCCTCAACGCGGTGTGCATTGACGACGATGCCGGGCGCACCGTCGCGCAGCGCGCGCGGGGGCGGGTCGTCACCTACGGTCTCACGCCCGACGCGATGGCGCACGCCCGCGAGGTCAAGTGCGACGCGAGCGGCAGCCGCTTCACGCTCGTCACGCCGGGCGGTGAATGGCCGGTGACGCTGCGCCTGCTCGGCGAGTGGAATGTGGCCAACGCGCTCGCCGTCTGCGCGCTGGCGCACGGCTGGGAGTGGCCGATGGAGCAGGTCGTCGCGGCGCTGGCGCAGGCGGCGCCGGTGCCCGGGCGGATGGAGCCGGTGCCGGGCCGCGGGCGCTACGCGGTGCTCGTTGATTATTCGCACACGCCCGCCAGTCTCGAACAGGCGCTGCGCACTTGCCGGGCGCTCGCCCGCGGGCGGGTGCTGGTCGTCGTCGGCTGCGGGGGCGACCGCGACCGCGGCAAGCGCCCGCTGATGGGCCAGGCCGCCGCCGAGGGCGCCGACCGCGTTTTCATCACCTCCGACAACCCGCGCAGTGAAGAGCCGGGCGACATCATCGAGGCGATCGTGGCGGGAGTGCCCGCCGCGGCCCGCCCGAAGTGCCGCATCGACGCGGACCGCCGCGCCGCGATTTTCGCCGCTGTCTTTGAGGCGCGCGCCGGCGATGTGGTGCTGATCGCCGGGAAGGGGCACGAGACCTATCAAGAAGTGAACGGCGTCAAGCACCCGTTCGACGACCGCCTCGTCGCTGCCGAGGCGCGGAAGCAGCGCCGCGGATGAGCGAACCGCTCGGCGACCTGACCACGCTCGCCGCCGCCATGGGCGCGTCCCTCGCGTCGAAGAACGGCGCGCTGATGGTCGCGGGCGTGGCAACGGACACGCGGACACTGCGCGCGGGCGACTTGTTCTTCGCGCTGCGCGGCCCCAACCACGACGGGCACGATTTCGTCGCCGCGGCACTGCAAGGCGGCGCGGTGGCGGCGGTGGTGGAGCGCGTGCCCGCGGGACTGGCGGCGCCCGCGCCGCTGTTGCAAGTGGACAGCGCGCTGCGCGCGCTCGGGCGGCTGGCGGCGGCGCACCGGCGGCGGTTTGCGATACCGGTCGTCGCCATCACCGGCAGCGTCGGTAAGACCAGCGCGAAGGAATTCCTCGCCGCCATCCTCGAAACGCAGGGTGCCACATTGAAGACGCCCGCCAACTTCAACAACGAGATCGGCGTCCCGCTGGCGCTGTTGCAACTGCGCGCCGAACACCGCTTTGCCGCCGTCGAGTTGGCGATGCGCGGGCCGGGCCAGATTGCGGAACTGACTGCGATGGCGGCGCCGACCGTCGGCATCGTCACCAATGTCGGCCCGTCGCATTCTGAATTCTTCGCCTCGGAAGAGGCAATTGCGCGCGCCAAGGGTGAATTGCTGGCGGGCATGGAGGCGAGCGGCGTTGCGGTGCTGAATGCCGACGACCGCTGGTTCGCGCTCCTGCGCGAATTGGCGCGCGGGCCGGTGGTGCGCTTCGGCATCGGACACGATGCCGAAGTGCACGCGGACGACCTTGCGCTCGGGCCGGCGGGCAGCGCCTGGCGGCTCGTCACGCCGGAGGGCGCGGCGCCGGTCGCGCTCCCGCTTCCCGGGCGGCACCAAGTGCTGAACGCGCTCGCCGCCGCCGCCGCCGCGCACGCGGTCGGCGTGAGCACGGGCGCCATCGCCGCGGCGCTGTCGCCCGCGCACGGGGCGCACGGACGCCTCGAGTTCATCACCGCCGCGCGCGGGTTCACCATCCTCGACGACGCGTACAACGCCAGCCCGGCCTCGGTGCGGGCGGCGCTGACGGTGCTCGCTGCGCAGCCCGGGCGCAAGTTCGCCGTGCTTGGCGAAATGAAAGAATTGGGAACGCGCACCCGCGAGTTGCACGAAGAGACCGGCCGCGCCGCAGGCGAGTGCCCGCTCGAAGTGCTCGTCACCGTCGGCCCCGACGCCGAGGCGCTCGGCCGCGCCGCGGCCGAGCGCCTCGGCGTCGCCCGCTGGCGGCACTGCGCCGACGCAACCGAGGCGGCGCCGATGCTCTTGCCGTTGCTCCAGCGCGGGGATGTCGTGCTGGTGAAGGGCTCGCGGGCGCTGGCGCTCGAGCGGGTGGTGGAGGCGCTCCGTGTTGCGTGAGGCGCTCGTCGGCGGCGTTTCGCTCGTCGTGTCGTTCTTCCTGGCGCCGGTGGCGATGCGCCTGGCGCCGCGCCTGGGGATGCTGCGCGGGATGCGGGAAGATGTCCCCGAGCGCCATGCGGGCAAGACCGGCACCGCCGTCCTCGGCGGAGTGGTCATCCTGGTCGCGGTCCTCGCCGGCGCGCTGCTGTTCGCCGTCTGGCATGGCGCCGATGCGCGGCTCTGGCTCGGTCTCGGGATGCTGCTTGCCTTCGGCGGCATCGGCCTGCTGGAGGACATCGCCAAGCAGCGCGACCCGCGTCAGCGCGGCCTCAAAGCCCGCTGGCGGATGCTGATGGAACTGGCGGTGGCGGGCGGCTTCGTCGCGCTCGCCGCGCGGCTCGGATTGGTGACGGAGTGGCTGCACCTGCCGGTCGCCGGGTTCCTGATTCCGGTCGGCTGGTGGTATTACCCGATCGCCACGCTCTTCCTCGTCTTCGTCGCCAACGCGGTGAACTTGAGCGACGGCCTCGACGGGCTGGCGGGCGGGCTGACGGTGCTCGCCGCGTTGAGTCTCGCCGTCGTCGCGTATTCGTGGGGGATCGACGCGCCGGCGGCGCTCGCCGCGGCGCTGGTCGGCGCGACGGCGGGCTTCCTCTGGTATAACCGGTATCCGGCGCGACTCTTTTTGGGCGACGCGGGCGCGCTGGCGCTCGGCGCCGGCCTGGGCGGCATCGCGGTGCTGTCGGGCGCCGAGTTGGTGCTGGTGATTGCGGGATTGGTGTTCATCGTGGAAGCGGTGTCCGTCATGGCGCAAGTGACCTATTTCCGAATGACCGGCGGCCGGCGCATCTTTCGGATGACGCCGCTGCACCACCACTTCGAACTGGGCGGCGCCGACGAGCCCAACATCGTGCGCGCCTTCTGGCTGGTCGGCGGCGTGGCGGCGTTCGCCGCGGTCGTGGCGGCGCGGCTGGGGCTGCGATGAGGGACCGCGCCTGGTTCCGGGGCAAGTCGGTGTATGTCGTCGGCCTCGGCTCCTACGGCACCGGCCGCGAAGTGGCGAAGGCGATGCACGCCCTCGGCGCCGCAGTCACCGTCGCCGACGCCAAGTCGGCAGACCAACTCGAATCCGAGCGCGCGCAACTGCGCAGCGTGCCCGTGCAGTGGGAACTAGGCACCTTTTCGTATGCCGGCGCCAAGAGCGCCGACCTCGTCATTATCAGCCCGGGCGTGCCGCTGACCCTGCCGCCACTGCAAGCCGCCGCCGCGCAGGGCATACCCGTCGTGAGCGAACTGCAAGTCGCGTTCGAAATCAGCCAGGCGCCGTTCCTGGCGGTGACGGGCACCAAGGGGAAGTCCACCACCACCACGCTCCTCGGCGAGATGCTCGGCGCCGCCGGGAAGACGGTGCGCATCACTGGCAACATCGGCGCGCCCGCTATCGCCGACGCGCTCGACGCGAAGGACAGCGATGTCCTCGTCACGGAAGTGAGCAGTTTCCAACTCGAAGGCATCTCGTCATTCCGCCCGCGGGTCAGCGTCTTCACCAACTTTCACGGCGACCATCTTGACCGCTATCCGAACATCGAGGCGTACTGGGCGGCGAAGTGCCGCCTCTTCGAGTTCCAGACGCCGTACGACTGGGCGGTGCTCAATTATGACGACGCGCGCATCGCCGGTCTGGCAGACGGAATCAAGACGAAGGCCGCGTGGTTCAGCGTGCAGGGCGAAGTCGAGCGCGGCGCTTGGGTGAACGGCCAGGTGCTGTGGGTGCGGGCACCGGGGGCCGACGCGGTGCGGCTGTCGCTCGCCGATTTCGGCCTGCTCGGGCCCCACAACCGCGCCAACGCCGCGGCGGCGGCCGCCGCCGCGACAGTTTTTGGCTGCCCGCCCGACGCCATCGCCCGCGCGCTGGCCGAGGCGGCGCCGCTGCCGGGACGCTTGGAGCGGGTGGCCTCGATGAACGGGATTCAGTTCGTCAACGACACGCAGGCGACCACGCCCGACGCGGCGCGCGCCGCGGTCGCAGCGTTCGAGGAGCGCGTCCTGCTGCTCGCCGGCGGGCGGGCGAAGATCGATGATTTCGCACCTCTCTTCCGCGGGCTGCGCGAGCGGTTCAGTTATGTGATTCTCTTCGGCGAAGGCGCGGGCAAGATGGAACTGGCCGCGCGCGAGCAGGGCATCCGGCGCGTCGAGCGCTGCAAAGATTTGGAAGAGGCGTTCCGCACGGCCTACCGGCTGGCCGAGAGCGGGGAAGTCATCCTCCTCTCGCCCGCCTGCGCCAGTTTCGACCAGTACGCGAACGCCGGCGCCCGCGGCGAGCACTTCCGCCGGCTGGTGAAGGACTTGCGCACCGAATTGGACTTGCCCTCCGACTCCCCGGGCCGCGCGGAGCGCGTCTGGTGACCCGCCGCACTTGGGACTACCCGCTGCTGCTCACGACGCTGGCGCTCGTCGCCTTCGGACTGGTGATGGTGTTCAGCGCCAGTCTGGCCATCGCGTACGATTCGAAGGGCGGCGACAGTTCGTTCTTCGTGAAGAAGCAATCGCTCTGGGCGCTGATCGGCCTGGTCGGCCTGTTCGGCGCGGCCGCGGTCCCGATGCGTGTCGTGAAGCGGCTGGCGCCCTATGCGTTCGTCCTGGCGCTGGCCGGGTTGGCGGCGACTTTGGCTTTTGGCGTCGAACTCAACGGCGCCCGGCGCTGGATCCAGGTGATGGGCTTCTCGGTGCAGCCGTCGGAGTTCGCCAAACTGGCGCTCATCGCGTTCTTGGCGGGCATGTACGCGGACCGTGGCTACGCATTGACGCGCTTTCGCGCGCTCATTCCCGGGCTGGCGGCGATTGGCATCACCGCCGGGCTGGTGCTGGTTGGACGCGACCTCGGCACCGCGCTGGTCATCGGGACGGTGGGCTGGTTGCTGCTGCACCTGGCCGGCGCGCGCCTGCGCCATCTCGTCTCCGTGTTCGGCGCGGCGGCGGTGATGGCGGCGCTGGTCATCTGGCACGAACCGTATCGCCTGCAGCGCATCACCGCCTGGCTCGACCCCTTCGCCGACGCCAGCGACTCGGGCTATCACACCGTGCAGTCGCTCATCGCGCTCGGGTCGGGTGGCGCGTTCGGTCTCGGCCTCGGCCAGAGCCGGCAGAAGTTCTCCTACCTGCCGATGCCGATGACCGACTCGATCTTCGCCGTCCTCGGCGAAGAACTCGGGCTGATTGGAACCGTCTTGGTGCTCGCCGCGTTTGTGTTCCTGCTCTGGCGCGGCATCGCGGTGGCGCGCAACGCCTCGGATTCGTTTTCCGCTCTGCTGGCCGGGGGCGTCACGATGATGCTGGCGGTGCAAGCGTTGGTGCACATGAGCGTGGCCACCAGCATCGTGCCCGCGACCGGTCTGCCGCTGCCCTTCATTAGTTACGGCGGCACCGCGCTGGTGGCGGCGATGACGGGCGTCGGGCTGCTGCTCAATGTCGCCCGCCAGGGGCGGAGCGCGCTCGCCGCCGCGTATGCCTGACGCCGCCGCGCCGCTCGCGCACTTGCAGCGCCGGCGCGTTCACCTCATCGGCATCGGCGGCATCGGGATGAGCGGCTTGGCGCAGATTCTCTTGAGCGCCGGCGCCCGGGTGAGTGGCTCTGACAAAGTCCCCTCGCACATCACCGCCGCCCTCGCCGCCCGCGGCGCGCACATCTTCACCGGTCACGCCGCCGAACAGGCGGAAGGCGCGGAATTGGTCGTTGTCACCGACGCGGTAAAGCGCGACCGCAACCCCGAAGTCGCCTGGGCGCTCGCGCACGATGTGCCCGTGCTGCGGCGGAGCGAATTCGTCGGCGAACTGACGGCGCACATGAAGACCGTGGCCGTCGCCGGCACGCACGGCAAGACCACCACCGCCGCGATGCTCACGCACATTCTGCGCGGCGCCGGGCTGAACCCAACCTACCTGCTCGGCGGCGAGGCGCCGTCGCTCGGCGGCAACGCCGCCCTCGGCGGCGACCTATGGGTCGTCGAGGCGTGCGAGGCGTACGAGTCCTACCTCGACTTGCGCCCTGCCGTCGCCGTCATTACCAACATCGAAACCGACCACCTCGACCATCACGGCGGCGCAGAGCACTTGCACGCCAGCTTCCGCCGCTTCGCCGGGCATGTGGAGCCGGGCGGGACGCTGGTGCTGTGCGCCGAGCGGCCCGAGTTGCAGGCCGTCGCTGCCGCGGCAGGCGGGCGGCGCGTCGTTTGGTACGGCCTCGATGGCGACGCCGATTACACCGCCCGCGGCGAGTGGGCGCTCGCCGGCTGGCAGGGGCGGATGCCCGTCTATGCCGGCGGGAGGCGGCTGGGCGAGGCGACGGCGCCGATGCCGGGCCACCACAACCTGCTGAACGCCCTGGCGGCGCTCGCCGCCGCGCTCGAGTTGGGGGCCGATTTCGACGCTGCCCGCACAGCCCTGGCTGGTTTCACCGGCATCGCCCGGCGCTTTGAGCGGGTGGGGGAAGTGGGCGGAATAACCATTGTGGACGACTATGCCCACCACCCGACCGAGTTGCGCGCCGCCCTGGCGACCGCCCGCGGCCTGCGCGACGCCGCGGGCATTGGGGGCCGGGTGGTCGCCGTGTTCCAGCCGCACCTCTTCTCCCGCACCCGCGACCTGCTCGACGACTTCGCGGTGTCGTTCGACGACGCCGACGCCGTTTACCTCGCCCCGATCTACCCTGCCCGCGAGGAGCCGATTCCGGGTGTCACCAGCGACCTGCTCGTCGAGCGACTGCGGGCGCGCTCGCCGGGCAAGCCGGTCGAGTTGCTCCCCGACGAGCGCGCCATCGCGCCGCGGCTGGCGGCGGAATTGCGCGCCGGGGACTGGGCAGTGATTCTCGGAGCCGGTAGTATTGGCGCCGTGGCCTGGGAGCTGCGCGGGGTGCTGGCTGGGGAACGGGCATAGCATGACCAGCACGACAACGGCTCTCGCCTGGGGCGCCGGCGTGACGACCGCCCGCACGACGGCGGACGCCGTGGCGGAACTCTCCGCCGCGGTCGGCGGGCGCGTCCGCGTCAATGTCCCGATGGGCGAACTGACCACGCTGCGCGTCGGCGGGCCGTGCGATGTCCTCATCGAGCCCTCCACCGACGCCGAGTTGCGCGCCGCCGTGCAGTGGTGCGCGCGCACCAACACCCCGATCAAGGTCATCGGCAACGGCAGCAACCTGCTCGCCGGCGACAAGGGCATCCGCGGCGCGGTCATCAAACTGGTCCCGAATTTCCGGGAGACGAAGTGGTTCGAGGGCGGCGTCATCGCCGGCGCCGGCGTGAAACTCGGCAAGCTGATTCACGACGCCGCCGAGCACCAGCTGTCGGGACTCGAGTCCGTGCTCGGCGTGCCCGGCACCGTCGGCGGCGCGCTGATTATGAATGCGGGCACCGATGTCGGTTCCATCGGCGAACTCGTCGAGGAACTCTACGCGCTCGACCGCCACCATCACGAACTGTTCACGCGCCCCTCGAAAGAAATGAAGTACGGCTACCGCTCCTGCGCGCTGCGCGGGTCGGATGTTGTCATCACCGGCGTGAAGCTGCGCCTGGTGCCCGGTGACAAGGAAGAGATCTATTCGAAGATGCGGCGCCTCGGCGAGAAGCGCGCTTCGCGCCAGCCGCTCGGCAGTCCCACCGCCGGCTCGGTGTTCAAGAATCCCGAGGGCGGCCCGGCGGCGGGCAAATTGCTCGACCTCGCCGGCGCCAAAGGGAAGCGCATCGGCGGCGCCTATGTCTCGCGCAAGCACGCCAACTGGGTGATCAACGGCGGCGGCGCCACCGCCGCCGACCTGCGCACGCTGATGGACTGGATGCGCGAAGTCGTGCAGACCGTCCACGGTGTCGACCTCGAACCCGAAATCGAACTCTGCGGGGAGTGGTGATGCCGGCGGGCCGCCGCCTGCGCGTCGGGGTGCTGTTCGGCGGGCGGTCGGGCGAGCATGAAATCTCCATCCTCTCCGCGCGGAGCGTCATCGAGTCGCTCGACCCGAAGAAGTATGAAGTCATCCCCCTCGCCATCACGAAGGATGGCCGCTGGCTGCCGCCGGGCAAGGCCCGCGCCGCGCTGGCGGCGCCCGTCGTGCCCGACGACGCCGCCAACGGCGCTACCGCGCTCCTGCCCGCGCCCGGCGGCGGGGCGCTCGTGCAAGAGGTGAGCGGGCGCAACGGCCAGGCCATTGATGTGGTCTTCCCGGTTCTGCATGGCCCCTACGGCGAGGACGGCACGGTGCAGGGTCTGCTCGAACTGGCCGATGTGCCCTATGTCGGGTGCGGCGTGCTCGGCTCGGCGCTGGGGATGGACAAGGATGTGCAGAAGGTGGTGCTGCGGGCGCACGGCATCCGGGTGCCCGACTGGGTGACGGTGCGCCGCCACGAATGGGCGGCCGACCGCGACGCCTGCTTGCGGGCGGCGCAGGCGATCGGGTGTCCGTGCTTTGTGAAGCCCGCCAACCTCGGCTCCAGCATTGGCATCTCGAAAGTGACGCGCGGCGCCGACCTGCCCGCCGCGGTGGACGAGGCGCTACGCTGGGACGAGAAGGCGCTCATCGAAGACGCCGCGGAGAACCACCGCGAAATCGAATGCTCGGTGCTCGGCAACGATGACCCGCAGGCGTCGCTGCCTGGGGAAATCATCGCGCACCGCGCGTTCTATGATTATGATGCCAAGTATCACGATGATGCGACCGAACTGATCGTGCCCGCCGACCTGCCGCTCGCAATGATTGCGGAAGTGCAACGCACCGCCGTCGCCGCCTTCGCTGCGCTCGAAGGGCGCGGGATGGCGCGCGTGGACTTTCTGCTCGAACCCGGCGACCGCCTGTCGGTGTGCGAAATCAACACCATCCCCGGCTTCACCGCGATGAGCATGTACGCGCGCATGTGGGCGGCGAGCGGCCTGCCCTATCCCGCCCTGCTCGACCGCCTGATCGACCTCGCCCTGGAACGCCATGCCCAGCGAGCCGCACTCGCCCGCTAGTCTCCCGCCGGCGCCGCCACCGCGCTACACGCGCCGGCGGCGCCGCCTGACGCGCTGGGCGCGCATCGGCTGGCGGCTGGGCGTCGGCGCCGGTGTCACGCTGACGCTGCTCATTGCCGGCGCGTGGGGGGCGTATGCCTTCTTGCACGGCGACCGCTTCCTCATCACCGATGTGGCGGTCTCCGGCGTGCTGCGCACGCCCGCTGACGCCGTGCAGCGCCTGACGCGCCCGGCGGAGGGGCAGAACCTGTGGGCGTATAACACCGGCGACCTGCGCCACCGCCTCGAAGGCCTGCCCTGGGTGGCGTCGGCGCGGGTGGCGCGGCAGATGCCGGGCACGCTCAAGGTCACGGTCACCGAACGCGTCCCGGCGGTGCTGGTCAGCACGGTGGACGGACTGCTCGGCGTCTCGGCGGCGGGCTGTGTGTTTCCCGAATCGGCGGCGGCAGCCGCGCAGGACCGCGTGCCGCGGGTGTACGGGGCGTTTCCCATCCGTTACGCGCCCGGGCGGCCAGTGCAATCGCCCGAGGTACAGGCGTGTTTGCGCGCAGCCGACGCGCTGCATCGCGCGCAGTTGACGGTCGCGGAACTGCGTGTGGACGGCGAAAACTTGACGGTGCTGCTGGCGTCGGGGACAATGCTCGCGTTCGGGCGGGCCACGGAACTCGAAGCCAAGGCGGTGCGTGCGCGTGTCACGCTGGATGAATTGCATCACCGGGGCGAGGCGGCGCAACTCGTCGACCTCCGCTTCCCCGACGCCGCCGCGTGGACTCCCCGCGCGGCCCGTCCGCGTTAACCGACTCTCCGCGCGCCGGCGCGACGCCGGCCGTTCGCTCGGCGATGGCCTGGTGTCCCTCACCTTGGTGGCACTGTTGCTCGGCTTGATGGCGGGGCTGCTCGCCGCCAGCCGGCAAGGCACCGCCGCCGCGCCGCAGCCGCTCGGCGCCTATCGCCGCCCGACCGAACTCGCCAACCTCTACGGCCAGGCGCAAGCGCAACTGTCGGAGCAACAGAAGGAAATCACCGACCTGCGCCAGCGCGTGACCGATTACGAAACGGCGGCGGGCGCCCGCTCGAATACGACGCAAGTGATGACGGAGCAATTGGCGCAACACCGAGCGGAACTGGGGCTGGTCGCATTGCACGGCCCGGGCATCGTGCTGACCCTCGACGACTCGTCCTTGCGCGGCCGTCCCGAGGGCGTCGAACTCGCGCCGCTGCTCGTCAACCAGACCGACCTGGTGATGATCATCAATGAATTGTGGACCGCGGGCGCCGAGGCCGTCGCCATCAACGACGAAGCCATCGGGCCGCGCCCCTCCATCAAGCAGAGCGGGCCGATGATTTATTGCAACAACTCGCCGATCACTTCGCCGTTTCGCATCGTCGCGCTCGGCGACGGCGAGAAATTGCGCACCAATCTCGAATTCCCCGGCGGCATCCTTGAACAGTTGCGCAGTCTCGGGCAGACGGTGACGCTGGAAGTCGGACGCGACCTCACCGTCCCGGCGCTGCGCCTGACGCCGAAACTCGACTTCGCCCGGCCGGTGACTGAACCGGGGTCGGGCCGGTGATCTTCCCGCTCATCGCCATCGTGCTCGGCGTCCTGATCGGTGTCGCCTTTGGCGTGCATCTGCCCCCGGTGTCGCTCGACTATGTGGCGCTGGCGATGCTGGCCGGCCTGGATGCGCTCGTCGGCGGCTGGCGCGCCCGCCAGGAAGGCAAGTTCGACGAAGCGGTGTTCCTCACCGGCGTCCTGATGAACACCTCCATCGCCGTCGCACTGGTCTACGCGGGCGATGTCCTGCAAATCAACCTGTACATCGCCGCGGTCGTGGCGTTCGGGCTGCGCATTTTCACGAACCTCGGCGTCATCCGGCGGCACTGGCTCGGCCGCGCGGGGCACCCATAAGATGCACGGCCACACCTTCCTCGGCCTCGACCTCGGCACGACGAAAGTCTGCGGCGTCGTCGGCCGCGTCAGCGGGCGCTACTGCGACTGTCTCGCTGCCGCGACGGCGCCGAGCCGCGGCCTGCAGCGCGGGATGGTGTCGGACATCGCCGAGACCGCGCAGAGCATTCGCGAAGTGACGGCGCGCTTGCAGCGCTCTGTCGGCGTGCAACTGGGACCGGCGTGGGTCGGCGTCACCGGCGCCCATCTGGCGGGCAAGACGGTGCGCGGCGCGGTGTGCGTCGCCAAGCCGTTGCGCGGCGTCACCTTCGAGGACATCCAGCGCGCGCTCGCCAAGGCCGACCGCGAAGTCATGCTGCCGCCCGACCGCGAAATTGTGCACAGTCTGCCGCGCGGCTTCCGGCTCGACGGCCTCGCCGGCGTCGCCAATCCCACCGGCATGGCCGGGCAGCACCTCGAAGTCGAGACGCACATCGTCTCGGCCCCGACCGCGGCGCTGCAGAATGTCGAGCGCGCCTTCGAGCGCGCCGAGGTTGTCATCGCCGATATTGTTGCCGGGCCGGTGGCCACCGGCCGCGCCATCCTGGCGCCCGATGAGCAGGACCTCGGCGTTGCCGTCCTCGATATCGGCGGCGGCACCACCGACATCGCCGTCTTCGAGCGCGGCTCCGTCTGTTTCACGGCGGCGGTGCCCGTCGCCGGCGATCACATCACCCGCGACCTGGCCGTCGGCCTGCGCGTGGCGGTCGAAGAGGCGGAGCGCATCAAGGTGACGCAAGGGGCCGCGTGCGCCGCGCGGGTCGCGGCGGACGAGGAACTGCCCCTGCGCACCGCCGGCATCGGCGATTTGCGCGTCGTGGCGCGCCGCAGCGTCGCCGAGATCATCGAGGCGCGCGTCGAGGAAATCCTCGACCTCGCCTTCCGGCAATTGGTGGACGCCGAACCGCGCCCCCGCATCCCCGCCGGGCTGGTGCTGACCGGCGGCGCCGCACTGCTTCCGGGCATCCTCGAACTCGCCGAGCAGCGCTTCGGCCTGCCCGCCCGGCTGGGCACGCCGCGCGTCGCCGGCGCCTTCGGCTCGGTCGTGGACAGCCCCGTCTATGCGACCGCGGTGGGGCTGGTGGCGTTTGCCGACGAAGTCGACGGACGCGCCCGCGCCCCGCGCCCGCACGGCGTCGAAACCGCCATCCATGCGATGCGGGCGTGGTGGCGCTCGCTCGTGCCGTGGGGGTCGTGAGCGACCCGCCCGGCGGCGAGTTTCTCGGGGTCGAGGTCGAAGTCGCCTTTGCGAAGAAGTCCGGGCCCCCGACTGGGTTCGTCCGCGGCCAGGAAACCGTTCCCATCACCCGCGTGCTGTCGTCGTGGACGGACACCGGATGGGGCGGCCTGCCGTCGCAAGCGCGCCGCTGGTGGTTGAAGCGCCGCCGCACCTATTACCTTGTCGACACACCGCAGGGGGTGTTCGAGCTCTATCACGACCGCGGCGGCCGGCAGGAGCGCTGGATGCTCGTGCGTCGTGTCGAGGGGATGCCGTGAGCGCCGCGCCTCGCATCGTGCTGGTGAGCGGCGGCACCGGCGGGCACCTGTTCCCGGCGCTCGCGGTGGGCGAGGCCATCGTTGCCGAATACCCCGATTCTCACATCACGGTCATCAGCCCCGAGGGCCGCACCGACCACGATGCCATCGCGCCCTATCGCTTCCGCGTCCTGACGCTGCGCGTGCGCGGCCTAGCCTCCGGCGCGCGCTGGTATCACCGGGTGCAAAGCGTGTTCGAATTAGCGGTGGGGAAGCCCGTGCGCGCCGCCAAGCGGCTGTTGCAGCGCGAGCGGCCGGAAGTGGTCTTCGCCACCGGCGGCTATGCGGCGGGGCCGGTGCTGGTGGCGGCGAAGCGGCTCGGCATCCCCAGCGTCCTGTTTGATATGAACTGCCCCGTCGGCCTGGCGACGCGCTGGGCCGCCGGATTCGCCACGGTGGTGGCGCTGGGCAGCAGCGACTGCGAGGCCGGCCTGACCCGCCCGCGCTGGCGGCTGCCTGGATCGACCTGGCCTCCGCAGATCGAAATCACCGGCACGCCGGTGCGTCGCGCGGTGCTGGATGCGGACCGCGACGCGGCCCGCCGCGCGCTCGGCGTGCCCGACGGCGCGCTGGCGCTCGTCGTCACCAGCGGGACGCTCGGCGCCCGGCCGGTGAATGAGGCGGTCGCCGGCGCGTTGCCGCTGCTCGCCGCCGACGAGTCGCTGCGTTCGCGGTTGTGGGTCTTGCACCTGACCGGCACGCGCAACGCCGTCGCCCTGGCGCCCGAGCGCGTGCAGCGCCTCGGCCTCAACTACCGCGCCGAGCCATTCAAACGCGAGGTGGCGCAGGCGTTCGCCGCCGCGGACCTGGTCGTCACGCGCGCCGGTGGGTCTGTGCTCGCCGAACTCACCGGGCGCGGGTTGCCCGCCATCGTCATTCCCTGGGCCGGTTCACCGGCCGATCACCAGGAGGGCAATGCGCGCCGACTCGAATCCCGCGAGGCCGCGGTCGTTCTGCGCGAACCGGACCTCACCGCCGACCGCCTCGCCGGCGCCATTCGCACCCTCTGTACGGACGACCGCCGGCGCACCGACCTCGCGGCGCGCGCCCGCGCCGCCGGCGTCCCCGACGCCGCGCAGCGGGTGGCGTCGCTGGTGCTGGCCTTGCGAGGGACGGACGCGCGCCGTAGGATGCGCTCCGGCTCTCATCCTTCACCCGGGGAGTGATCGATTGACCGCTCGTGACATCATGACCAGTCAGGTAATGACGCTGCCGCCCGCGACGGCGGTCGGCGTCGTGGCGAAAGAGTTGGCGTCGCGCAATTTCAGCGGCATCCCCATCGTGGACGGCGGCAAGGTCGTCGGCATCGTGACCGAGGCCGACCTGGTCAAGCGCGTCGCCCGGCAAGGCGCCCCGCGGCCCATTAGCTTCACTATGCGCGACGGGTTCCTGTTCCTCGCCGACCACCAGCGGTCGAGTTCCGAACTCGGGAAAATTTTAGGGCAGCCGGTCTCGACGATTATGAGTTCGCCGGTGGTCGCCGTGTCGCCCGAGGCCGGCCTCGATGAAATCGCCACCGTGATGACCGAGCGGAAAATCAACCGGGTGGTCGTGGTCGAAGGCAGCAAACTGGTCGGCATCGTCACCCGCGCCAACTTGGTGAAAGCCTTCGCCAAAGAAGCCGACAAAATCCCCGCCTAGCCCGCTATCGGCGCAGACGATTTCTCACTTATTGCACTCGGTGGATGGTAGTCCCCTCTCCATTCTATGGAGAGGGGTACGCGAAGCGGGGGTGAGGGAGTCCGATCCTTCAGTCACCGCAGGCCTCTGGCCTGCTCAGTGAGTCTTACGCGTTGACGACCGTCGCCGTGAACCCCGCCTCCGTCACCGCACGCAACAGCGCCTCGCGCAGCGCCGCGACATCGGCGGCGCGGACAACGGCCTTCTTTTCATCGAGCGAGACGCTGGCCGATTGCACCCCCGCGACGCCTTGCAGCGCCCGCGTCACGCTGTTGACGCACCCGCCGCAGGTCATCCCCTCGACCCGCAGCACGATGTCCTCGCCGCCGCGTTCCGCCTTCTTCTTGAAGCCGTCAAACAGCCCCATCGCAGTCCTCCCCTCTAAGATGCTCCGCATTGTACCAACACCCGCCGCCGTTTCTCGTGACACCTTTCCCGTGACACCCGCAAAAAAGAGGGCGCGATCCGGAGGGACCGCGCCCTGGGAGGAGGGTGTAGCGGGGGTTAGGGCTGTTTACTTCTCCATATCGATGAGGGCCGCATCTGTCCTCCGCTGTCAGCCGCCAGGAAGTCTATGGTTCGTGCTCACCCAATATGACGCTCGGGGCTGCAGGATAGTTCCCACGCGACGGAGGTGCTGCGGCTGGCCGCTGCCCCGCCGGCCCCGCGCCGGAATGGGTACAATGAGCGTCGAATAGTCGGTTGGATCGGCACGGCAAGTCAGTGGAGGCGGAACCCATGCGCAAGGCCTCATTAGCAGTCCTCGTCGTGACGCTCGCGGCGGTTTCGGGGTGGTCAGCAGCCGGCGCACCGCCGCCGCAGCCGGCTTCCGCCGCGACGCTCTACGAGCGCCTGGGCGGCGTCTTCGGTATCGCCCCGTTGGTGGACGGCTTGGTGGACCGGCTGTGGGACAACAAGACCCTCCTGGCCAACCCGCAGTTCGTTGCCGTGCGCCGGGAATTGCAAAAGCCGGTTGTGAAGTTTTTGCTGACCGCGTCGGTCTGTCACGCCGCTGGAGGGCCCGAGCAGGACTTGGGCCAATCACTGCTGACATTCCGATTCTCGCTTCGCCTAACTGAAGACGACTGGCTGGCAGTCTGGCCTGACATCGAGGCGACCATCGAACGCTCGAGAATATCCGCCGAGCTGCGCCCTGTCGTCCTCAATGAAATTGCCCACCTCAAGGGGCAGATCGTGATGGCGACCCGGCCGGTCGTGACCGGCGGCAGTCGTCCGCCAAGCCGCTTGGGTGATGTTTCCGAGGACCCAGACGAACAACGGCAGACCTTGTATTTGCGATTGGGCCATTCTGTCGGCATCGCCGGCATCGTGGATGTCTTCGTCGAACGAATGCTGATGAACAAGACCATCACGGCCAACCCGGACATCAAGGCCGCCGCGGCACGCGTGACCACTGCCGGCCTGAAATACCAACTCACCGCACTGCTGTGTCAGGCCACCGGCGGGCCGGAACGGTATGTCCGGCATCCGGTGCTGCCTCGTGGGACGACCGTGCGCGTCGGTGAATTGGAGTGGAGCGCCATGCTTGCCGAGATGCGCCAGGCGATGGCGATGCGCTATGTCGGCCAGATGGAACAAGACGAACTCTTGGCCTTGGTGGGAACCGTCAAACGGCAGGTCGTGACGGGCCGCTAAAACGACAGGCGAAGCGCTGGGCCGAGGCGAGGCAAGTCGCCTGGCCTGCTTGTTGGGCGGATTCACAATCGGCAGTTGACCGCACCTCGCGCCTCGGTGGTAAGGTGAGCCATCTTCTCAAGGAGGATGGCGATGCGAGGAGTGGCGATTCGGAATCGGCGGTCCTGGGTGTGGTGGGGGTGTGGGGCGGTAGTGCTCGTAGTGGTCGGTGTGACGCCGGCGCAGGTGGCCGTGCGGGCGCCGGTGCGGGCCGCGCCGCGCGCCGAAGCGCTCACACTGGGGGCGGTCACCGCTCCCGCCTACGCGTCGCTCGCCAGTCTCCGGGCGGCGCCGCCGGTGAACCTCTCCGCCTTGCACTACGGCGGGGTTGGCGGACGCTTCCGCGCGGTGGCCGCGGCGGAAGACCACTCGCTCGTCGCGGCGCCGGACGGCGCAATGCGTACCGCCGCGGTGATGACCGCGCCCCCCGCGCTGCGGGTGGCGCCCGGCGCCATCGAGCACCGCTGGAACGCCGCCCGCGGGGTCGCGCTGTCGGGCGACGCCATGGCGAGCGGCGTCCGACGCGCCACCCTGGCGGTCGACGGAGCGTCACTGCTGCGGACGGTGATGGTGCCGCGCTCAATGTCGTGGGAGGGCGGCGAAATTTGCTGCGAGCCGCAACTCCTCCGCACCGAAGACAAGGATTGTTGCAGTTACGGCATCACCGACAACGCCGCGGGCCAGAGTGTCATGTATCGCCAGCCGCTGCACGCCTTTTCCACGGAAGCGGGCTCGCGTGCGTTCGCCAAAGGTGTGCGCGCCAGCATGCCGATGTTCCTGCCCTATTGGGACAGCAATGTCCGCCCGACGAACGGATGGATTTACCAGAAGGGCACCTTCCACGGCGCCACCGACTACAGCAAGACCTCCGACGCGTATGGCGCCGGCATTGACCCGACCTTCGGCGTCCATGCGGTCGCCGACGGCAAGGTGGTCACGGTGCTCTGGGACAACTGGCTCGGCAACACGGTCGTCATCGAGCACACCGCGCCCAACGGCGACCGCTACCGCAGCGTCTTTATGCACCTGCGCGACGGCTACACGCACGACCTGCAGAAGGCCCGCGCCATCAGTCTCGCCGGGATGGACACCAGTTCGGGGTCCTACCCCTCGTACGGCGCCTACAGCAAATTCGCCAACCTGAAGGACCCGAGCACGCAGCACTGGGGCACCGACCAGCAGCGCATCAAGGTGAAGGTCAATGACACCGTGCGCGCCGGCGACCAGATCGCCTGGAGCGGCAACACCGGCGCCGGCGGGGCCGGCGCCGGCCTCAACAGCGACGGCACGCCGAAGAACGCCAACACCGCGAACAACCACCTGCACTTGATGATGGCGGCGCCCGACCCGCGGACGGGCTCCGAGAGCGACTGGGTGCAGGTTGACCCGTACGGTGTCTACGGGCAGGTGGAAAACAAGGACGGCGACCGCTGCTATGAGTTGCTCGAAGAGACGGCCTATGCGCGATTGTACGCGCCGTTCTACCCGTCGTTCCACCATGTCCCAATCGCCTGGGTGAGCAAGTATTTCGGCTACTACACCGGAATGGGGATGGCGCTCCAGACCATCAGTCTCTACCGCGGCGATGACGGGGTGCTGGCCGCGGGCTCGTTCCAATACGGCGCGCCGAAGCCGTGGCTGTGCCGCTTCTACGCCACCGCCGCGGACTACCAGGACTGGTTCGACGAATACCACGGCAAGGGCTATCGCCCGCGCGAAGTCGTCGTGACCAAGGCGAGCGACGGCACCCCGCGCTTCAGCAGCATCTGGCAGCGGCGCACGAACGAGACCTACTATGCCTACACGCGGCTGACCGACGCCGAGTGGGACGCGAAGTGGAATGAACTCGTCAAGCAGAAGAGTTACCGCGTTGACGACCACTTCATCTATGACGATAAAGGCACGACCCGCCACGCCGGCATCTTCGTCAAAGACGGCATCACCGCGTTCTTCAGCCGCTCCGCGCTGACCGGCAGTGATTTCCAGAAGGCGTTCGACGACTATTGGAAGCAGGGCTTCCGCCTGGTCAGTCTCAACGCATCGGAACTGAAGGGCGGAACGCGCTTCACCGGCGTCTGGCGCAAGATGCCGGGCGCCTGGGTCGCGCACTTCGGGCTGACGCCCGGGGAGTATCAGGAGAAGTTCTTGCACTACGGGGCCGCGGGCTATCGCGCGCACAAAGTGCAGGGCTACGCCGGCGCCGACCGCCTCGCCGCGATTTGGACGAAGCCCTGACGGCGGCGGCCTGCTATACTCAAACGGCGATAACGGAGTAGTTACTCCGAATTAGAGAATTCGGCTGGTGGGAGGCTGCGGAATGTACAAACACATCCTCGTCCCCGTGGATGGATCGGCCCGTTCGGAGGCGGTGTTGACGCACCTCGGGCCGTTCTTGGAGGCCGCCGACGCTGACCTGACCGTCCTCTCGGTCGTTGAGTATCCGCATGGCGCCCCATCAGCATTCGAGGAGCGGCTCGACCAGGCGGAGAAGGACGCGTGGGAATATGTCGAGGGGGTCTGCGGACGGCTGGAGAAGCAGGGCCTGCACACCCGCGGCATCGTGCGCGTCGGATTGCCCGCCGCCAACATCCTCGATGAAGTAGAGGCGTGCGGCGCCGACTTGGTGGCGCTGGCCTCGCACGGCTATGGCGGTGTCGCGCGCCTGCTGCACGGCTCGGTCACCGAGCAAGTGCTGCGCGCCTGTCCGGTGCCGACTCTGGTGGTGAAGTCGTTTGTCGCCGGCGACACGCCTGCCGACCCGTACAGAGAATTGCCGCTCGCGCCGGTGTCGTGGAAGCACATCCTGGTGCCGCTCGACGGCTCGCCAGACGCCGAAAGGGCGCTCGATGACGCGGCCGAAATCGCCCGCATCCACGGCGCCACGATTCACCTCTTCCGCGCCGGCTCGGTCGTCCCGCCGGGCGCGTTCTTCAACGAGGCGATGCCGGTCTTCCCCGACCTCGATGCCGAACAGGCCTATGTGCGTGCCGTCGCCGAGCGCCTGAAGAAGGACGGCCTCAAGGTGGACGCCACTTTCGTGACCGGTCTGCCCGTCGGTGCGCTCCTCGAGTACTTGCAGGCGCACCCGGTCGACCTCATCTGCATGACCACGCACGGCCGCAGCGGATTGAGCCGCTGGGTGCTGGGCAGCGTCGCGGAATCGGTTTTGCGCAACGCGCGCGTGCCGATCCTGCTCCGCCGCACGCAGCCCGCCCCGCGCGGCCGCCCCGCCGCGGCTGGCGTGAAGACCGCCGTCGCCTGACCCGACACGAACTCGACCGCGTTCGCTACAATCGGCAACCCGACCGAGGAGGGAGCAGCGATGATTGCGCTCGGACGAGACGACCTGCGCGAACTCCTCACGGGCGCGACGCCCCCGTGTGTCTCCATCTACCTGCCGACGCACCGGGCCGGCGCCGACATCCAGCAGGATCCCATCCGCCTCAAGAACCTGCTGGCGCAAGCGGAACAGCGCCTCGTCGCCGCCGGCATGCGCTCCCCCGACGCCAAGGCGCTCCTCGAACCCGCCCGCCCGCTGCTCGATGACCGCCCCTTTTGGCAGCACCAGAGCGACGGCCTCGCCGTCTTCCTCGCCCCGGGCCTTCAGCGCGTCTTCCGTGTGCCGTACCGCTTCGAGGAACTGGTCATCGTGGCGGGGCGGTTTCACACCAAGCCGCTTCTGTCCCTTTTTGTCGGCGACGGGCTGTTCTATGTGCTGGCCGTCAGCCAGAACGAAGTCCGCCTGCTGCGCGGGACGCAGCACAGCGTCGGCGACCTCGAATTGAACGGCGTGCCCAAGAGTCTCGAAGAGGCGATGAAATACGATGAGGCCGAGCGCCAGGTGCGCTCCGTCGCGGGCGCCAAGGGGGCGCGGCGCTCCGCGGCCGTCTTCTACGGGCACGGTGGCGAGAAAGATGTATCGAAAGACAACATCCTGCGGTTCTTTCAGCAGGTCGACCGCGGCTTGCGTGAACTCTTCAAGGACGAGCACGCGCCGCTCGTCCTCGCCGGAGACGGATTCCTGCTGCCCATCTACCGCGAGGCCAACGGCTACGCACATCTCGTGCCGGCCGGCATCGAGGGCAACCCCGACCACATCCAAAGCCAGGAATTGCACCGGCGTGCCTGGGCGATCGTGCAGCCGCTGTTTCACGAAGCGCAGCAGGCCGCCGCTGCGGCCTACCGGCAACTCGCGGGGACGGGCCGCACCTCGAACAACCTGGCCGAAGTCGTGCCCGCCGCCATCGGCGGGCGCATCGAGACGCTGTTCGTGCCGGTCGGCGGGCAGCGCTGGGGCGCGTTCGATGCGGCGGCAGGAACGGTCACGATGCACGACCAGCCGCAGTCCGGCGATGTGGACCTGCTCGACCTCGCCGCCGCCGAGACGCTGCGCCATCGCGGCCGCGTTTTCGCCGTGCCCACCGACCAGATTCCCGACGGCCACCCCGACCCCGTCGCCGCCATTTACCGCTTCTAGGCGGACTTCGGCAGTTTCAGCCGCGGGAGGGCGGGCTCGATCTGCGCCCGTTGCGGCTCCAGCCAGGGCGGCAGCCGCAATGCGGACCCGAGCGCCTCGAGCGCTTCGTCGGTGGCGAAGCCGGGGCCGTCGGTGGCGATTTCGAACAGCACATTGCCCGGCTCGTGGAAGTAAATCGACTTGAAGTAGAAGCGCTCGCGCACCGGCGTCACCGGCCGCCCCGCTGCCAGCACCGTCAGCCGCCACGCCCCCTGCTGGATGGCGTCCGCCGTCCGCCAGGCGACATGGTGCACCGACCCGGCGCCCAGCGCCGGCGGGCCGAGTTCCGGCGCCGCCATCACCTCGACGAGCGCGCAGGGGCCGTCGAACATCCGAAAGCGCGCTCGGCCGTCTTCGTCGCCCGTCAGCGAACAGCCCAGCGTCTCGGTCAGAAACTCGGTGGTCTCGTCCGCGTCGGCGACGCGCAGCGTCACGCTGTGCATCCCGCAGATGGCGCTCTCCATCGGGATCGGTCCGGCGCCGTAGGCGAGCGCCTCCGGCGCCGCCTCGTCTTCGACGAGCCGCAAAACCATCCCGTCCGGGTCGGCGAGGCGCAGCGTCCGCTGCCCCCAGCGCGTCTCGGGGCTTTCGACCGCGACCTTGGCGGCGCGCAGCCGCGGTTCCCAGAACCGAATGGCGCCGGGCGGGACCGCCAGCGCCGTCTCGGCCACTTCGCCCGCCCCGGGCGTGCCGCGGCGGGCGTGCGGCCACGGGAAGAAAGTCAGCAGCGTGCCCGGCGTGCCGGCGGTGTCGCCGTAGTAGAGGTGATAGGTCAGCGGGTCATCGAAGTTGACCGCCACCTTGATGAGCCGCATCCCGAGCGTGCCGGCGCAAAAGTCGAGGTTGCGCTGCGGGTCGCCGGCAATCGCCGTGACATGGTGGATACCGAGCAGCGGCGGCATCGGGCCTCCCCGGCCGGGTGATTCCCGGCTACTTCGGCGCGCGGGTGTACTTCAATTCCAACACCGTGCTCCAGGTCTTGCCGTCGTCCTCCGAGACTTGGGCGAGACTGGTCAGCCGGTCTTTGCTGTCGGCTTTGACGCTGACGCGGAAGCCGCCCGGCGGCATCCCCGGATCGGGCGGGAAGCGCATCACGAACGCGCCTTTCTCCATTGTGCCCGTGCCCTTGAAGCCGGGGCCGGCGTCATAGGCATCGAGCGCAAACTGCTTCGCCACGGTGTCGAAGCGGATCACGGCCAGGTCTTCGATAGTGATGGGCTCATCGAGCCCCTCGGCAGTGATGTGCGAGGTCGACTCGCGCACGATGAAGTGCCCGCCGCCGACCGCGTGCATCGTCGCGGTGCCGGTCAGTTTGCCCGTCATCTCGCCGGAGAACGAACCGTCGAGCTTCCAGGCGCCGAGCAGGAAGTCCAGCTGCTTCATCTCGACGGGCGGCGCTGCCGGCGCTTCCTGCGCGTGACCGGCCGTCGCCAACAATGCCAGCGCGCTGACGCCCGCCGCCATCATCAATGTTCGCATAACCCCTCCCGTCTGATTACTTGGCTGCTGCGCGGGCACAGGTCTGGTCGAACACCTTCGTCCAGGTCGTGCCGTCTTCGCTCTGCTCTGCCAGCATGGCCCACGAGTCCGGGCCAGTGGACCAGTACGAGTAACGCGCCTCGCCGCGGCCCGTAAAGGGCGATTGCTTCTCTTTCTCGACCACTTTGCCGTCGGTCACCGTGGCCGTCGTCACTCCGATTTGCCCGCCGCTCGCATAGTGCTTTATGCGAAACACTCTTCCGCTGGCATCCCACGAAATGAGGTACAGCATCTCGTGTACCACTTTCGGCCCGGTCGCGCCTGGCTGCGTTGCCAGGGTGACGGAGGATTCAAGCATCAAGTAATGCCCGCCCACCACGTGCTTGGCGCTGAAGGTCTCGGTGAACGTCGCCGGGGCGCCCATCGCATAGAAAGTGCCGGTGCCCTTCCACGAACCGAGCAGGAAGTCCAACTGCTTCATCTCGGCGGGCGGCGCCGCCGGCGCCTCTTGCGCGTGCCCGGCCGCCGCCAGCAACGCCAGCGCGCTGACGCCGGCTGCCATCATCAATGTGCGCATGTTCTCTCCCCGAGAGTGCGTTACTTCGCCGGCACGCGGGCGTAGGTCTCGTCGAGCACCTTCGTCCAGGTCGTGCTGTCATCGCTTTGTTCGCCGAGCATCGCCCACGAATCGGCGCCGGTGGACCAGAAGGTGAACCGCGCCTCGCCGCGGCCCGTGAACGGCGATGGCTTCAGTTTCTCGACCACCTTGCCGTCAGTCACGGTGGCGGTCGATTCACCGATCGTGCCGCCGCTCGCATACGACTTGATGCGAAACACCTTGCCCGCCGCGTCCCAGGAGATCAGCCCGAGCGACTCATGCAGCACCATCGGCTCGCTGGCGCCGGGCATCGTCGCCATCACCTTCGTCTCCATCATCAGATAATGCCCGTCCACGACGCGGCGGACTTTGCAGTCCTCGGTGAACGGCAGCGGCGACCCCATCGCGTAAAAGGTGCCGGTGCCCTTCCAGGCGCCGAGGACGAAATCGAGTTGTTTCAGTTCGGCGGGCGCGCCGGGAGTCGCCATTTCGGCGTGGCCGGTCACCGCGACCGCCAACACCAGACACAGCACTGCAATCACGCTGCGCATCCGCATTTGGTTTCTCCCGCGGTTCAGGGGGCGGTGGAACGCGTGTACGACGCGCTCAAGTCGATGCCCCAGTGCAGACCGTCCTTTGAGTGTTCGCCGAGACTCTTCAGTTCCCTCCGCCCGCCGGGCGTGAAAGTGCGCAAGTCCGCGGCCGGCGATTTCTCGTCTTCCGGCTTGAATTGGAGGGCGAGGACGCCGCCTTGCAGCCGCCCGCCGCCGTGCCGCGGCGGCTGACCGTCGCTGAACAGGTCGGCGCGGAACTGCTTGGTTTCGGCGTCCCAGGAAATCAGCATCACGGTCGCCTGCAGGACCGCCGGTTCGGCAGTGCGGCTGGGCGGCGTGGTGAGGGTTTCTTCTACCACGACGAAGGCGCCGCCGACGGCGCGGCGGACGGTCAGAGCGGCCTTGAACTTCTGCTCGCGCGTGCCGAAAGTGAGGGTGCCGGTGCCGGCCCACTCACCCAGGAGGAAATCGAGGGGCGCCAGTTCCGGCGGCGGCGCAGGCGCCGGGGGCGCCTCGCTCCGGGCGGGTTCCCGCCCAAGCAGCAGCCCGCAGGCCAGCGCAGCGGCGACCGCCGCCGGGGCGCGCAGCAGCGCTCGCGAGCGGTTACATCCCGCCGGCGCGCTGGTAGGTGCAGTCGAAGATCTTGGTGGTTGTCTTCCAGTTGTCACTTGAGCTCTCGCCGACCACCACCACCTTGTCTTTTCCTTGATTCGTCCCGGTGACGCGGAAATTTCCGCCGGGACTGAAAGGCGAGGAGTCGAAGGCGACGATGTATTTGTCGCCGTCGAACCGGCAAGTGCCGTTCATCGGGGTGCCCATCTCGTCGTAGGCGGTGCAGCGGTAGGTCTTGGCCGCGGCGTCGTACCAGGTCACGCGCATCTCTTCGTGGACGACCATCGGCGTCGTCGCCGGCGGCACCACCGCCGAAATGGCTTCCTCTTCCACGAGGTACTGCCCCTGGAAGCGCTTGCTGCCCTTGTTCACGGTGTCGAACTTCATCGGCGACCCCATCGCGTAAAAAGTGCCGGTCCCCTTCCAGGTCCCGACCATCGCGTCGAGCTTCGCCATCTCCTTCGGCGGCGTCGGCATCATCATGTCGGCGCCTTCCTGCGCGCTGGCCACCAGCGTAACGGCCAGCACCGACAGGACTACCAACGGCATGCGCATAGGCATCGGTCTCGTCCTCCCGTGGACGCAAAGTGTGCTGCGGAGGGGTACTTTACCAGAAGCGGGTGAAACCCCTGTTTGCCGCCGCCGGGGCGCGCAGCAGCGGTCGCGAGCGGTTACATCCCGCCGGCGCGCTGGTAAGCGATCTCGAAGAACTTCGTCGTAGTCTTGAAGTTATCGCTCGACATCTCCCCGAGTACCTTCACGGAGTCTTTTCCAACCGGCGTGCGCGTTTCGCGGACCTTTTGGTTCGCGCCCATCGAGGGCCTCTCGACCTCGGTGACGAACTTGTCGCCGTCAAAACGGGCCGTCTCCACTGAAGGCGCGCCGGTCTCGTCGTAGGCCGCCACCTTGTAAGTCTTGGCCGCCGCGTCATACCAGGTCACGCGCATCTCTTCGTAGACCACCATCGGCGCCGACATCCCGGGCATCGTCGCGGTGTCGGTTTGCTCCTCAACGAGATACATTCCCATAAACTTCTTGCTCGCCTTGCACACCGAATCGTACTGAAACGGCGCGCCCATGCCGTAGACGGTCCCCGTCCCCTTCCAGGTGCCGACCATCGCGTCGAGTTTCGCCATCTCCTTCGGCGGCGTTGGCATCATCATGTCGCCGCCCTCCTGCGCGCTGGCCACCAGCGTGACGGCCAGCACGGTCAGCACTACCAATGGCATGCGCAGAGGCATCGGTCTCGTCCTCCCGTGGACGGAAAATGCGGTGCAAGGCGTTACTTTACCAGACACCGGGGAGACCCCTTGTTTGCTCCCGTTTCCTGGTCTTAGTGCGCTGTCGTGCAACCGCTTCACGCCCTCACCCGGCCTTCGGCCACCCTCTCCCGAATGGGAGAGGGACAGCGCGTCTGCCAACTGCAACTCGCCACCCCTCTCCGTGAGACGGAGAGGGGTTTATCCCGAGCGCAGTCGAGGGGCCGGGGGTGAGGTCGCATCACCCCTCTTCGTGGCCTTCGGAGCCGATGGGCTCGCCCTCGTCGTGGCGGCGGTAATACTCCTCGAGGCACTTCTTGATCAGCCGCTCCGGGTCGTCGTCGTAAATGATGGTGGCGCCGGTGTCCTTGTTGGCGATGGCGATCAGTTCGTCCACATGGTCGGCGATGCCGCCGGTCCCTTTCAGGACGCCGATGGTGCGCCCCTCGTCATAGGCGATGGCGAATTCGCCGAGCGTGCCGGAACGCCCGCCCACCAGCACCACGATGTCGCACGAGCGGATGGCCTCGATCTCGCGCCCCATCAGCCCGCTGCCGGTGAACATTAGGACATCGTAGCCATCGGTCGGCGAGTGATAGCGCTCGACATGTTCGTGCAGACTCAAGGCGGGCGAGATGCCGACGACCAGGCCGTCCTCGTCCTTGCAGCCCATCACCGCGGCGTGCGGCAGGCCCGGGCAGGCGCCCGTCAGCAACGCGGCGCCGACGCGGGCGATCTCGCGCCCGAGTTGATAGGCCTTGTCCTTGGCGCCGGCGGCGAAGCGCCCGCCGGAACTTCCCATTACCCCGATCTGGATGCGCGGCATGAGGGCATTATAGGGAGCGGGAAGAAGGGAGGCAGGGAAGCGGGTGGGCGGCAGGGCTGCGCGGCCCGCGCCGAACGGGACGGAAGGGTTAGAATGGTCTCGATGCCGAGTCTCCCTTCCGGGACAGTCACTTTCCTCTTCACCGACATCGAGGGCTCCACGAAGTTGTGGGAACAGCACCCCGAGGCGATGCGGTTGGCCTTGGCGCGCCACGACGCGCTCGTCGCGGCAACCATGAGCGCGTGTAACGGGCTGATCGTGAAACAGGGGGGGCAGGGCGACAGTGCGTTTGGCGTCTTCGAGCGGGCCACCGACGCGGTGGCCGCGGCGCTGACCTTGCAGCAGCAGTTCGCCGTCGAGGAGTGGCCGGCGGAGACACCGCTGCGCGTGCGGGTGGCGCTCCACACCGGCGAAGCCGAAGCGCGCGACGGAGACTATTACGGCCCCGCCGTCAACCGCTGCGCGCGCCTGCGCGACGCCGCCCACGGTGGACAGGCGTTGGTGTCGCGCGCCACCGAGGAAGTTGTGCGCGATCGGCTGCCCGCCGGCGCGACGCTCCGCGATCTGGGTATTCACCGTCTCGCCGACTTGGCGCGGCCCGAGCGGGTGTTTCAACTGGTCCACGCGGATATCCCAGAGGCGTTTCCGGCACTGCGCTCGCTGGACGCGCAGCCCAACAACCTGCCCATCCAACTGACTTCCTTTGTCGGGCGGGAGAGCGAAATGGGGGAGGTCAAGCGGCGACTCAACGAGACGCGTCTGCTGACACTGACCGGGGTGGGCGGCTGCGGCAAGACCCGGCTGGCCCTGCAGGTCGCGGCACAGGTGTTGCATGAGTTTCCCCAGGGCGTGTGGCTGGCGGACTTGACTACCTTGAGCGATGCCGCACTCGTCCCCCAGGCGGTGGCGGATGCGATGGGCGTGCGGGAAGAACCGGGCCGTCCGGTGCTGGACACCCTGGCCGCACATTTGAGCCAGGCCACAGCCCTGCTGCTCTTGGACAACTGCGAGCATCTCCTCGACCCCTGCCGCGAACTGTGCGACACCCTGCTCCATGCGGCGCCCATGCTGCGCATCCTGGCCACCAGTCATGAGGCGCTTGGCACGGCCGGGGAGGTGGTGTGGCGCGTCCCCTCGCTGGTGCTGCCGGCCGAGTCGGAGACCGAGTTGTTTGATGCCCTGGCGCGATCGGAAGCCGCACAGTTGTTCACCGCTCGAGCCCGAGCGGTGCTGTCGGGCTTTGTGCTGTCGGAGACGAACGCGCGGGCGGTGGTGCAGATCTGCCGGCGGTTGGACGGCATTCCCCTGGCCATCGAACTCGCCGCCGCTCGGGTGACCGCCTTGAGTGTCCACGATCTCCTGCTGCGTCTCGATGACCGCTTCCGCTTGCTGACCGGCGGGAGCCGGGGAGCCGCGCCGCGCCACCAGTCCCTCGCCGCGGCGGTGTCGTGGAGCTACGACTTCCTGTCGGAACCCGAACGCACGACGCTGCAGCGGTTGTCGGTGTTTGCCGGTAGTTTCTCACTGGACGCGGCCGAGGCGGTGTGCGCGGGAGAAGACATCGACGCCGGCGAGGTGCTCGACCTGGTTTCCCGGTTGGTCGGTCGTTCCCTGGTGGTGCTGGAGGAGGATGAAGCGACCCGATACCGGCTGCACGAGACCATTCGGCACTTCGCCGCCGATCGGCTACTCGGCACCGGGAACGCCGCCGCCGTGCAGGAACGGCACGCCGGGTTCTTTCTCGACCTGGCCGAGCGGGCGGATCCCGAACTCACCGGGCCCGACCAAGCCCATTGGTTCCAGCGGCTGGACGATGACCTGCCGAACCTCCGCCGCGCGTTGGACTTCTCCAGCGACCGGGGCGGCGTTGAGGACACCCTGCGGATGAGCACCGCGCTGGGGCGCTTCTGGTGGTCCCGGAACCACTCGAATGAAGGGTTTGAGCGCCTAACGCAGGCCCTGAAGGCGCCGGGCGCGGCCGCGCACACGCGGGAACGGATTCGCGCGCTGTATATGGCGTGGCGCTGCGCAGAGAGCACGGGACGCGGGTCGGCATCGGTGTCGCTGTTGGAAGAGTGCGCAGTGCTCTCACGCGAATTGGGCGACCAGGAAGGCCTGGCGCTGGCCTTGAACGGTCTCGGGAAGTCGGCCATGGGTGAGGGCAACCTCGATGCCGCGCGCGGGTACTGCGAACAATCGCTCGCCATTTGGAGGGAACTGGGCGATCGCCACTATATCGGGAACTTGCTGGGCAGTCTGGGTTTGATTGAATGTTTTCTCGCTCACTACGACACCGCCGGGCCGTTGCTCGAAGAGTCGCTGGCGCTGGCGCGCGAGTTGGGAGATCATACGTCGATCGCGATCACGGCCACCTATCTGGCGCGTGTGGCCGTGGCGCAGCGCAATTTCAAGCGCGCCCAGTCGCTGCTCAAAGATTCGCTCACCGTTTCCCGGGAATGGCAGGACTCCGTGCCGATCGTAGACACCCTGGAGACCTGGGCTATGTTGGAGGTGGGACGGAAGGAGTTTGACCGTGGGCTGCGCCTCTGTGGCGCCGCCGAAGGGGTGAGAAGCGACATCAGGAATCCACAATCTCCCCTCGACTGGGATCTCCTGGCGCCCGGTCTGGCCCGAGCACGGGAAGCGCTGGGCGACGCGGCCGCCGACGCGGCCCTCTCGGCCGGCCGCGCCATGAACCGCGACCAGGCCGTCGCCTTCGCGCTGGAGGACTTGGCAGCAGCCAGCGCATAGGGGCACGACAGCGCCGCAGCGCTGGTGGTGAACCCGCCTTTTGTTTTCACCGCTTCCCTGTTTTCTCTGCCTCCGTTGCAAGAGCACACCGCCGCTACGACGAATCAAGGGCCGATGCAAACTCTCGCCCGCGGGCTGCTCAACTTCATCTTTCCGCCGCGCTGCGGTGTCTGCCTGGCCTTCGGCCCGGAAGTGCTGTGCGCCGAGTGCCGCGCGGCCATCGACAGGCTGACGCCGCCCTGGTGCGCGTCCTGCGGGACGCCCGCCGCCTTCCCGCACGCCGACCTCGTCTGCCGGACGGGCGTCGTGACCGCGGTGCGCTCGTTCGGGCGCTACCGCGGCATCCTCGGCGAAGGCATCAAGGCGCTGAAGTTTCAGGGCCGCCGGGCACTGGGGCCGGAGTTGAGCGCGCTGCTCGCCGAATTCGCCGCGAGCGCCGACGGGCCACCGCCGACGCCGCGCGACCTGGCGGCAGCCGACCTCGTCGTGCCGGTGCCACTGCACGCGTCACGGCTGGCCGAGCGCGGCTTCAATCAAGCCGCGCTGCTGGCCGCCGCCGTCGGTACGACAACGGGTGTGCCCATCGAGCCGGTGCTGCTGCGCACTCGCGCCACCGCCTTTCAGCACACCGTCACACCCCAGCAGCGCATCGAAAACCTGCGCGGCGCGTTCGCGGTGGCGCCGAGCGTTTCGGTGAAGGGCGCCCGCGTGCTGCTCATCGATGACCTGCTCACCACCGGCGCCACCGTCGCCGAGTGCGCCAAGGTACTGCGCCGCGCCGGCGCGGCGTCGGTCGGCGCCATCACGCTCGCCCGGGCCGGCTTCGGCCCGGACGACAGCGATGGCGGCGCCGTCCGCGACGGCGCACGGTGAAACCCGGCAACGCTGTCCTCATCTACACAGACGGCTTCCTCGATTACGACTGGTCGCGCCAGCACCCGCTCCGCCCCGAGCGGTTGCGCAACACGGTCAGCTGCCTGCGCGCCTGCGGCCTCGTATCCGACGCCAACTTGCGCGAGCCGCCTGCGGCCACCGACGACGACTTACGCCTCTGCCATTCCGACGAGTACATCGCCGTCGTGAAGGCGCTCGGCGACGGCCAGACCGTGCGCGGGATGGAGCGCTTCGGCTTCACACCTCACGGCGCCGCCGGCGACAACCCGGTGTTCCCGCGGATGTACGAGGCGATGACGCGCATCGCCGGCGGGTCGCTGCTCGCCGCCGACCTGGTGCTCGCCGATGACTCGTGCATTCCCTTCAACATCGGCGGCGGGCTGCATCACGCCCACCGCGACCGCGCCTCGGGCTTCTGCGTTTTCAACGACCCGGCTATCGCCATCGCGCATCTGTTGGGGCAGCGGCCCGAGTGGCGCATCGCCTACCTCGACATCGACGCCCACCACGGCGACGGGGTGCAGGGCCTCTTCTACGACTCGCCGCAGGTGCTCACCATCTCGCTGCACCAGAGCGGGCGCACGCTCTATCCGGGGACGGGCGAGGTCAGTGAGGCCGGCGTTGGCGCCGGTCTCGGCTTTGCGGTCAATGTCCCGCTCTGGCCGGGGACGGATGATGAGACCTATCACTTTGCGTTCGATGCGATCGTGCCGCCGCTGCTGTCGGCGTTCCGCCCCGATGCGGTCGTGGCGCAACTCGGTTGCGACACGCACTTCGACGACCCGCTGACGATGCTGCACTTGACGGTGCAGGGCTACGCCGCGGTCGTCGAGCGCATCGTGCGCCTGTCGCCGCGGCTGGTGGCGCTAGGCGGCGGCGGCTATGCGCCGACGACCGTCCCGCGCGCCTGGACGCTCGCCTTTGGCGCCATGGCGGGCCGCACGCTGGACGACACCCTGCCGCCTGCCGCGGCTGCGGCCGCCGGACGGTCAGCGCTGCGCGATGCCGCCGCCCCGCCGGTAGCCCCGGCAGCGGCGCAACACGCGCGCGCCTGGGCGGAGGAGGTGGTGGCCGCGATCCGCGAACACATCTTTCCGGTGCACGGGCTGTAACCGGCTCGGTGCGGGCCGACCAGGGGGTCGGCCCCTACAGTGCTGCTACCCGGCCACCAGCAGCCCGGTCGCGTACATCACCAGCAGCCCGGCGGCGAGGCCGGCGAAGTTGGCCGGGACGCCGAGACTGCCCGCCGGTTCGCGCTGCATCAGCTTCATCACTTCGTAGACCACCTGGAAGATGGCGCCGGCGCCAACCGCGAGCAGCAGTGTCCCCCACACCGGCGAGAAACTGAACGCGCCGACCCAAGTGCCCAGGATCGTCGGCGCGCCGGCGATGGCGCCCATCGCCAGCAGTTGCGTCACCCTCGGCTGCGCCCGCGCCAGCGGCGCCACGATGCCGATGCCCTCGGTGGTGTTGTGCAAGGTGAAGCCGATGACCAGGAAACTGCCCAGCGCCAGTTCGCCCTGCGTGTAGGCGGCGCCGATGGCGAGACCCTCGGCGAGGTTGTGCAGCCCGATGCCGACGGCGATGAGATAGCCGAGCGTCAGCGCCTGCTGCTCGGCGGTCCCGGCGCGCTTCATCTGGCTGGCGCTGAACGCAGTCACTGCCAGGAAACTCAACACCACCCCGATCGCCACCAGCCCCGTCCCCTGAAACGCACCCGGCACCTGTCCGCTCAAGTCGAGCGCTTCGTGCAACGCATCGATGCCGAGGAACACCAGCAGGCCCACGGTAAACGCCAGCAGAAAAAACAGCGCCCCGCGCCCCAGCCGCCGCAGCCACGGAAACCAACTGATGCCGAGCAGCACCGGCAGCACGCCGACATAGACGCCGAGCATCCCGAACTTCACCAGGTAGCCGATGTCCACAATGGGCGCCGGCACCGCCACGGCAATTTCACGCTCGAAGGTCAGCCCCGTCGACGACACGAGTTTCACGCGGTGCGTCTCATGCTCCACCCAGGGGTAATTCAGATGGATGCGCGCATGGCCGAGGCGCCCGATCGTCGGTCCGGGCGTCATTTCAAACTGCCAATAGGCGTCGTCCACGGTCACTTGCGCGACCGTCACGGCGGACGGCCCGCCGTTCGTGACATACACCGTCATTTCGCCCGGGTGCAGTTCGACGCGCTCGATCGTCAGTTCCTCGACCGGCGGAAACGCGGTGCGCAGCGCCCCGAGCGGCCCGCGCGCTTGCAGGAACCACACCAGCGCGCCCAGCGCCGCGAGGGGCAGCAGGACGAGCGCGATTTGCCGCAGCCGCCGCATCAGCCGGCGGCCTCGAAGTTCCCCATCCACCCCAGTTCGGCGAACTCGCTCTGGTGCGCGTGAAACATATACAGCCCCGGCTTCGGCAGCCGGAATTCGAGGATATGCCGCTCGCCCTGGCACATCGTGACATTGTCGGTGAACTCATTCGGCTCCAGCGAAGTGCCGGTGCGGATCAAGTGATACATCGCCGCGTGCAGGTGGAACGAGTTGATCGGGTCGAATTCGGTCGCATTCACCAGGTACACGCGCACCAGCTCGTTCACCGGCACCGGGATCGGGTTGTGGAAGTAATGGAACGCCACCGTGTTGACGGCGTAGACCTCATTCTCACCGTCGAAGTTGGTGTCGAATCCGTTCATCACCATCACCAGTTCCCGCGCCGGCGGGCGGCCCTGCGGCGGGTCGATGATGAAGGCGCCGTAGAGGCCCTTGTGAATGTGCCGCTTCAGCGGCGTGGCGTGGCAGTGATAGAGGTGCAGGCCGAACGGCTGCGCCTCGAATTCGTAAGTGAATGACCCGCCCGGCGCGATCATCTCCAGGCCGTCCATCTCGGGCGGATGGAAGCCGTGGAAGTGGATGGTGTGCGCGTGCGAGCCGGCATTGCTGAAGTGAACGCGCAGCCAGTCACCGGCGCGGCAGCGCAGCGTCGGCCCGGGCACCTGGCCGTTGTAAGTCCACGCCGGGAAGAAAACGCCGGGCGCCACCTCGATCTCGCGGTCCGTCGCCACGATCTGATAGTCGCGCACCGTGCGCCCGCCGGCGCGCGACTCGCTCCCCCACTCGAAGGTGGTGAGGAACTTCGTCGGGTCGAAGCCGCCTTGTGTGTGTCCCACCGTCCCGAATGCGCCGTGCATCGCCGCGTGGTTCATCGCCGGCTCCGCCGCGGCGAGCGCCGAGCCCGATTTCCGCAAGCCCGCGGCGGCCAAGCCGACCGCCCCGAGCCCGCCCAGGCCGAGTTTCAGAAAGTCGCGGCGATTGACGCCGCCGTTGTCCACCGTCACTGGCACGCCTCCTTCATCAGCCGCACGCAGCCGCGACGAAGGCCGACTCCGGCTCCGGATCGGTCCGACGCTGGGGATGGTCTGCTCGACATGCAACTGTAGCCATTGCTAACTTTGGCGCAGTCTAGCACGCGCAGCGGGAAAAGTGTAGCCTTGGCTACATGGTGCCACGCCCGCTGTCGGCCGCGTCCCCGCTGCCCGCCAGCCGTTTTCGGCGCACCCGGGCCGCCCATCAGACCGAATTGGCCGAGGACTATGTCGAGGCCATTCTCGACCTGATTGACGCGGACGGCGACGCCCGCTTGACCGAGATCGCCGCCCGGCTCGGCGTCGCGCACCCGACTGTCTCCAAGGCGCTCCGCCGCCTGCAGGCGGAAGGCCTGGTGGCTCTTGAGCGGTATCGGTCCGTCGGCCTGACCGTCGCCGGCGAGCGGCTGGCGCGAGCGTGCCGGGCCCGGCACCAGCAGGTTGTGGAGTTCTTGCACGCGCTCGGCCTTGACCGGCAGACTGCGGAGACAGATGCGGAGGGCATCGAACACCATGTCAGCGAGAGCACACTCCGGGCGATGGATCGCTTTACCCAGCGGCGACGGTGACACCGCCTGTGCCGGGGCAGGCCGCTGATGACCGCTGACCCCGTCTGCAATCCGCGCACCCGGCGGGCGCTGGAGTTCGACCGCATCGTCGAGCGCCTGACCGCGCTCGCCCGCAACCCCATCGGCGCCGAACTCACGCGGGCGCTGGAACCGAGCGCCGATCTGACGACCGTGCTCCGCTGGCAGCAGGAGACGCGCGAGGCGCGGGAGATGCTCGCCGGGCACGGTCTGCCGCCATTCACCTTCCGCGTTGACCTGCGCCCGGCGATCGGAACCGCGGCGAAGGGCATCGCCCTCGCTGCGCTCGAATTGCTCGACTTCGCCGCGCTGCTGCAGACGACGCATGACACCCGGCAGTACCTGGCGGAAGCCGGGAAGGGGTCCGAAGTGGCGCGCAGCAGCAAGCGCCTGCACGAGTGTCCCGAACTGCTGAAGGCGATCCGCGCGGCGATTGACCCCGAAGGGTTGGTGCGCGACACCGCGACGCCTGCGCTCGCCAGCGCGCGCGCCGAGATCCGGCGTCTCGATGGACAACTGCACGACGCCCTCGACCGGCTGCTGCGGCGCGTGTCGGTGCGCGAGGCGCTGCGCGAGCCGCTGGCCACCATCCGCGATGGGCGCTTCTGCCTGCCGGTCAGCGCCGAGCGCCAGGCGCAGGTGCGCGGCATCGTGCACGACACCTCGGCCTCCGGCGCCACCGTATTTATTGAGCCGGAAACCATCGTCCCGCTCGGCAACGCGCTCCGCGCCGCCCACCGCCGCGAAGAAGAGGAAGTGGCCAAAGTGCTGCGCGCGCTGACGGAGCAAGTCGGCGCCCACGCCGCGCTCCTCGATGAGACGATCGCGGCCCTCGGCGCGTTGGACGCCATCTTCTGCCGCGCCCGGCTGGCCGAGGAGATGCGCGCCAGTGAGCCGCGCATCCGCGACACGGGGGGCGTCGATTTGCACGGGGCGCGCCACCCGCTCCTGACCGGCGAAGTGACGCCGATCGACTTTCTCCTTGGCACGCCGGAAACCGTCATGGTCATCACCGGGCCGAACACCGGCGGCAAGACCGTGGCGCTCAAGACCGCCGGCCTGCTGGTGCTGATGGCCCAGTCCGGCCTGCAGATTCCGGCGGCGGCGGGCAGCGAACTGCCGCTCGTCCGGCAAGTGTGGGCGGATATCGGCGATGAGCAGAGCGTGGCCCAGAGTCTCTCGACTTTCTCGGCGCACCTGCGCCAGATCATCGCCATCCTCGCCGGCCTGGCGCCGCCGGCGCTGGTCTTGATGGACGAGATCGGCGCCGGCACCGCCCCGGGCGAGGGCGCGGCGCTGGCGCGGGCCTTGCTCCTGCACTTGCAGCAGCCGCGGGTGTGGGTGGCGGTGACGACGCACTTCGATGCGCTCAAGTCGCTCGCCGCCTCGCATCCGGGAATGGTCAACGCCAGCGTCGAGTTCGACCCGGAAACGCTGTCGCCGCGTTTCCATTTGCGCATCGGCCGGCCGGGCGGCAGCCACGCCTTCACCATCGCCCGGCGCCTCGGCCTCCCGGCGGAGATCATCGAGGCCGCGCGCCAGCACCTGACGATTGGTGAGCGGGAAATGGAGGCGCTGCTCACCGAACTCGCCAGCGCCGAGCAGGACCTGCAGTCGCAGCGCCGGACCGCGCAGGACGCCGCGCGCGAGGCCACCGAGCACGCGCATGCCGCGGCCGCCGAAGCCGCCGACCTGGCCGGCCGCCGCCGCGCCATCATCCAGCGGGCACGCGACGAGGCACGCGAACTCCTCGACGCCGCGCAGCGCCAGGTGCAGACCTGGATGCAGGAGGCCGAGGCCGCGCGGCGCGGCGCCCAGGGCAAACGCGACCTGCGCCGTGTGGCGGGCAGTCTGCGTTCGCTGGAGCGGCAACTCGAAAAACCCGATACCAAGCAAGCGGTCGTCACGCCCGAGGAGTCGGCGCTCTCCCACCCGGGCAAGGCAGCCGACCTGCTCCCCGGCGCTGCCGTGCGGCTCCGCTCCGTCGGCCAGTCCGGCCACCTCCTGACGGTGCCCGATGCCGACGGCGAAGCCGAAGTGCAAGTGGGAATTCTACGGGTTCGGGTGCCCGCCGGCGATCTGGAGCCGCTGGCCGAGCCGCGCGGGCGGTTGGACCTGGCCCCACGGGCAGAATCTGGGCTGTCAGACGAGCTGCAATTGCTCGGCTTGTCGGTCTCCGAGGCCGAATTCCGTCTGGAACGCTACCTCGACCAGGCGCACGCCGCGGGGCAGGGACGGTGTCGAATCGTCCACGGAATGGGTACAGGAGCCCTACGGAACATGGTCCGGACCCGGGCGGCAGCCCATCCGGGCGTGTCCGCTGTCCACCCAGGAGGGCGGGGAGAAGGTGGGGAAGGGGTCACAGTGGTGGAGTTTGGGGCTGGTGAGCAGGGGTAAGACAACGCTGCTTCCGGCAGAAAATTCATAGAAAATTCACATTCCGCCAGGAGTATCCACCGGCGGAAGAGAGAATAATAGCCAGTAAGGAGGTCAGCAGAGCCCCGATATAAGTGCGGGGCTGACGCCGCGCATTTGTTCGGACTACCGGCCCGGTGGGGGCTGGAGGTCGAGGCGCTGTGGAACTGTTGGCACTTCTACAGGCATTAAACACATTAAGGAGGAGATTGGATGAGGCAGCGGAGAGGCTTTACGCT
>CAYNSX010000026.1:0-35148 GCA_964400165.1 uncultured bacterium
CGGGAGAGGGGGGACCGCGGCGCTGTGTGCCGGGGTGGGTGAGGACGACCGCGCCTCGCCCCGGCAGGCCGGTTCTTTTTGGGCCGAGGAAGGACGCGGATTCGATCAAGGGCAGATGCCTGTTCCCTCTCCCAGTGCGGGAGAGGGGGGACCGCGGCGCTGTGTGCCGGGGTGGGTGAGGACGACCGCGCCTCGCCCCGGCAGGCCGGTTCTCTTTGGGAGCGTCCTGGAGGAGGGGGATCATTTCCCCTGGAACGGTCAAGTATCAGCGGGCGAGTCGAATGGGTGCGCACGGGGAATTAGGAGGCGAGGCTGGCGACGTCCATAATGCGGACGGCGCGTGGAAGGCATGATCCCATCTGAAAAGATTTGTGCCGACGACCTCAACCGAAATGAAATAGTCCGCATTCGGTTGGCAGCGGCTGTTTTCGTGATGCCAGCCCTACTTATCGCAGTGTTTTGGTTGGCCGTTTGCTTCAGAGACTCTTCCTCGCCTTCTAACTATTCAGTGCCGTCGCGCTTCTTCTCGGATGATGTGCTCCCATTCTTTCAAACGACCGCCCGGTTCACGGGCTCCTTCTTTGCCCTCTTGATCGCTGCTGCCTGCTTTGCGACACCCAGTGGTTTGTCGAGACGACCCGTTGCCCTCACATTCGGATATATGGTGCTCCTTGTGATGCCATTGGGCCGGCTTACAAGTTCGGTCAGCTCAGATTTGATTGAGCGTTGGTTTCAAACTCACTCTATTGTGCCCGGCTGGGTCTCGAACCTGCTCTTTGCCTTGTCAGGTCGGCTCGCAATTCCCGCTATTGATTTGTTGGCGTTCCTGTCTGGCTTTGTGCTGATTGGAACAGAACTCCTGGTCTTGAGAATTCATCCTCGCGGGCGGCAGATACTGAAGCGCGTAAAGCAGGATGTCAAAGAGTGTATCGAACTGATTTCATTGCGCCGATACTTCACACGACTTCGCGGTTCCTAGGACTCCGGCGGACCCAGCGATGGCCGGTAAGCTCCTGCCCGGCAATGTGTTCCTATCCAACAGCCTGTTGCCCTGGCAGGCCGGTTCCTCTCGTGCTGGGCCTACCGCCGATTCGACGCCGTAGCGATCGCGCGCTCAACTTCGGTGAGGTCCGTGCCGCGCTGCACGGCGTCGAGGAAGCGGAGCAGGACCGTCTCGTAGCCCGCGGCGCCGAAGGTCTCGGCGTGATCGGCGCCGGGGATGAGCCAGAAGACGACCGGGCCGGAGGCTGCGGCGCGGATGCGTTCGCTGTGCGACGGTGGTGTCACGCGGTCGGTGGCGCCGTGAATGAGCAAGAGCGGGCGGTCGCCGAACTGCCCGGCGGCCTCATCGCAGCGCACTTCGTCAAGCGATGCACCGACGAAGCGTTCGCCGTACCACATCGCCAGACGAAACAGTGGGTCGTGCAACGGCCCGGCCGCCCGCAGGAGCGCCGGGCCGCCGAGTGTGGCATCGATCCGGCAGAAGGCGCTGTCGGCAATGACGCCGGCGATTTCGGGATCTCTTGCCGCTTCTCGCAGCGAGGCCACGGCGCCGAGGGAGAAGCCATACAGAACGAACGGTGGCCGGGCGCCGTTCACCCACAGTTCTCGGCGGATCGCGCGGATATCACGGTCTTCAAACACACCCATCGTGGAACTGCCGGTGCTCTCCCCATGACCGCGCAGATCAAGTAGCGCCGTGTCCCAGCCCGCTCGGGCGAACTCGACGGCGTCGGGCAGGAAGGTTGAGCGTTCGTCGCCGATGCCGTGGCAGATGATCACCGTTCCGCCGGTGGGCTTGGATGCGGAGACCCACCACCCATGAATGAGCGGTCCGTGCTGAGACGAGGCGACGAACAGATCCTTGGAAGTGAGACCAAAATCCGCGGGCGTTTCCTGGAAGTGTTTGCGCGGGGGATGCAGCATCGACCACGCCATCGCGGCGGGTATGACGACCAGCGCCAGGAAGAGGAACGCTGTGAGATAGAGGAGCGCGCGCACGATTCGCTTGCGCCGAGTCGGCTTCCGCGGCGGAGGCGCGTCGGAGGCGGGTGCGTTCGCCGGAATCATTCCGACAATCGGCTCACACACACGCCCCGGCCCTGGAGAGGGTCGGGGCGGGGTCGAAAGGAGGTGAGAGGGTCACCGGAGTGACCCTGGCTGTGCGGCGCCACTGAAAAGTTACCCGCCGCCGCGGCGCATCAAACGGCTGGCGCCGAAGTCGCAGCCCCGTGTCGGCACTGTCAGTTGGTCCCCCCTCTCCCACTGCGGGAGAGGGGGTCAGCCTGCTCTCCGAAGCCTTGGCGAAGGAGAGGGGGTGAGGACGGCTCTCCAGTCGGCGCTTGCGCCTCGCGCAAGGCCTGCCGCTTCACCTTGCCGAGGAAGTTGACCGGCAATTCGGCAACGAACTCGATGTCGCTCGGCACCTTGAACAGCGCCAGCCGCTCGCGGCAGTGCTCGATGAGGTCTTTCTCGCTCGCCTGCGCACCCTCTTTCAGCACCACAATCGCCTTGACGATTTCCCCGCGGCGGGCGTCGGCGACGCCGATGACTCCGGCATTGGCGACCGCCGGGTGCTCGAGCAGCGTGCGCTCGATTTCGGCGGGGAAGACATTCTCGCCGGCGACGATGATCAGGTCCTTCTTGCGCCCAGCGATGGCGAGATTGCCCTGCTCGTCCTGGCGGGCGAGGTCGCCCGTGTGCAGCCAGCCGTCCTGCAAGACGGCGGCGGTCTGCTCGGGGTCCTGGTAGTAGCCCATCATCAGGGCCGGGCTGCTGACGCACAATTCGCCGACCTGGCCGGCCGGAACTTCGCGGCCGTCGTCGTCCACGATGGTGACCGCGACATCGGGAATGGGCGGGCCGATGGAACCGGTGCGCGGGCCGTCGGGGCGGCAATTGACGGCGACGACCGGCCCGGCCTCACTCAACCCGTAGCCCTCCATCACGCGCAGCCCGAACTTACTCTCAAACTCTTCCTGCACATCACGCGGCAGCGCATCGCCGCCGGCGACGACCAGGCGCAGCGTCGCCGCCTCGGGCGGCTTGCCGCCCCGGGAGAGCAGCGCCAGCATCGCGGGCACGGCAATCAGGCAGGTGCACCGATGCGCGCCGACCGCGTGCCACATCGAGCGCGGCTCGAAGCGCAGCAGATAGGAAGTGGTGGCGCCGACCATCGTGATGTAGGCCAGCGAGACGGTGAAGGCGAACGCGTGAAACAACGGCAGGATGCCGACGAGGACATCGTCGCTGTGGATGAGGTCGAGTTGGCCGACGCTGCGCGCGTTGGCGAGGATATTGCAGTGGGACAGCATCACGCCTTTGGGGAGGCCGGTGGTGCCGGAGGTGTAGAAGATGACGGCGGGATCGTCGGGCTTGGCGCCGGGCAGGCGGCGCAGCGGCAGCAGGCCGCTCTTGACGACGCGCTTGAAGTCGCGGTGGGGGCTGCCGGCCGGCGCCTGCGCCAGGATGATGCGCACCGGCGGCTTGACGCTTGCCGCGGCGGCTTCCAGTTCGGGCGTCAGCAGTTGCGTGGCGGTGACGAGGACGCGCGGCTGTGCGTGCGTGAGGATGCGCGCCAGTTCGGCGCCGCTCAACAGCGGATTGAGCGGGACGGCGGTGGCGCCGCAGGCGGCGGCGGCGAACACCGTCAGCGGGACGGGCGTCACATTCGGCAGCAGGATGGCGACGCGGTCGCCGGGGCGGACGCCGAGTCCGCACAGTCCGCGGGCCAGCCAGGTGGCGCGCTGCAGGAACTGGCGGTAGGTGGTGGCAGTGTTGTCCGCGTAGAAGGCCGTCTTCGCGCCCTGGCGCCGGGCGGTAGCTTTCAGGATGTCGAAGAGGGTGTCGTCCATCCGCTGGTCACTTTCCGCCGATGCCCTTGAGCCGCGGGTCGAGGACATCGCGCACGCCGTCGCCGAGGAAGTTGAAAGCGAGCACCGTGACGGCGAGGACGATGGACGGATAGAGCACCAGCGCCGGGTTGGTGCGCAAGTACTCGCGGCCCTCGTTGATCATCGTGCCCCACGACGGATAGGGCGGCTGGATGCCGATGCCGAGAAACGACAGCGTCGATTCGGCGAGGATGATGCCGCCGATGCTGACGGTGGCGGCGACCATAATCGGGCTGAACAGGTTGGGCAGCAGATGCCGCATCATAATCCGGCGGTCGGGGACGCCGATGGCGCGGGCGGCCTCGATGAACTCGCGCTCGCGCAGCGCGAGGACTTCGCCGCGCACCAGGCGCGTCATCGGAGGCCACGACACGATGCCCAGCGCGATGAAGATGTTGAACACATTGCGCCCCATCATCGCCATAATCAGGATGGCGAGCAGGATGTCGGGGAAGGCGAACATCATATCGGTGACGCGCATCAGGAAGGTGTCCCAGCGGCCGCCCTTGTAGCCGGCGATCAGGCCGAGGGCGGTGCCGATGGCGACATCGAGCAGCACGACGATGATGCCGATGGCGAGACTGGCGCGGGCGCCGTAGATGATGCGGGTGAGGACATCGCGGCCGAGCGGGTCGGTGCCGAGCCAGTGCTGCGGCGAAGGCGCGGCCAGCACTTTGTCGAGCGCGAGTTCCTGTTGGTCGTAGCGGTAGGGCAGCAGGAACGGCCCGAACGCGGCGACCACGATGAGAATGCCCAGCACGCCGCCGGCGACGACGACTTGCGGGTTCCGCAGCAGCCGCCGCCAGGTTCCGGGGCCGGCGACTTGCGCCGGCGCGTTCAGCAGGTCCACGGCGGCGCTCATGCCCGCGCTCCGACGCGGACGCGCGGGTCGAGCAAACCGTAGATGAGGTCGGCCATCAGATTGACGAGCACGAAAGTGACAGCCATCAGCAGCACCGTCGCCTGAATGACCGGGTAATCGCGGCGGAAGATGGACTCGATGCCGATGCGGCCGATGCCGGGGATGTCGTAGATGGTCTCGATGATGAACGAGCCGGTGACCAGATAGCCGAACGAGTTGGCGAGCACGGTGACGACGGGCAGCAGCGCGTTGCGCAGCGCGTGGCGGAGGATGACGGCGCGCTCGCGCAGGCCCTTGGCGCGGGCGGTGCGGATGTAGTCCTGGTTGAGCACCTCGAGCATACTCGAGCGCATCATGCGGGCGAGCAGGCCGGCCGGGCGCGAGCCGAGGACGAACGCGGGCATCACCAATTGAATCGGGTCGCCCCAGCCGCCGACCGGCAGCCACGGGTGCTTCACCGCCAGCAACAGAATCAGAATCGGCGCCAGGACGAAGGCCGGGACCGAAATCACGGCGAGCGCCAGACTCATCGTGATGTAATCGAGCGGACGACCGCGGTTGAGCGCGGCGATAATGCCGGCGGGGATGCCGAGTGCGACGGCGACGATGAGCGCCAGGAGGCCGAGTTGCGCGGTGACGGCAAGGCCGTCCGCGATAATCTCCGTCACCGGCCGGCCGCGGAAACGATAGGACAAGCCGAAATCGCCGCGCATGGCATTAGACAGAAACGACCAATACTGCACGAGCGGCGGGCGGTCGAGGCCGTATTCCGCCTTCAAGCGGGCGGTGTTCTCTTCGGTGGCGTGCAGGCCGAGCATATCGGTGACGGGGTCGCCGGGCGCGTAGTAGCCGATGAAGAAAGTGACCAGCGTGACGGCGAGCAGGGCCGGGATGGAGAGCGCGAATCGGAAACCGAGGTAGCGCAGCATTTACTTGGGCGCGAGCTCTACATTCAAGAAAGGCAGCCAGCCCATCAGGTTGGACTCGGCCCCGCGGACGCGGGCCTTGATGAGGCGCGGGTCGCTGCCGTAGTAGAGGGTCACCCAGGGTGCGTCCTCAATGGCCATGCGATTGGCCTGGGTGTAGAGCGCCATTCGTTTTTCGGGGTCGGCTTCGACATCACCTTGGTTGCAAAGGCGGTCGAAGGCGGGGTTGCTGTAGCCGGTGCGGTTGTTCTCGCTCTCGGAGTGCAACATGATGGTGAGGAAGTCTTGCGGGTCGATGTAGTCGGCGATCCAGCCGAGGAGATAGGAGGGCGGGCGTCCTTCGCGTGTGTCGCGCAGGAAGGTGTTCCACTCGCTGCGCTGCAATTGAATCTCAACGCCCAGGGCGGACTTGAGCATTTCGGCGATGGTCGGCGCAATGCGGCCCAGATCGGTGAAGATATTCGCATACTGCAGTTCGAGCGGCGGAAGCGGGTGGGTCTGGGGGTCATACCCGGCCTCACGGATGAGCCGCCCGGCCTCTTTGGGGTCAAAGGGGATCCCCTTGAAGTTGGGGTCGAAGGCGGGCATTCCAGGCGGCAGGATGCCCTCTGCGGGTTTGAAGACATCATTCAGCGCGACATGTGCGATGAGTTGCTGGTCGATGGCATACGCGAACGCGCGCCGGACGCGGCGGTCCTTGAAGGGCGGGTAAGTGAGGGTATTCAAGGCCAAATAAGTGATGGAGAGGCGCGTTTCGTTCCGCAGTTCGGGTTCCAGCCGCGGGTCTTGGGAAAGTTCCGGATATTGGGCGGAGGTGACATCGGTGGCGTCGAGTTCGTCGGCCTGGTAGCGCGACAAGCGCGATTGCTGATCGGATACCACCGGGAAGTCCACCCACTCGGTCTTCGGACGACCGCGCCAGTAATCGTCGAAGGCCTTGAGGCGAACGCGGACACTGTGCTGCCATTCCGCAACGCGATACGGGCCGGTGCCGATGCAATTTGTGATGATTTCCCCGTTGCGCATCTCGGCCTCGGTCCAGCGCAGGCCGCCGGCCTCGATTGCCTCGCGGCAGACCACATAGGCGGTCGGGTAGGCGAGTTTGGCGAGGAAGTAGGCCTTGGGCGCATCAATGCGGATGCGCAGCGTGTTCGGATCGATGACCGTGATGCCGGACGCCGCGGCCGCCTTACCGTCAAAGACAGCGCGCGCACCGACGATGTCATTGAGGTAGAGCGTGCGGACGGACGATAGCGCGTCCGCCATGCAGCGGTTGATGCTGTAGGCGACATCATCAGCAACCATCTCGCGGCCATTGTGGAACTTGACGCCGCGGCGCACATGAAAGGTGTAAGTCATCCGGTCGTCGCTGACATCCCACGATTCCGCCAGGTTGGGCACGAGTTGATTGCTGGTGTTGAAGCGCACCAGCCCTTCGAAGACATTGTTGATGACGAGTCCCGAATTCGTGTCGGTGGCGCGGGCGGGGTCGAGGATGTCGGGCTCGTTGAGCAGCGGCCAGCGCAGCGTGTCGGTGGGCATCGTGTGCGCCGCGCAGCCGAACACACTGCCGGCCATCGCGCCCAGCAGCGCAAGTCGGACCAGCACAGCGGCGAGGCGGTAGCGCATCGGCTAGCCCGGCTTCAGGCGCACGGTGTTGTACGGCATCGGGCCCATCAAGTTGTAGGGGTAGTGCTCCACCTGTGGGCTGACGAGATAGAGGAAGTAGCCGTAGTAGATGGGGATCCACGGCGCCGCTTCGACGGCGACGCGGTCGGCTAGGCGATACCACTGCTCGCGCTGTTTCGGGTCCTGCTCGACATCGCCGAGGTCGCACAGCCAGTCGAAGGTCTGGTTGTAGAACTGCACATGATTGTTCTGGCTCTGCGAGTGCAGCAGGACGGACACGAAGTTCTGCGGGTCGAGATAGTCAGCGAACCAGTCGAGCGAGTAGAGGCCGAAGTCGCTTTGCCGGTCGCGGGCCAGGAGCGTGTTCCACTCGAGCCGCGTCGGCTTGATGTCGATCTGCAGGTTCTCTTTCAACATTTGCGAAGCGGCCTGGATGACGCGCGGGACATCGGCGTACTGCGAGGCATAAAAGAGTTCGGTGCTGGGGAACGGCTTGTTCGGGCCATAACCGGCGCGCGCCAGGCACTCCCGGGCCAGAGCGGGGTCGTAGGGCGTGCCGGGGTAGGCGTCGTCGTGACCGGGAATGAACGGCGCAATGAACGAGTTCGCCTGGCCGGTGACATTGTTGAGGACGGTATTCGTGATGACGGTGCGGTCGATGGCGAGCGCGAACGCCAGCCGCACCCAAGGGTCAGCGAAAGTCGGGTCGCGGTGGCCGTTCATGCCGATGTAGAAAATGCTGGGGCGCAGGAAGACCTTCAGTTGATTGGACAGCGTGGCGTTGGCGCGCACATCGGGCAAGTCGGAGGTCTGTATGTCGGAGACATGCGCGGCGCCGCTCTCATAGCGGGCGCGGCGGGTGGTCGGGTCACTGGTGACATGCATCTCGACGAAATCCACTTGCGCCTTCTCGCCCCAATAGTCGTCGAAGCGCTTCAGCAGGACTTGCTGGTTGTGCTGCCACTCGACGAAGGTGAACGGGCCGGTGCCGACCGGGCCACTCTCGGTCCAGCGCGGGCCGAGCCGCTCGATGGTCTCGCGGTCGACGACAAACGCAGTGGGGTAGGTGAGCTTCGCCAGGAAGAACGGCTTGGGCGCGTCGATGGTGATGGCGACAGTGTGTTCGTCGAGGACGCGGATGCCGCTCGCCTCGGCGGCGTGTCCGTTCATCACCTCGGCGGACCCGACGATGTCGCCGAGATAGGTCTGGCGCACCGGCGACTCGTTGTCGGCCAGGCAGCGGTTCAGACTGTACGCAACATCCGCCGCGGTCATCGCGCGGCCGGTGTGAAACTTGGCGGCCCGCAGGTGAAAGGTGAAGGTGCGGCCATCCGGGCTGGTGTCCCAGCGCTCGGCGAGCGCGGGCGCAATCTGGTTCTGTTCGCTGTTGGTGACCAGGCCTTCGTAGAGTTGCAGGATGACATGCCCGGAGTTGGTGTCGGTGCTGCGGGCGGGGTCGAGGGTGTCGGGGTCGGTGGTGAGCATGACGGCGAAGGTCCCCGCGGCGGGGCCTTTGCCACCGCACCCCATCGCCGCGGCCAGGCCGCACAGCAGCACACCAAGGGCGATCCGACGCATCATCCGGGGCTATCCTCCGTGCAGCAGATTCGACTCACGAGCGGGGTTCTCCCGCTGCGGGGGCTCGGCCAAGGCGAGCGGGTGCGCCGTCAGTTCCAGCGTGGCGCCGGTGGCGGGCGTGATGCGGAAGTCGTCGGCGATGCGGTGGCCGACCACCCAGGCGATGCGGTCGCCGGCGACGACCAGCGGCGTCCGGTCGCGCCGTGAGCGCGGCACTTTGGCGTTGATGAAGAAGTCCTGGAGTGACACGCTGCCCGGCGCGCCGAGCGGCCGGAAGCGGTCGCCGGGGCGGCGCGTCCGCACTTGCAATGCAGTGCCGGCGGCGCCGGCGTCGAGCCAAGCGCGAGTCGGTTCATTCGTCAGGGCTTCGGGCGGCGCCGGCAGCAGGCGCGCGGCGATGACACATTCGAGCGCCGCCACGCGGGTCTCGCCGGGGATGGCCAGGGTAACGGGCCCGTTCATCCCTGGCAGCTTCGCCACCGTTGTGGAGGGCGCAAACCAGATGGTGTCGCCGTCGCGGGCAATGGCGACGCCGGGCACCTCGACGCGGCGGGCGCCGGGTTCCAGCAGGGCGTCGACGGCATGCAGGTGCTCGCGTGTCAGGTCGGCGCGCGTGCCGCGCAAATCGGCGAGGATGGCTCTCACGAGCCGCCGGCGCAACGCGGGCGACAGGCCGCGGAGCAAGTTAGCGGGCAGGCCGACGCGCCCGTCTTCGCCGCGGTGGGTGAGACGCAGCGACTCCCGCGCTTGGCGCTCGAGAAGTTCCGCATCATCGGCGCTGTCGGCGGCGAGCGCGACGAGATGTTCCCGGAGACGCGGCTGATACTCGGCTTCGAGCAGCGGCAGGAGGTGCTCGCGCAGACGCACGCGCAGGTGGCGCTGGTCCCGATTGCCGGGGTCGGTGCGGAAGGCGAGGCCGTGCGCGCCGCAATACATCTCGGTCTCGCGGCGCCAGCAGCCGAGCAGCGGGCGGATGAACGGCGGGCGCACCGGCGCCATGCCCGCCAGGCCGTCGAGCCCGGCGCCGCGCAGCAGGTGCATCAGAACGGTCTCCGCCTGGTCGTCGGTGGTGTGGCCGAGGGCGATGCGCGTGGCGCCGAGGTCGCTGGCCGTCCGCCGCAAAAACCGGAGGCGCGCGGTGCGCGCCGCGACCGGCGCCGACACGCGGTCGCGTTGCGCCAGGGCGCGCGCATCGATCGCGTCCGCATAGACCGGCACGCCGAGCGACTCGCCGAATGCCCGCACGAATGCGACATCGGCGCGCCCGTCGTCGCCGCGCAGGCCGTGGTCGAGCGTGGCGATGGCGAGTTCAAATCGGAACTCATCGCGCAGCCGGTGCAGCAGATGCACGAGTGCGACGGAGTCCTGCCCCCCGGAACAGGCGGCGACCACGCGCGCGTCCGCCGCAATCATCCGGTGCCGCCGCAGCGCGGCGCGGACGCGGGCGAGCAGCATTGCGCTAATTCACCAGCATGAGATTGATCAGGCGGTGCCCGTCGTCGAGCGTCCAGTCGCTCTCGCTCGCCGACGGCTCGTCGAAGTGCTCGGAATGGTCGGGGATGAGAAACGGCGTGTACAGCAGAAACGGCACCGGGTCGGCGGCGTGCCCGCGGGTGGAGAGGCAGGTGTAGTGGTCGGGCAGGATGAGAACTTTGTGCTGTTCGTAGGGGCGCAGGAAGTCGGCGACCGGGCCGACGATCTCGTGGTCGATCTGCTCGATCGACCAGACCTTGCCCTCGAGGTCACCGTTGTGCGCCGCAGTGTCGGGCGCTTCGATGTGCACGATGACCAGGTCATACACCTCGAGCGCCGAGATGGCGGCACGGCCCTTGGCGGCGAAATCGGTGTCCAGGTTGCCCGTCGCGCCGGGCACATCGAGAACGGTGATGCCCGACGCGGCGGCCATCCCCTTGACGGTGTCGGTGCCGGCCACGAGCGCCGCGGTGACGCCGTGCATCACCGGGAACGACGGCAGTTGCGGCAGCCGCCCCTGCCCCCACGGCCACAGCATATTGGCGGGGAAGCGGCCTTCGTCGAGGCGGCGCCGGTTGATGTCGTGTTTGTGCAGCAATTCGAACGAATCGAAGATGAACTGGCGCAGTTCGCCGTCGCCGTCGCCGCGGGGCAGGTGCGGCTCGACGGCCTGCCCCTGCACTTCGTGCGGCGGCGTGGTCTGCACTTCGAGCGACCCGGCGCGCCAGACGAGGATGTTGCGAAAACTCTGCCCGGGGTGCAGCACGAAGCGCCGGGAGCCGAGCCGTTCGCGCACCAGGGTCACCAGCGGGCGCGCCTCCTGGGTCGAAATCTCCCCGGCGCTGTAGTGCAGAAGATTGGCCGCGTCGTCGTCCACGGTGACGAGGTTGCAACGAAACGCGACATCCTTGGCGTCCAGCGGAATGCCGAGCGACAGCGCCTCCAAGCCGGCGCGGCCGGCGAAGTAGCGCTTCGGGTCGTAGCCGAGGATGCTCAAGAAGGCGACATCGGTGCCGGGGGTCATCCCGTCGGGCACCGTCTTCACCAGCCCGACGATGCCGCCGGCGGCGAGGCGCGACATTGCCGGTGTGTCGGCGGCCTGCAGCGGAGTGCGCCCCTCGAGTTCGGGCAGCGGACGGTCAGCGGCGCCGTCGAGCACGACCATCAGGTACTTCGGCCCGGCGTCCTCGATGTGAATGCGCGCCGGTTGCAACGCCGGTGACGGAGCGCCTGTCACGGCAACTCATTGCCGGTGAGCAGCCGGCAGGCCTCCAGATAGCGGGCGCGGGTGCCCTCGACCACTTCGGCGGGCAGCGGCGGCGCCGGCGGCAGTTTGTTCCAGCCCACCTGTTCCAGGTAATCGCGCACGAACTGCTTGTCGAAACTCGGCGGCGAGGCGCCGGGCGCATAGTCGTCGAGCGACCAATAGCGCGACGAATCGGGGGTGAGCACTTCGTCAATCAGCAGCACATCGCCCGCCTGGCGGCCGAATTCGAACTTGGTGTCGGCGAGGATGAGCCCGCGCGTGCGCGCATACTCGGCCGCGCGTCGGTAAATGTCCAGCGTCAGACCCTTGAGGTGCTTGGTCAGGTCCGCGCCCAAGAGTTCGGCCACCTGGCGCTCGCTGATGTTCTCGTCGTGGCCGCTGGTGGCCTTCGTCGCGGGCGTGAAGATGGGCGGGTCGAGCGGCGCGGCGAGGGGCAATCCGGGCGGCAGCGCGACGCCGCTGACGGCGCCGGTCTGCTGGTATTCCTTCCAGCCGGAGCCGAAGAGATAGCCCCGCGCCACGCACTCGACGGGCAGCGGGTCGCACTTCTTCACCAACATGCTGCGCCCAGCGAGTTGCCCGGCATAGGGCTGCGCTGTGGCCGGGAAGTCGTCCATTGCGGCGGTGAGGAAGTGGTGCGGCACCGTGCTTCCGAAGTACTCAAACCAGAACACCGACAGCGCCGTCAGCACGCGCCCCTTATCGGGGATCGGCGTCGGCAGCACGACATCGAACGCCGACATCCGGTCGGTGGCGACGACCAAGAGCGTGTCGCCGAGGTCGTAGACGTCGCGCACCTTGCCGCGGGCGTGGAGGCGGAGGCCGGGGCAATCGGTCGCGAAGATTCCCGCGGTGGCGGTCGGCATTAGCGCCCGCGGCCGCGTTCGGCGCCGGGTTCGATCTCAATCAGCGGCTGTCCGGAGGTCACCATCTGACCGCTCTCGGCGAGGATGCGGACGACGCGGCCGCTGGTCTCGGCGGAGATTTCATTGAAGACTTTCATCGCCTCCACCAGCCCGACCACCGTGTCGGGCGAGACCCAGGCGCCGATGTCCACGAACGGCGGCGCGTCGGGCGACGGGGAGCGATAGAAAATGCCGACCAGCGGGGAGTTGATCGTCGGCAGCGTACTCGCTGCGAGAACGGTCGCGCCGTCGGTCGCCGGGTCGGCCGCGGCAGGCGCGGCGGCGAGCGCCGCCGCAACCGGCCGAGGGCAAGTGCGGAAGGCGACGCGGAATTCGCCGTCGCGGAACGAGAACTCGGTCAGCCGCTGCTCCTGCGCCCACTCCACCAGCGCGCGCACACGGGCCAGCACCCGGTCGTCCATTGCAACGAGTCTAACCCGTTCCGCGGGCGAGGGAAAGGCGCGGCGTCAGGGCGAGGCGGCGCCCTCGGCGGGCAGCGCCCGGATGACATTGCCGAGGATGCCGTTGATGAACCGGCCCGACTCGGCGGTCGAGTATTTCTTGGCCAGTTCGACCGCTTCGTCGGCAGTGACGCTCGGCGGCACATCGGGCACATACAGGAGTTCGAAGAGCGCCAGGCGCAGCAGCATCAGGTCGACGCGCGCCATCCGGTCGACTGGCCAGTCGTGCGCGCACTCGCCGATGCGGGCGTCGAGCTCCGCGCGGCGCTCCCAAGCGCCAAGGAAAATGGTGCGCGCGAAGTCGAGCGTGTCGCGCGACAGTCGCGTCGTCTCGGTGCGGGCGATGATGTCCGCCGGCTCCCCGCCGCCGACGCCGCACTGGAACATCCACTTCAGGGCCAATTCGCGTGCGGAGCGGCGGCGGCCCATCGATCAGACCGTGTCGAGCGCCAGGCGCCGGCGAATGAAATTCGTGTACACCTCGCCGCGCCGGAAGAAGCCGTTGGTCACGACGCGCTGGTGGAACGGCAGCGTCGTCTTGATCGGGCCGATTTCCAGTTCGCGTAATGCGCGCTGCATGCGCTGGATGGCCTCGGTGCGGTCGCGGCCCCAGGCAATGACTTTGGCCAGGAGTGGGTCGTAGAACGGTGGCACTTCGTAGCCGGGAAACAAGTGGCTGTCGACGCGCACGCCCGGGCCGGCGGGCGGCAGGTAGCGCTCGACCGAGCCGGCGTTGGCCAGGAAGCCGCGCTCGGGGTCTTCGGCGGTGATGCGGCATTCGATAGCGTGGCCGTTCGGCTCGATTTCGCCCTGCGCGATAGAGAGCGGCTCGCCGGCGGCGACACGCAACTGTTCCTTCACGATGTCCACGCCGGTGACCATCTCCGTCACCGGATGCTCGACCTGGATGCGGCAGTTCATTTCGAGGAAGTAGAAGCGCCCCTGCCGGTCGATGAGAAACTCGACCGTCCCCGCGTTCTCATAGCCGATGGCGCGGCCGCCGCGGACGGCGGCCTCGGTCAGGTGCTTGCGCTGGGCGCGCGTCAGCGCCGCGCAGGGGGACTCCTCGAGGAGTTTCTGATGGCGCAGATTCTGAATAGAGCAGTCGCGCTCGCCCAGGTGAATGACGCGCCCCTTCGAGTCGCCGAAAATCTGTACTTCGACATGCTTCGGCTCTTCGATGTAGCGCTCGAAATAAATCTCGCCGCGCCCGAAGGCCGCTTCCGCTTCCGCCTGCGCCTGCGGGAGCAGGCGCTCTAAATCTTCGGGCGTGTGGAGGATGCGAATGCCGCGCCCGCCGCCGCCCGCCGCCGCCTTCAGCATCACCGGATAGCCGAGGCGCTTGATGGCCTGCGCGGCGTCGGCGGGCTTCCACATCTTGCCCTCGGTGCCGGGCACGATCGGCACGCCCGCCTCGCGCATCTTCTGTTTGGCAACGCCCTTGTCTTGCATCAATTCCATCGTCGCCGGCTTCGGGCCGATGAACTTCAGGCCGCAGGCCTCGGCGCTTTCGGCGAAGGCGGCGATCTCGGAGAGGTTGCCGTAGCCGGGGTGCACCGCGTCGCAGTTCTTCATCATGCCGGCGGTGAGGATGTTCGGGATGTTGAGGTAACTGTCGCGGTTGGGCGGCGGCCCGATGCACACCGAATCGTCGGCCATTCGGACCGGCAGCGAATCGGCGTCGGCGGTCGAGTAAATGGCGACGGCCTCGATGCCCATTTCGTGGCAGGCTCGGATGATGCGCACCGCAATTTCGCCGCGGTTGGCGACCAGCACGCGCTGAAACACCGGCGCCGCCTAGCCCGCGTCGCCGCTGGGCGTCAGCACCACGAGCAACTGCCCGTATTCGACGGCGTCGCCTTCGTGCACCGCGATCTCCGCGACGCGCCCGCCCGCGGGGGCCGTCACTTCGTGCGGCACCTTCATCGCTTCGATGGTGAGCAGCACTTGCCCCTCGTGTACGGGCACGCCCGGCCCGATGCCGTTGCCGGGGACGAAATGCACGGTGCCGAGCAGCGGGGCCTTCACTTCCATTACTGTTGTGACGGGCGCCGCGGCGAGCGTCAGTTGCGCGGGGTCGGCGGCCGGTGTTTCGGGCGCGGCGGCGGCCGCCCGGGCGGGCGCTCGGTCGCGCGTCAGGCGCACCGCGAAGTCGGGGACTTCGAGTTCGAGTTCCGTCAGGCCCTTCTCGTCCATCAACTGCACCAGGTCCTGCAGAAACGAATCCGTGTCGGGTTCGCCCCCGGTCATGTCAGGCCCGCTCGATGTACTCGCCCGTTTGGGTGTTCACCCGGACGAAATCGCCCTGGTTGACGAACAGCGGCACCCGGACCGTGGCGCCGGTCTCGAGTGTGGCCACCTTGTTCCCGCCGGTCGCCGTGTCGCCGCGCAGCCCCGGGTCAGTCTCGGTGATTTGCAGTTCGACCGACATCGGCAGCTCGACGCCCAGGAATTCTCCCGCATACTGCAGCAGCGTCACATCCTGCCCTTCCTTCATCCACTGTGAGGAATCGCCGAGACGCTCTTCGGTCAAAGTCTGCTGCTCGTACGATTCGTTGTCCATAAAGATGAAATCATCACCCGAGCGGTAGAGGAACTGGCTGGGCCGCTTTTCGACGAATGCCGATTCGACTTTTTCACCCGCCTCGAAGGTCTGCTCCAGGATGGCGCCCGTGCGCAGATTGCGCAGCTTGGCGCGCACGGTGGCGCTTCCGCGGCCGCGCATCTGATGTTTGTATTCGACAATCTGGTAGAGCTGGCCGTTGCGCTCAATGGTCAGCCCAGACCGGAAATCAGCGGTCGAAATCACGGGTGCCTCCCGGCGCGGGACTATACCTGCGCCCGCGCCGCAGCGTCAAACCGAGCGCCGCCATTTGGATGGCAGTGATTAGGGACTGTCAAGTAATTGTCGAGCGGTTGGCGCAAAGGGCGATATCGGATTACGGTTGAGGATCTGCCTCAGATGTTCACGCATCTCATCTCCTCGGCCGAGACGCCTGTATGACGAGGCAAGCAGCAGGTGCGTCTCATCATCCCGCAGCCGGGGAAAGTCTCGGAGCACCAATTCTCCGCAGCGGACAGCTCTCTCAGACCACTGAACCGCCTCCGGGCCTTGGCGGTTCGCATAGCTCCACGCGGCACGGCGATCATACAACTGAGTGAGGGCAAGGAGCGCATGTTGGTCGTATCCGGAGTGCGGAAAGTCGTGAGCGAATTCCTCCAAGAGGCTGGTCAAGAAGGGTTCCGAGATCCGGGGATCATCGTTATACGACCGAAATGACTCCCACAGGTCGGGATGCGACTCCAGAAAGCGCAGCGCGCCGCGCCCGGCCGGCGATGGCGGTGCCACAGTCAGATCAAGCGGGGCCGAAGTTACGATCCGTGTGCTCCACGCCTTTGGTCCGATCGAGTTTGGGTCGTGAACTGCTCCAGCCCGAACCTTGAGCAATAAAGTTAAGCGATAAGTGCCTGGTTGCGGGAAGAGCGGAACAAGAACTCCGCCGGAGAACGGATCGAGCCCCTGGACAAGTCTGCCGTGCGAAAACACCACTAGGTATCCTTGAGAGTCTCCCGACTGAAGAGTCCACCAGGGCAGTGTCCCGCAAGTATCGAATCCGCCGAAAACTGGAAGGATCAATTTGTCAGGGACAGCGCCTCCTGCCTCGACTGTAAGTACGAATTCGGATGTGAAATTTGGTCCGCCAATGCTAAGCGGAAGTTCACCTCTATTGGTCAGTTCTAGCTCGAGCTCGACAGGAGCACCTGCGACGATTCGACTCTGCCGCAGGCGGGCAGTGAGGATTAAGGGTTTATTTGCCGCGAAATATTGATGCAAGAACAAGATCATCGCGGCGGTCATGCCCGCTGGCCACCAGCGAAATGGGAATCTGTACGACTTCATTGTTGACCGCCTTTGACTGCTCTGCTCTTTTGACTGGTCGTCGACTAGCAAGGTTCCCAAGGCCGCCCGTCCCGCCGCAGGTGTGGGATAATGCACTATCGTGGCCCCGTAGCTCAATCGGATAGAGCGAGTCCGTCCTAAGGACGAGGTTGCGCGTTCGAGTCGCGCCGGGGCCACCAAAGATAGCGCGTGGTAAGCAGTACGTAGTACGTCGGAACTGCACGAAACCGATTCTACAATGGGGAGCTGGTACTCCCTCTCCTCTTCAGGGAGAGGGTGCCCTGCGAAGCCTTGGCGAAGCAGGGCGGGAGAGGGAGTCGGAAGTTAGTTTCTCCCCTCTCCTCACAGGAGAGGGGGCAGGGGGGTGAGGCCGCTCCCTTACAATGCACGCATGCCCACCCGCGCCATCGTCGGCCTCGGCAACCCCGGGATGTTCTACGCCCGCACCCGGCACAACCTCGGCTTCCGTGTCGTCGCGCTCCTCGCCAAGCAGGCGGGCGCGCGCCTGAAGACCGGCAAGTATCAGGCCGCGGCGGCGCGCACGAACATCGACGGCGTCACCACCTGGCTGCTGCAGCCGCTGACAATGATGAACGGCAGCGGCGCCGCCGTCGGCGCGCTGGTGACGAGCGCCTCGCTGCAAGCCGCCGAGGTGCTGGTGGTCTGCGACGACATCTACCTGCCCCTCGGCACGCTGCGCCTGCGGCCCAGCGGCGGCGACGGCGGGCACAACGGGCTGACTTCCATCATCGAAGTGCTGGGCACCGAGGCGTTCCCGCGGCTGCGGACGGGAATCGGGCAGCCACCCGCCGGAATGGATTACCCGACTTATGTGCTGAAGAGTTTCGCCAAAGCCGAGCGCGCCGCCGCCGATGCGATGGTGGAGCGCGCCGCCGAGTGCGCCCGCGCCTGGCTGACCGAGGATTTCGAGAAAGTGATGGGGCGGTACAACGCAACAAATGGGAAGGGAGTTAATGGTTAGTGGTTAGTTGGAACAGCAAATCACTGGGGGGCAGGCACTCTGCCTGCCAGATTCGGACGCGCTCGAATTGCGTTGCTGTTTCAGCCCCGAAGGGGTTGGATGTGCATTCAGCCCGGCACCTTGCCCTGAGCGCAGTCGAAGGGTCAGTGCCGGGCCAGGCGATCCCGCTGCTATAATCCACCTCGCTGTGTGGGCGACTAGCTCAGGAGTCAGAGCGTCTGCTTGACACGCAGAAGGTCGTAGGTGCGAGTCCTACGTCGCCCACCATTCAATTCCAGGGACCGGAGACCCTGCTTCGCCCACTGGGCTACGCAGGGCGCGGGCGGGGAGGCGGGGGTCGCCGGGCCTGACATCCGTAAACTTACGGACATGGCGGCGTCCCTGGGCCGTTTTCAGTGACTTCCACTATCACAAAGGGTAGAATCTGCACACCGCGGTGGTGTGCTGGCAGCGGGGGAGGTTTCCTGTGGTTGGGAACAGAGTGTTGCGCTTTAGGAATCTCTCACCCGTCGGTTGGCGCCGCGTACGGGGCGTCGGTCTGACCTGGCGCGCCGCGGGGGTCATGGTATTAGGCCTGATCGCGGCGTTCTCTCAGCCGGCCCGCGCGGCTGGGGTGTGGGTCGAGCGCTTCCGTGACGATTTCGAGTTCGGTCTGAACGGCGCCGCCTGGTTTTTCGTCGAGCAGAACCCGCCCGCCACGGACGCGTTTGTGGGGGCCGCGGGTCCCGACGACCAGGGGACCAACCTGGGCACCTCGATCGGCTTCACCGACACGGACGGCGGGCTCGATGCGGAACTCATTCGTCAGGCGTTCCCCGAAGTCACAGTCCTTGCCATCGAGTGGCGGGAACGCCACGATTCGCTCGACGATCATCTGCGGCTGGTGGTGGGTGGGCCGGGCGCGCCGGGTGACGGCGGGTTTGCGGTGGCGACTTTCGGCAACGGCAGCAGTCCGTCATTCAAGGGCAAGGTGGTGTTGGCGAGCAGTGCCGGCGGCGGGAATGCTGACATCCCTGTGGCGGACTGGACGCCAGGCCGCTGGCATACCTACCGGGTGGAGATCCATTGCACGACTTTCACATTCGATTTCTTCTTTGACGGCGTGCTCGTCGCGCAGGATGTCGCCTTCCGGCTGCCGATGACCGCGGTGGTGACTTACTTCTGGGAAACCGGGGGCGCCGCCGCCTCGCCGACAGGTACGAAGCGCTGGGTCGACAATGTACAGGAATTCATCCCCAGCGAGAGTTTGGTGCTTGTCCAGGTGACGGACGACCCCATTCACCTGGGCGATGAATGTCTCGCCGGCTTCACGCCGGAATGTCCCGATGGCGCCTGTCTCGAACGCGACATCGAAGTGTCGGCGGACTTGGCGGCCGCGGCGGAGGGCTACGCGCTGATTGCGCGCCACCGCGACTCCAACGCCGCCCAGGGCTATCTGAACACGATGCTCTTCAATGGCGTCTCGCTGGGCTCGCTCCCGGACAGCGCCAGCCCCGCGGCGTGGCGTGAGGCGGTGGTTGGCGTGCCGCGCGAGGCCGTGCAGAGCGGGACGAACCACTTGTCCATCTGCGCCGGACAGGTGGGTGACGACCGCGATGACTTCATGCTGCGTGATCTGCTCCTCAAGGTCTGTCTGACCGTGTCGTTTGCTGATGTCCCCTGCGAGCACTTCGCCTGGCACTTCATCGAAGCGATGTTCGCCGCCCGCTTCACCGCCGGCTTTCCCGATGGGACTTTCCGCCCGGATGGCACCCTGACCCGCGCCCAGATTGCCGTCTTCGCCGCCCGCGCCGCCGACCGGACATTGGGCGATTTGAGCGCCTTCACGCCACCGCCGTGCGGTGGGGAACACTTCAGCGATGTCCGTTGCGGGCACTGGGCGTATCGGTTCGTTGAGTATGCGCGGGCGAAAAGCGTCGTGTCCGGCGGCGGGCGCGCCCTGTTCCGGCCCGACACGCTTCTGTCGCGGATGGAAATGGCCGAGTGGATGGCCCGCGTACGGGACTTGTCAGATCACGACCTGGCGGGCTTCTCGCCGCCCGCGTGCGGACAGGAGACTTTCAGCGATGTCTCTTGCCGCCACGAACGCTACCGCTTCATCGAGTATGCGGCGGCGAAGGGCATCGCGTCGGGGTTCGGCGATGGCACTTTCCACCCGAACGAACTCTTGACCCGGGCGCAAATGAGCGTCTTTCTGACACGAGCGGCGCCTCTCCCGCTCTAAGGCGTTTCCCCTACGGTACCGCCCGTTCCAGCGCCTTGATGTGGATGCCGCCGCCCGAAGAGCGGAGCACCAGCGCCGGCCCGCCGCCGTTCAGGTCGCCCTGCAGCGACGACGACCCGATCTTCCCCTGCACGGTGATCGGCAATTCGGAGGAGACGCCGCCGCCGCTCGTCTTGGCGTCCACCGACACCTTGACGGACCCGCCCAGATAGACCGTCACCGACCCGCCCGATGTGGAGAGGCGGCAGTCGGATGCCGGCTGGCCGGAGATGCGCGCCGAAATCGAGCCGCCGGAAGTCGAGGCGTCGATGGCGCCCTCGACCTCTTCCACCTTGATGCCGCCGCCGGAAGTCTCGGCGTGGACGGTGCCGCGCGCCCGCGTGATGCTGATCGAGCCGCCGGAAGTCTCCGCCTCAACATCGCCGGTGACATCGCCGATGCGGATGCCGCCACCGGAGGTCTTCAAGTCCGCATTCCCCTCGGTGCCGGTGAGGTCGATGCCGCCGCCGGAGGTGCGGCCCATCACGGGGCCCTTAATGTGCCCGAAGTGCAGCCCGCCGCCGCTGCTCTTGGCGAGCACCTCGCCCTCGAGGTCGGCGACGGTGACGGAACCGCCGCTCGTCTTGACATCGGCGGAGAATTGCTTGGGCACTGTGATGCGATATTCGACATTGAGTCGCCACGAGTCGCCGCCCCAGATGCGCCGACCGCCGCGCTGCAGGTCGGAGCGGATGGTGACGGTGTTGCCGCTCTGCTCCATCGAAAGGTGGTGGTCGTCGAAGAGGCGCTGGGCGTCGCGGGAATCGCGGGCGCGGGCCGTGCGGGTGATTTCGATAGTGACCTCATTGGTGTCGGCGGTCGAAATGTCGATCGATCCGCGGTCGACATCCATCACCAACCGCCCGCCGGGGGAGACGGTGAAAGTCTTGTTGTCCACCTTCGTCGATTGCGCCGACAGCATCGAGACCCCGAAGCAGCCCGAGAGCGCCAGCGCAGCGCCCGCGGCAGCAATGACGGCCAGCGTCGTTTTCACGCGAGCCCTGCGGTAGGAATTTTGCGGATGCATCGTCACCGGTATGGTGCCTTCGGCGGCGGCGATTGTTCCCCTGGGGACGACGGGTTAGGGAGCAGGGGTCGGGGCGGGTGCGCGGCTGGCCGGAGCGGCCGCCGAGGGCCGGCCAGAAACAGCGTCCAAGGAGCCCGGAAAGGCGGAATGCCACTTGGCCTCGCCATCACCAAAGACCAGCTCCATCGGTTCGAAGACACGGACAAAGGCCGCGACCACCATCGGGTCAAACTGGGTGCCGGCTCCGTTCACGATGTACCGCTTTGCCTCCTCGGGTGTCATCGCGATCCGATACAAGCGGTTGGAGGTGAGGGCGTCGAACACATCCGCGACGGCGATGATGCGGGCTTCGATGGGGATCTCGTCCCCGCGCAGGCCGGCGGGATAGCCGCTCCCGTCGAAGCGTTCCTGATGCCAGCGCACCATCGGGATAATGGGCCACGGGAAGTCGATGGAGGCGAGAATCTTGGCGCCGAGCTCCGGGTGGCGTTTCATCTGCGCATACTCGTCGGGCGTCAGGGGTCCGGGCTTGAACAGGATGCTATCCGCGATCCCAATCTTGCCGATGTCGTGCAGGACGGCGCCGGTGCGGATGCCTTCGAGCGCCTGTTCGTCGAACCCGAGCTCACGGGCAATCTCAACGGCATAGAGTTTCAGGCGCGGCACGCGGCCGTTGTGACTGTGCGGGTCTTTGGCATCGATCGCTTTGGCCATCGCTTCGACGGTCTTGACGAAGACATCGCGCAGGCGCCGCTCGCCTGCTTCCATCGCCTTAATCTGCGTGTCCACCGTGTCCATGTAGCGTTTGTAGGATTGGTAGACGAGCATGGCCACCGGCAGCAGGAGCAGCGCCAAGGCGGGCGCGACCGACTGCACCGCGATGGCGGCGGGAACGGCCAGCCCGGTGCCGGCGAAGTAGGCAGGCGCCGTCCACATCATGTGTTCGTTCCAGACCTTGCGCGCCGGTTGGCGCGTCGCCAAACCGATGGCGATGGCGACCGAATAGGTGTTGATCAAGTAGTAGATGAAGGTCGACAACACGAGGGGCAGCAGGTTGCGGTCCAAAGACAAGGCGACGGTGTTGCCGCCGAGTCCCAGGTACACCGAGCCGGCCAGGAAGGCGGTCGCCGCGAGCGCGCTGGCATTGAACACGACCCGATACCACGGTTCGAGAGGCTTCAGGTTGGCGGTGACACCGGTGATGGCTGCGACGACCACCATCGCAGGCAGTCCGAGCGTCAGCAGGGTGATGTACACGAAGACGCACGCCAACGAGAAGCTCGCGTCGCGGAAGGTCAACTGGATCTTCAGCATCGACGCGAGCGCGGCCGCGATCGCAAGCAATGCCAGTTCGGTCAAGGACGCGTACGGCACTTGCCAGACGGCGATGGAAAGCGCCGCGGCGCCGCCGATCGCTAGCAGGATCAGGTAGGCACGCGCGCCCGCCGCCAATTCGCAAAACTCCCGCCAGCCGGTCGCGGTGTAGTTTTTCATCGCATCATCCTAGGAGGGGCGCCCTCTTAGTCGCCATCGCCCGTCAAGAGCACATCGGTGGACTGGCTGGCCGTCCGGCCCCAGGTGACATTGTGGCCCCAGACGGATTCCTGCGTCTCGGTGACCGCGTTCCAGAACCCCGTCGTGCGGCCCCAGGTGACATTCTGTCCCCAGGACACGCTGCCGACGAAGCCATTCTGGTAGATGCTCATAATCCGGCCGAGGACCAGCGTTTGGCCCCACACCATCCCGCGTCCCCATGTGACATTGTTGGCCCACGAGGTCGTCCGGCCCCAGACAACATTCATGCCACCGACCGACGATTGGTAGGTGAGCGGGGCGCGCAACCAGTCCGATCCGACGGCGCGCGAGGCGTCCACCGACGCCGCAATGGCCAAGGCGCCCGGCAAGTTCACATAGCCCGCGCCTTCGGTCAGCTCGTCGTAGGGGCGTTCGTCGCCCCAGAAGGGGTCAAATCCAGACCGCTGTTCGGCCGAGTGCATCAGCGCCGCTTTCACCATGTTGGGGTTCAGGCCGGGATTGCGCTGCAAGAGCAGCGCGGCGGCGCCGGCGACATGCGGCGCGGCCATGCTGGTGCCCGACAGACAGAAATATGCGGGGGCGCCGGTGCCGCCATAGGCCTCGGATGGAACCCGGTTTCCGGGCGCGATCGCGTCGAGTGTGGACCCGACCGCGCGCAGACTGGCCACCTGGTCACCCGGGGCGACCACATCGGGCTTGGCCAGGAAGTCAAAATTGGTGGGTCCGCGGGAAGTGTACGAAGTGATGCGGTCGTCGTCTCGCCACGGTGTGGCCAGCGTGGTCATCGCCCCTACGGTGATGACGGACGGGGTGTCGCCGGGACTCGTGATGCCGCCATACCCGTCACCCTCATTGCCGGCGGATACCACGACCACCAGTCCCTTGCGCACCGTGAGCTCGCAGGCGCGGGCGAGCGGGTCGCGCTGCGCCGACTCATAGATGGGATGACCCAGCGATAAATTCACCACCTGAATTCCAAGCGGGTTGCGATTCCGCGCGACCCAATCCAGCCCCGAAATGATGGCGGACACCGTGCCCTCTCCGTTGTCGTTCAGCACTTTCACGCCGAAGAGGCGGACGCCGGGAGCCACTCCCTTGATGGCGTTTGCTCCTCCACCCGAAGATGCCCCGTTCCCCGCGACAATGCCCGCGACATGCGTGCCGTGTCCGAAGTCGTCGTATGGCGCGGTGCGGCTGTTGACCAAGTCCACCCACCCGGCGATGCGGCTCGCGCCGGACGGTGTGCGGAGGTCGGCGTGGGGCTGAATGCCGGAGTCCACGATGGCGACTCCGACGCCGGTGCCGTCGACGCGGTAGTCAGACCAGACATTCGGCGCGCCGATCGCCGCCTCGCCCCAGTCCAGAGAATATGAAGACAGCCGCACCTCGCGGTCTGGCGTGATGTAGGTCACGCCCAGTTGTTGCGCGAGAAGGGAAACACTGCTCGCCGGCACCACGGCGGCAAAGCCATTGAGCAGAGTCCATGTCGCGGTGATGCGCCCCCCGAGCGTCTCGACCAGCGATATGACGATCGATGGGTCGCCGGAGGTCTGCACGATGATGGCCGTCGGCTTCGTCAGCGTGGACAGCTGCAAGAGGGCGGTCAAGTCCGGCGAGAGTTTGACGCTCGCCGGGAATCCCCGCGGACCGGTGACGGCGCACAGCACGGCCGCGATAACAACCGCCAACGCGCGCGCAGGGCGCGCCCCGCGTCGCCGCGCCTCGCGTCGCTGCTCGGTCCATCGCATTTCCATTGTTCGTCCCATCTCATCTCCTCCTGAAAAGCAAAGAGACCTGTCCTCAGCAAACGGCTCGTTTGCTGAGGACAGGTCTCTTTCCGTTGCTCGGCGCATCCGCTCCGCGACCGAGTTCGGAATCCCTGCTCAACAGAGAGCCGGAGCAACGGCTCCGGCAGCCTGGCGGTCATGGCCCTCGCGGGCGACAGACCCATGGCTTTGCGCCCCCCGGTTTCCCGGGGTTTGCCTTGATCGGATGACGCTGCGCTTCAAGGTGCGCCCGCCGCTCGACGCGGCAGGTATTATCGAGTCGTTCCGCCTTGTGGCAACTTTTCTGACAAGGCTGTGCATCTGCAAGTCCACGCTCCATGCAAAGGGCGATTAAGAGTGGTCAACGCGGCACAGACTGGCTGAAGAGAGTGCACCAGCCGAGCACAGAAAAAAGTTCCGATAAGCCAATGCAAGGGTCAGGCGGGTTGAGACTGGACATTGCGTGCCAGGGCCCGTAAGATGCGGCCATACGCCGATGCCCGATAAAACCGAACCCGCAACTCGTGAGCCGTAGTCTCTCCCTTCATCACGCCGCCCGCGGCGTGCCGGTCGCCTCTGCCTCCCGCCTGATGCCCCCTGCCGCTGCATCTTCGTGTGTTGCTTTGCCCCGCGAGGGCCGCAATGGCTGAAACGCTTGACCTGAAAGCGGGCGGCAACGGCGTCGTCGCCATGGACTGGCTCCGGCAGCACCGGCCCGACCTGGTCGGCCGGGCGCTGGTCGCGCAATTCGACGGCACGATGTGGGACCTGGCGCGCCCGCTGCCCGCGGAGGCGCCGGCGCGCGTGCGCGTCCTGACATTCGAAGACGAGAACGGCCGCGAAGTCTATTGGCACAGCACCGCGCATTTGCTGGCGCAGGCGGTGCAGGCGCTCTTCCCGCAGGTGAAACTCACCATCGGGCCGCCGATCGCCGAGGGGTTCTATTACGACTTCGATGCCGGCGGGCACACCTTCACGCCCGACGACCTGGCGCGCATCGAAGCGAAGATGCGCGAGTTTGCCAAAGCCGACTACGCGATCACGCGCGAAGACCTGGCCAAACCCGCGGCGCGGGAGATGCTGGGGAAACGCGGCGAGCCCTACAAAGTCGAGATGCTCGACGAGACCATCGCCGGCGACCAGGTGAGCATTTACAAGCAAGGCGACTGGCTCGACCTGTGCCGCGGCCCGCATGTGCCGAGCACGGGCTACCTCAAAGCGTTCAAGTTGCTGAATGTGGCGGGCGCCTATTGGCGCGGCAAAGAGGGCCAGCCGCAACTGCAGCGCATCTACGGCATTTCGTTCCCGTCCGACGAGGCGCTCGCTGACTTCCTGCGCCGCCGCGCAGAGGCCGAGGCGCGCGACCACCGTAAACTGGGCCGCGAGCTCGACTTCTTCTCCTTCCACGAGGATGTCGGCGCCGGTTTCGCGCTTTGGCATCCGAAGGGCGCGCTGGTGCGGCAACTTCTAGAAGACCTGTGGCGGCGCGAGCACCGCGCCCGCGGCTACTCGCTTGTCTTCACGCCGCACCTCGGGCGCAAGTCGCTGTGGGAGACAAGCGGGCACACGAACTATTACCTCGAGAATATGTACGGCCTGGAAGTGGAAGAGCAGCCGTATTTCATCAAGCCGATGAACTGCCCGTTCCACATCCTCATCTTCAAGAGCCAGACGCGCAGTTACCGCGACCTGCCGCTGCGGCTGTGCGAACTCGGCACTGTCTACCGCAACGAGCGCTCGGGCGTCCTGCACGGGATGCTGCGCGTGCGCGGCTTCACGCAGGACGATGCGCACATCTTCTGCACGATGGAACAGGTGGAGCAGGAAGCGGGCGCCGCGGTGGACTTCGGCCTCGGCCTGCTGAAGGCGTGCGGCTTCGAGGCGTTCGAGCTGCGCCTGGCGACGAGGCCGGAAAAATTCGCCGGCACGGTCGAACAATGGGACACGGCGGAAGCCGCGCTCGCCCGCGTGATGGAGTCCCGCGCGCTGCCGCACAAACTCGACGAGGGCGGCGCGGTCTTTTATGGCCCGAAAATTGACCTCGACCTGATCGACGCCATCGGCCGCCGCTGGCAGGCGACGACGGTGCAACTCGACTTCAACCTGCCCGGCCGCTTCGGCGCCACCTACGCGGGCGCCGACGGCCAGACGCACACGCCGGTCCTGATTCACCGGGCGCTCTTCGGTTCCATGGAGCGGTTTATGGGAGCGCTCATCGAGCATCACGCCGGCGCGCTGCCCGTCTGGCTGGCGCCGGTGCAGGCGGTCGTCATCCCGATCGCCGACCGGCACAACGACGCCGCCGGGCGGCTAGCGCAGCGGCTGCGCGAGGCGGGTCTGCGCGTCCAAGTTGATGAGCGCCACGAAAGCACGCGGGCGAAAATCCGGGACGCGGAAATGCAAAAAGTGCCGTATATGCTCGTCCTCGGCGACCGCGAGATCGAGCAGGATCAGGTGTCGCTGCGCATCCACGGCAAGGGCGACCAAGGCCCGCAGCCGGTCGCCGGGTTCCTCGAAACGGCACGCGCCGCGGCCGCCGTGCCGGCGCTGCGTTGACCCACCGATGGCCGTTTGCTACACTCCCAGGCGAATTGGGTACCCGCTCGTTTGACGAATAACCGGCGCGAATACCGGGTTAATGAAGCAATCCGCGCGCCGGAAGTGCGCCTCGTGGACAGCAACGGGGCGCAACTCGGCGTCATGACCAGGGAGCAAGCGCTCACGCTGGCGCGGGAGCGCGATGTGGACCTCGTGGAAGTGGCGCCGGGCGCGACGCCGCCGGTCTGCCGCCTGATCGACTTCGGGAAGTTGAAGTACGAAGAGGCGAAGCGGGCGCGGGATGCCCAGCGGAAGCAGAAGTCGAGCGATGTGCGGCCGATCCGGTTGCGCCCGCTGATCGACGACCACGACCTCGGCATCAAGATGAAAACGGCGCGCAAGTTTCTCGAAGCGGGCAACAAAGTGCGGATGAATGTGCTCTTCCGCCGGCGGGAATTGGCGCGGCCCGAGATCGGGCGCAAGGTGCTGGCGAAAGTAGCGGAGGGCTTGGTGGATGTGGCGACCGTCGAGCGCTTGCCGCGGCTCGAAGGGCGCTTTATGACGATGCAGCTGTCACCGAAATAACGCGATGCCGAAAAATAAAGCGAAAACGAAGAAGTCGCTGGCGAAGCGGGTGCGCGTGACGCCCACCGGCAAGATCATGTACCGGAAGGGCTTCAGGAGCCACCTGGCGACGCGCAAGTCCAAGTCGCGCCTGCGGCGGTTGAGCGTCCCCGGCGTCGTCAAGAAGGTCGACGCCAAGCGCTTCCGGCGGGCGCTGCAGGGCAGCAAGGGGATGACCTAAATGCGCGTCAAGGCAGGGACGAATGTCCGGCGCAAGCACAAGAAAGTCCTGAAGCGCGCCCGCGGGTTCTGGGGGCGCCGCTCCAAGACTTTCCGCGCCGCCAACGAGGCGGTCCTGCACGCTGGGATGTACGCGTGGATTCACCGCCGGACGCGCAAGCGCGATTTCCGCCGCCTCTGGGTGCAACGCATCAACGCCGCGTCGCGCGAGCACAATGTCACCTACAGCCAGTTTATGAACGGGTTGAAGCGCGCCGGCGTCGGCCTGGACCGCAAAGCCCTCGCGCACCTCGCCATTGACGACCGCGACGCCTTCGCCAAGATCGTCGCTGTGTCCCAAGCCGCCCTCAAGCCGGCGTAGCCGGTCGCCTGACGCACTTTCAAGCCATTCTCCCGTCACTTGACTCCTGTGTGCGCCGCGCGATACTGGCGCCGGTGAGGTGACCCGGATGGCGGTTCGCGTCTCCTTCCCAGGAAGCCGTAAGTGGTGGCGGGATACTCTTTAATTCCGCTGGGCATCGGTGCGCTGAACTTCGTTGCGCGGCCGGCGCTCGCGCTTGACCCAGTCGTGCTGAACACGCAGCAGTCGACGCCGTCCGGCTCGGCGGTTTATCCAATCAAGGCCGTGTTCACCGCGAATTCGCCCGGTAGTGATGTGTGGCTGATGTGGAAGCCCGATGGGTCTCCGGACTCGGTGAAGATTGGGTCGTTGGGTGCCGCGCCGCCTCAGGGTAATCAGACTGCAGTCTGTCAGAAGGAACTCGACGAGGCCACCCGTCATCTCGGGAAAGGCGAATATTTGGTCAGGCTGTTCACGGGTGTCGGACCCACTGACTACGTCGATAGTAGCCCGGTAGTTGGAGTGCTGCTGTGGGAACCAGACCCGGTCGCACTCGTCCAATGGGTGGAGGTGTATCAAGGACAATTGGACACGAACCCAAACGGGGGTGGCAAACGCATCTTTCCGGACCGCGACTCGCCGGGCGGCTCCAAGACGGACTATGTCAAAGTGCAGGTCAAGATCAAGTATCCCGGGCTGACGGGCGAATCGATTCCGGTCAAAGTGTGGATTGAGACACCGAGTGACCCCGGCCCCGATCCCGCCTTTGCCGGCAGGGGAAGCATTGCCAAGAAAGCCACTCGGTACTGGTGGCTCGCCGTACTCGTCACAGCCCTTGCCGGGACAAACTCTCCCGCTGTCGGAGTTCAAGCCAAGAATTTGGCTCTTGAGGTCGAACTGGAAGAGACGGAAATTGTCAATGGCGGGGCAGTCACTCTCACAGTCACACTGCGAAACCTCGCGAACCGACCAGTGAATGCGAGCGAAGTTGACCGGCCCACTGGATTCACCGTCTTCCGTCAGGCTGCATTCGAATCGGGTCCCTTCCAACAGGTTGCGCCTAACAGGCCTGGACTCTACCCTGACGCGCAAGGCGGAGTTTTCGATCTTCCGGCCGGGCAAAGTTACTCGATGTTCGAGTTCTTCTCTACCGGACGCCTCGGTGGAGAACCGCTGATTCCCGAGAATCTCACTGCGGGCCCGATGGGTGGAGGGCTTTTCCTTGCACCGGGCAGATATGTGATTCGTGTGGGGATGGAGGTTAAAGACTGGCCACGCGAGCAGGACGGAAGCCTTTCGTCTGTCTACGACTGGGTGTGGTCCGACCCGGTTAGCTTTCATGTGCGCGTGGCGGACGGCGCCGACGGTCGCGCTTATCAGTACCTGCAGAAGTATCCCGAGGTGTGGCACCTGCTCAACTGGGACGCGGCGGAACGCTGGCAGGCGCCAGACTTGGTCGCTCGCGGCGCAGGCCTCGAGCGCTTCCTCGCTTACTATCCCGATTGCGTCTACGCGAAATACGCCCGGGTGTCGCTGTTATCGTTCTATCAGCGGTTGGCCATCGATTACTCGCAGGCGCGGTACTGGCAGAAGATCGTGCGCGTCGGGGACCGACTGCTACGCGATTCGCCTGCCTATCTGCCGGCGATGGTGCACCTGTCGGTCGCCAAGGCGCAGTTTGCGCTCGGCAAGACCGCCGAGGGTAAGCGCCACGCCCAGGCCGCCCTCGACAGTAACCCAACGACCGAAGTGGCGGAGACGGCGCGCCACTTGCTGGCCCCGGTTTCACTGCGTTCGCAGGTTCCCTCCGAGCGGGAGAAAACTATTGCGGGCAATCTCGACATCAGCGATTTCATCCTGCCCGCAGCCGTGCTGGCCAGCGGAGTGCTGTTGTTGATTTTCATGCGATGGCGCCAGCGGCGGGCGGGGCATAACGCGCTGCGCCGGGCGTCTTCGACTACTTCGATCGCTCCGTCGATGCCTCGCCGGTCTCGCTAGGCGGGACCTCCACCTCCCCCGCAGTCAATTCTCCGTAGCCGTACGCGGCCAAGCCCAGGCCGATAAGCAGCACCGTCACCACGCCCCCGCCGACGACGAAGGCGAAAAACTGCGCCCGCACCCACGGAAACACCACCACGGCGGCGATTGCCGCCGCCATCAACGCCAGCCCCACCAGGATCGCCATCCACTTGCCCATCGTCCGGCTCCTCCGGTCGTCTAGGAGATTCGGACGCCGCGCCGGAATCCCTTGTGCAGCAGCAGCGCACAGAGGGAGGGCGGCGTGCAAGTCATCGGATACTTCATCATCGGGCTGGCGGCGGGTCTGCTCGGCGGCTTGATGGGCGTCGGGGGCGGCGTCATCGCCGTGCCCGCGCTCGTGTTTTTCTATGGGTTTTCGCAGCAGAATGCGCAGGCGACCTCCCTGGCGATGATCGCGCCCACGGCGCTCGCCGGCGCCTTCACCTATTGGCGCGGCGGCCACCTCGACTTGAAGAGCGCCGCAATCGTCGCGTTGGGCGCGGTCACGACTGCCACCATCGGCGCCACCATCGCCACCCGCACCGACCCGACCAACCTGCGGCGCGCCTTCGCCGTCTTCATGGTGGTGATGGGCGTGTATATGTTTTGGAGCACTTTTCGGAAGTAGGGGCGGGTTCTTGTTGTCTCCCCTCTCCGTGAGACGGAGAGGGGTGGCGAAGCCGTGGTGAGGTGACAGCGTGTGCGGGAATGGCCTCCACCCTATCCGTGTTATAGTTAACAGGCGCTTTCTAGCGCCCCAACCAACCATCCGTGCTCGCCCAACTCTTCGATAGCACGCGCCGCGACCTCCAGCGCGCCCGGCCGCTCGTCACGCAGACCAACGCCCTCGAAGCCCGCTTCGAAGCGTTGCGCGATGACGAGTTGCCCGGCGTCACGGCGGAGTTCCGTCGCCGCCTCGCCGCCGGTGAGACGCTCGACGCCTTGCTGCCCGAGGCCTTCGCCGCGGTGCGCGTGGCGGCGCAGCGCACGCTCGGCCAGCGGCACTACGATGTCCAGCTCCTCGGCGGGATGATGCTCCATCAGGGCCGCATCGCCGAGATGCGGACGGGTGAAGGCAAGACCCTCGTCGCCACGCTGCCGCTCTACCTCAATGCGCTCTCCGGTCGCGGTTGCCACCTCGTCACTGTGAACGATTACCTGGCGAAGCGCGACGCGCAGTGGATGGGCCCGGTGTATCGCAAACTGGGGCTGACGGTTGGCTGCGTGCAGGGGCAGGCGCCGGGCAAATACATGCCCTCGTATGTGTTTGAGCCGGACAGCAGCCCCGACGACCCCGACTGGCCGCACATGCGCGAGGTGGAGCGCGGCGCGGCCTACGCCTGCGACATCACCTACGGCACCAACGCCGAATTCGGTTTCGATTATCTGCGCGACAACATGGCGATGGCGAAGGAGCGGCTGGTGCAGCGCGAGTTGCACTACGCCATCGTGGACGAGGTCGACTCGATTCTGATCGACGAGGCGCGCACGCCGCTGATCATTTCGGGGCCCGGCTCCAAGCCGTCGGAACTGTATGTGCGCGTCGACCAGCTGATCAAGCAAATGACTGCCGATGTGGACTACATCGTCGACGAGCGCGCTAAGAATGCCATCTTCACCGACGACGGCATCAACAAAATCGAGCGATTCTTCGGCGGCTCGCTCTCCGACCCCGACAACCTGGAAATCCTGCACCACGCGCAGGCGGCGCTGCGCGCGCGCGCCGTCTATCTGCGCGATGTGGACTATGTCGTTGAGAACGGCGAAGTCATCATCGTCGACGAGTTCACCGGCCGGAAGATGTATGGCCGGCGCTACAGCGAGGGCTTGCACCAGGCCATCGAGGCGAAGGAAGGCGTCAAAGTCGAGCGCGAGAGCCAGACGCTCGCCACCATCACCTACCAGAACTTCTTCCGCCTCTATCACAAACTCGCCGGCATGACGGGCACGGCCAAGACCGAAGAGCAGGAGTTCATCAAGATTTACAACATGCCGGTCGCCGTCATCCCGACCAACCGCCCGATGGTGCGCAAGGACGACGCCGACTATGTCTACCGCTCGACCGAGGCGAAACTGCGCGGCATCATCGCCGAGATCGTGCAGTGCTTGAGTCGCGGCCAGCCGGCGCTCGTCGGCACGCGCTCGGTCGAGATGTCCGAGCGCTTGAGCACCCGGCTGAATGCCGAGATGCTGCAACTCTTCGCGCAACTGGAACTGACGCACGACGCGCTGCACCAACTCGAGCGCTACGACGACGCGCAGCAGCGCGAGACGAAGCGCGTCCTCGATGACCGCCTGACCACCGCCCAGCGCGAGCAGCGTCACATCGAGCAGGCGCTCGAAAAGACCGAGATGTCGCAGACCCGCGAGCTCCTCGCCAAGCCGGAGGAAATCGCGCGGATGGAGCGGCGGCTGCGCAAGGTGAGCAAACTCGTCGAGCAACTCGAAGTCGCCGTCGCGAAACTCACCAGCACCGAGGGACTCAAAGACGGCGACCGCCGCCGCGTCGCCGACCTCGTCACCTACGCCCAGCTCGAATCCTATCCGCAGGAGCGCCTGCCCGGCCTGATGGGCGCACTCGGTCTCAACCCCGACCCGCGCACCGCCGACAATGTCCGCCACCTGGCGAAACTCATCGGCCTCGACCCCAATCAGCCCGGCCGCCTGCGCGACATCCTCAACGAGGGCCTCCCGCACCAGGTGCTCAACGCCAAGCACCACGAGAAAGAAGCGCACATCATCGAGCACGCCGGTGAGCGCGGCACCGTCACCATCGCTACCAACATGGCCGGCCGCGGCGTGGACATCAAACTCGGCGAGGGCGTCAAGGATCTCGGCGGGCTGCACATCATCGGCACCGAACGCCACGAAGCGCGGCGCATCGACAACCAGTTGCGCGGCCGATCGGGCCGCCAGGGCGACGCGGGAAGTTCGCGGTTCTATGTCTCGTTCGACGACGAACTCTGGCGCTTGTACGGCGTCGAGCGTTACGACTTCATGCTCGGCGGCTGGGGCGAGTGCGAACCGGTGGAGAGCAAACTCGTCAGCCGCGCCATCGAGAACGCGCAGAAGAAGGTCGAGCAGTACTACTTCGGCATCCGCCAGGAAGTGCTGAAGTATGACGATGTGATGAACGAACAGCGCATGCTCATCTACCAGCAGCGGCGGATGATCCTCGACGGCCACGACCTCTCCGAAAGCACCCGCGGCTACATCCAGGCGCTCGCCCGCGAGCATGTCCTCGAATACGCCAACCCCGAATTCCCCGAAGAGGACCGCCGCTACGATCTCCTGCACCAGGACCTCAAAGAGGTCTGCCCGCAACTCGAAGGCACACTTGACCTCGACGCCCTGCGCGCCGCCCCCGACCCGGTCGCGTTCTGCACCGACGCGCTACTCGCGTCGTATGACGCCCGCGAGGCCGAAGTCGGCAGCGACACCATGCGCGACATCGAGCGGATGGTGGCGCTCTGGGTCGTCAATTCCCGCTGGGTCGAGCACCTCGATGCGATGGACTACCTGCGCGACGGCATTCACCTGCGCGGGCACATGGGCATCGACCCCAAGATTGCCTACATCAACGAGGCGCACACTTACTGGCAGGGCCTCGTGAAGCGCATCCAAGAAGATGTTGTGCGCTATGCCTTCCGCGTCAGCGTGGAGAAGGGCGGCCAGGGCGCGCAGGCGGACGAGCCGCCGCCCGCCGATCCTGATGGCGATGGCACACGCGAACCGCGTAACGGTCCGAAGCCGACGAAGACTGACAGCGCAGCGCAACGCCCCGCGCAGGTGGCGGTGCCGAAGATGCACCGCATCGCCGAAGGCGTCCCCAGCGCCAGCCGCCCGGCCGAGCGCCTCAAGGAGCGCGCCCAGCGGACCCTCGGCGCCGCCCCCCGCAGCGACTTCCTCGAAGGCCAGTCGGCCCTCGACATCGGCCGCAAAGTCGGCCGCAACGACCCCTGCCCCTGCGGCAGCGGGAAAAAATACAAGAAGTGCTGTTTGCCGAAGTACGGGTAGGAAGACAGTCCGTCGTGCGTAGTAGGTCGGACAGCCCTCACCCCCCGGCCCCCTCTCCAACGAGTGGAGAGGGGGAGAGCAGAACCAATTGATTGTCTCCCCTCTCCGCTCGTCGGAGAGGGGAAGGGGGAGAGGGAATACAATCCCCCCGTGCACAACGTATTGCGACTTGCTGTCCTCATCTCTGTTCTCTCATCTCTGGTCTCTGCCGTTCCCGTCCCCATCCCCGTCACCAAATCCGGCCTGCCGCGGCCGCGGGACGCCTGGCGCATCGACGCCTGTGCGCTCTCGCCGCGGGGCGACCTGCTGGCACTCACTCTGTCCGCGCCGCGCCACGGCACCCGCCTCGAATTCCACGCCCTGCCGGGCGGCGAGGCGCTCTGGGCGCTGCCCTTCGCCGCGCCGGCGCAAGTCGAGTGGGCGAAGGACGGCGCCACCGTCCTCATCTCCGGCAGCGTGGCGCAGGACGATGAGGACGCCATCCTGCGCGTGCACCTCGGCAATCGCACCGTCGAGCGACTGCCCGACCGCGGCCGCCTGATCGCCGCGGGTGCCGACGGCGCCCGCTACGCCTGGCGCCGCCCCCGCGGCGACACTTGGGGGCTGCTCGCCCGCACCGCGGACGATGCGCCCATTCTGGCGCTGCGCATGGACGACCACCTGATGCCGATCGCCGGCGCCTGGGCGCCGGATGGGAAGCGCCTCGCGTACATCGGCCTCGATGTCAGCACCAGCGGCGGCCAAGTGCCGGCGCATTCCGCGTTCCTTGTGCGCGCCACCGGCCGCGACAAGAGCGAGGCCGTGCTGCGCCGCACGGCGGCGCCGGTGCGGCCGGCATGGGTCAACGCGACCACCGTGCGCCTCGTCCGGGGAAAGCCGCGGGCCGTGCTCGATTGCGATACCCAGTCTGGCCGCGTCACCGCGGTGCCCATGCCGCTGCCCTCTACGACGTCGTCCGCAT
>CAYNSX010000026.1:35158-36216 GCA_964400165.1 uncultured bacterium
CTGTCCGCTCCTGCTCGACGGCGCGCTGCGGGCGCTCTCGCCCGACGGGACGGTACTGGCGATGGAAATTCACAGCGCCACGCAGCCGCGGGTGCTGCGCCTGCTCGCGCTGCCGGGCGGAACCGTCCTCGGCGAATGGCCGGCCGACCTCGTCACCTTCGGCCGCGACGGCACGCAGTTCGCCCTCCGCCTCACCAATCAGTCCATCGTCGTGTTCGATCGAGGAAAGCAAGTCGCGACACTATCCGTCGCGGGTGATTGACTTCCCCTCTCCATTTATGGGGAGGGGTCTGCCCCGAGCGGAGTCGAGGGGCAGGGGAGGGGTCGCCGCACCAGCACCCTGCTTGAGGTCTATGACCGCGGCCGGATGGTGACGGCGATTCGTCTATAACCCTCTCACCCGTCCCCTCTCCCATGTACATGGGAGAGGGGTGGCGAAGCCGAGGAGAGGGTTTGGGGGCCGTCACAGCGTCCCGGGCCTGGAGGCCCGGGCTGAGACCGAGACAAGGCCCCAAGGGCCTCCTCACGGTGTCAGCCCGCCGCTTGCCCTGAGCGAAGTCGAATAGGTTCACGGCCGGGAGGCGGAGCAAGCAACACGAATCCGGCGGCGCTGCAGAGCGTTCCCCAATTTGACAATTTATAAACCTGGTGCTAGAGTAGCGTCATGAATGCACCGGTTGTGAATGAAGCACGAGTGAGTGAACACCTGACCGTCAGCACGATGCCCGATTGTCAGGACTCTTCCAAGGCCAAGGCCTATCTTGTGGAGAAGGGCATCAAATTCACCGAGGTGGACTTGAGCACCAACACCGACGCCAAGGCCCGGCTCTCGCAGCGCGGTCCCATCGTCACCCCCGTGCTCGAGCGGGCCGGACAGACCTTTACCGGGTTTGACCTGGCCAAGCTTGAAGTGTGGCTCCAGCCGAACCGCAACTAGGCGAACCGCACTTCGGTTTACGAAGGCGAGGGCAGGCCAGAATGGCTGCTCTCGCCGCTCTGTTTTTAGACCCACTCCGAATGCAGCCCCCCTCTCCATTTATGGGGAGGGGCCGGGGGAG
>CAYNSX010000027.1:0-35223 GCA_964400165.1 uncultured bacterium
GCCGCCCCGGTCGAGACTCGGCCCCGAAGTGCACACGATCTGCGTGTCCATCTCCCGGGCGATGATGAAGGCCAGCGTCGTCTTGCCGATGCCGGGCGGGCCGTGGAAGAGCGTGTGGTCGAGCGGTTCCTCGCGCTGCCGCGCCGCCTGGATGGCGATGGCCAGCGTCTCGGTGACGCGCTCCTGCCCAATGTAATCCTTCAGCAGCCGCGGGCGAAGTTCGTTGTCCTCTTCCGGCGTCCCGCGGGCGAGCAGCCGCTGCAAGTCCTGGTCGGCGGGGCGCTGTTTGACGCGCGGGCCGGGCGTCGCCGGGTCTTTCTTCATGTCACCGCTCCCGCCGCGGTGGGTTCGCCGGCGCGATAGAGTTCCTCGAACAGCGCCTCGGCAGTGTGAATCGACTTGTTCCGCTCCAGCGCCCCGTTCACTAACGCCTCGGCCTCCTTCGGGCGATAGCCCAGTTGCCGCACCAGCACCTCGAGCACCTCGCTCCGCACATCGGTCGGCGTCTTCACCATCCGCCCGGTCTCCGGCATCAGCGCGAATTTGCCCACCTTGCCGTGCAGCGTCGCAATCATCTTCTCCGCCTTGCGGTCGCCGATGCCCGGCAATTTGCGCAGCGTCGCCGGCTCGCGCTCCTCGATGGCGCGGGCGATTTCGCGCACCGGCATCACCAGCGCCCGCAGCGCCGCCGTCGGCCCGATGTCCTCGACCGTGATCAGCGCCTCGTAGAACTCCCGCTCGATGTCATTCAGGAATCCGACCAGCACCGGCTTCGGCTGCCGCTCGCTCTGGTGGAACGAAATGTACATCGTCACCGTCGCCGGCTCGTCCGCGCTGCCGTTTACCGCGAGCGCCGTCGAGGGGTTCTTCGATGCGCGCTGCGCGCGCAGCCCCTCGCCGACTATCGGCGGCACCAGCACTTCATAGCCGACGCCCCCCACGAGCAGCACCAGCCGCTCGTCTTCCCACGACGCGATGACGCCCGTCAGACTCCGAATCATGTCGCCCTCACTCGCTCACCAGATATCCCGCCAGCGCAATCGCCGCCGCATCGGCCGCGTGTCCGCTCAATCCGTCGGCGCCGGCCAGCAGCGTCTGCACGGCCCGCGCCACCGCGCTCTTGCCGGCGTGCCCGTTGCCCGCCACCGCCTTCTTCACCGTCGAGGCGGCCACCTCCACCACCGGCAGCCCCCGCTCGCCGGCCAGCAGCATTGCCAGCGTTTGCGACGCCCCGACCGCGAAACTCGCGCCGGGCGCCTCCTGCTTCGAATACACCGCCTCGATCGCCACCACCGTCGGCTGCCACGCATCCACTATGGACTGTAATTCGCCGTGCGCCTGTGCAAGGCGCTGTGGAAGCGGCGTCCGTGCCGCGGTCGTGATGGTGCCGGAGCGCAGCAGGCGGAACCCGCCCCCGCCATTGGTGACGACCGCCCACCCGGTCGCGGCCAGACCGGGGTCAATGCCAAGCACAACGGGGCTTAGGGGTTTACCGCGCATAGTTCATTATAGCAAACAAAAGATTGATGAATCAGGGTGAAGGAAAAAAGGAAAAGGGGAAAAGAGGAAAAGTGAAAGGGCTCAAACTGTAATCTCGTTCTCTTTTCCTCCTTTCCTTTTTTCCTGGACCCCCTAATTCTGTGTCTCACTACCAAGTAACCGCCCTAACTCCTCCAGCGCGCGTTCTAGGCCCGCCAAGTCGCCCGCCTGTTTTCGCTCAATCACCCGCTGATACGCGGCGCGGACCTGTTCGCGGAACCCCGCATCGCCTGTGGTCGGCGGCGCCGCCGGCGCCCTGGTCCCGTCGATCGGCTCACGCGAGGCGGGGCTCGCCCGGCCCACCAACTGCGCCAGCGCGCTGTCCAGCGTCTCCGCCATCGCCAGCCGGTCTTGGTTCGCCACAATGACGCGCTTCAACTGCGGCAGGCCCTGCCCGCCGGACAGGTTGGCCGTGCGCGCCGAGATGAACAGCGGCTCCACATACAGCACCCCGTCACCCATCGGAATCACCAGCAGGTTGCCGCGCAGCACTTCGGAGCCGCCCTGCCCCCACAGCGTCATCCGCTCGCTGATGAAGGTGTCCTGGTCGATGCGGTTTTCGATCTGCATCGGCCCCTGCACGATCTCGCCCTTCGGGAATTCGTACACCACCAAGTCGCCGTAGTGTTCGGGGTCGCAGCGCGCCGCCATCCACGCGTTCATATTCGGCCGCTGCGCCGGCGTGAACGGAATCAGCAGCACGAACTCCGGCGCCGGCTCCTCGCGCAATTGCAGGATGGCATAATACGGCTCCATCTCCAGCCGCCCGGTCGGGTTCTTGCCCGCCAATTCCCGCCCCAGCGCCCAGCGGTCTTCCTTCTGATAGAACTCCTGCGGGTCGCGCATGTGGTAGACGGTGAACAGCCGCGCCTGCAGGTCGAACAGCCCCTCCGGATAGCGCACATGCGCCCGCAGATCCTCCGGCATCTCGGCCAGCGGCTGATACAGCCCCGGAAACGCCGCCGCGTACGCCTTGATGATCGGGTCGTTCCCGTCCGCGATGTAGAAGCGCATCGACCCGTCGTAGGCACTCACAACCACCTTCACCGAATTGCGCACATACCGCAACGAGTTCCCCTCGAAAGGCACCGCCTCGCTGTATGGGAACTGCTCCGTCGTTGTGTAGGCGTCCTGCATCCAATACAGGCCGCCGTCGCCGGCCACAACGATGTAGGGGTCGTCGTCCAGCGTCAGGTACGGCGCCACCGACCCGATCCGCTCCCGCAGCGTCCGCTTGATGAGTATGCGGCTCTGCGGCGTGTACAGCCCCGTAATCAGCAGGTTAATGTCCCCGAACCGCGCCGACATCGCCAGTTTCGTCAGCAGCGAAGTCATCGGGATCCCCGCCGTGCCCGCATATTCCGTCGTCGCGTTCACATCGCCGGCAATCGGATAGTCGAACTCCGGCGCCGTCGTCGCATTCAACCGCACCAGACTGTAATTGTGGATGACCTCGCCGAAGTAGATCTCCGGCCGCTTGATGGTCAGTTCCGGCACCGCCGCAACCGGCGGGATGTCGTGGATGAGCATCCGCGGGAAGCCCTCGGCGTCGAACTCGTCCACCGGCGACATCGCCACCCCGTACCCATGCGTGTACGACACATGCTGGTTTTGCCAGGTCTGCTGCCCCAGCGACTCGTGGTGCATCTCCCGCGCCGCCAGCATCACCTGTCGATACTCGCCGTCCACCAGATACCGGTCCACATCCACATCGTAGAATGCGTAATACTGCCGCAGCACCTGCAAGTTCTGGTAAGTCTGCAAGAGCGGCCGGTAGTCCCACAGCCGGATGTTGCGCAGCGTCGTCTCATAGCGCGCCAGCGTCGCCGCCGTCGGCGAATCGACCTTCGGATACTTCGCTTCCCGGATTCGGTCGAGCCCATATCCGACATTCGTCAACTTCACATTGCTTTCGAGAAATTGCCGTTCGAGCGAGAGTTGGTTCGGCGCCACCTTGAACCGCTCCACCAGCGCCGGCAACAGCCCCAGCCCGACGAAATACACGACGATGACGCTCCCCACCGCCAGCAGCGGGATGCCCGCATTTCGCACTGCCACATTCACCAGCACCAAGACCGCCGCGACGATGCACAGGATCGCCAGGATGTTCAGCACCGGCAGCCGCACCGCCACATCCGTGTACCCGGCGCCGACCACCACCTGCCCGGGCCGGTCCGTCGTCAGCAGCGAGAACGCGTTCAGCCGGAACCCGGCGGCCTTCACCAGAAACAGCAGCGCCAGCAGCCCCGACAGGTGCGCCGTCACCTGCGGCGCCATCCGCGGCCAGCCGCGCATCGTATTGATCGCCCGCGCCAGGTAGTGCACCGCCACCGCCGCCGCCAGACTGAACACCAGAATCCAATACAGCCACGAGACCACATAGTGCAGCACCGGCAGCGTGAAGACATAAAATCCCAAGTCCAGGTTGAAGACCGGGTCCGTCTGCCCGAACGGTTGCTGGTAAAGGTACCGCAGGATGTCGTCCCAATGCGTCGCCGCCACCAGCCCGGTCAGATAGCCGAAGAACAACGCCACCCCGATAATGATCCAGGTGAGGAATGGGAGGATGTACTTCTCGAGCGTGTCCGCTGCCGCCATCCACGGCGGCAGGCCTTCAATCGTGATCGGTTGCGGGCGGCTTAGCCGCCGGGCCAGCAGCGCATTCCCCGCCAGAATCAGGAACGACAGCGTTCCGATCAGGAAGCCCGCGCCCCACTGGATGCCCACCATCTTCCAGAGCACCGCCGAGCGCTCGATCTCGCGGAACCAGAGCACCTCGGTGTAGAAATTGAGCAGCGCCGACGGCGCAATCAGCAGCAACAGCACCGCCAGCGCCATCAGAATAAGCCGCACCCGCCGGAATCGAGGATCGCGTGCAGGACGCCGCATTGCTGTTCAGCATAACACGCCGAGATGCGCCGCGCGCCTAAAGAAGTTTTCCTCGCGTCACGGCAGCTTCGATGTCCCAGCGCCCTTCACTGAGGAATGAACTTACTGTTTCTGAAAGATCCAAAATCAGGTCTGAACTGATCGCGTTTTTCACGTATTCTGGTGCAAATCGGAACTCGCGGTCGGTATTTCGTTGCCTTCGCAAAATGTAGATCTGGTCAATTCGATACTTGCGAAGATTGATATCCTCTGTCAGTTTCAACCATTCGGCAACGATGAAATACCTGGCACTTGGATTCACGCGTTTCAATTCTTCAGCAGAGTTGGATGCTCCCTCTAGCATAGTCTTATCTAAGTAGGTCTTGCATTCAATTGCCACCGCTGGAATCTCAAGAGGGACAGAAGTGATCTCCTCGTCTCTCAGATTTGCAAATCGCGCCTTGATGCTTGTCCCAATAACGAAGTCGTGATCCTTGGATTCCACCACAATCTGTGGCTTATCTAGCAGATCCGCAAAGTTTTTGGGCGCCAAGAAGAATGACTTGAAAGTCGCTCCCTTTCCAAACTGCGGTTCAAGATCCATGTGAGGGATTGCATCCTTGAACAAGTACACGAGGAACTCCTCAAGAACCGTTGAATGAAGGTTGCTCCTTGAATCGAATGTCTCCGCGAAGTGCTGTTGGTCTATGAAGTCCTTGTATTCGTTCAAAAGTCTCGTCCGTTCTGCGACCATCGCCCTGTCGTTGGTGGTGATCGCAAGGTTGGCATCCTTCCAGGCTAGATAGCGAGTCTGAATCTCAGCCAAGAATGCGCGAGCCTGCGCCTCTTGGTACTTCGTCGCATGCGCAAGTTTCTGCTCGATGTTGTCCCCGTGGGCGTACCTGCTCATTTAGACCGAAATCAGCTCCCTGATGCGATTTGCAATCGCCCTGGCCAGCAGCGGAGGCACGGCATTCCCGATTTGAGCATACTGACACAGAAAGCGTTCTGCTAGTCTGCCTTCTCTTGTAAGCAACTTGTGGCTCACGACAGTTGGCTTTCCACAGAAGACATAGCTGTCAGGAAATGATTGAATTCGGGCGCCCTCACGTGCAGTAAAGTTCCTGTGTTGGTAAGGGTGGACAAAATTCGCATAGAAAGACGCGGGAATCGTGTGACACGGTCTATCCGGGTGAAGGCGTCGGTTGTTTTGGTCGTATCGCTTCGTTGAGACCTCAGCTCGACCGTTCCGCTTCAGAGGAGCAAACGACGGATCGACATCGGATTGAGACTCCCCAAATCCAATCCGCTTGAATCGCTCGACGACTCTCCTTGAATGATTCATGGCCAAGTGATTCCACACCTGCGAGGCATTCTCCCTCATGAGCGCCTGGAATTCATTCTGCGGCGTATTAGAGTAACCGCATGGCTCCTCGCCCTCGCCGGCGGACAAGGGTGGAAGATCTGAAATAGCCTCCCAAAGCGTCATTCCCCTCCTGAGCGGCGGCTCCAGACGCAGCGCGGGCTGTCCTGCGCCTTCATTCTCACAATGGGATGGACGCGGCCAAGGGTCCTTCAAACGTGAATTGCGAACACCCAAAAAGAACAGGCGCTGCCGGACCTGTGGGACTCCGAACAAATGTGCATTCAAGACAGAGTAGTGTACGTCGTAATTCAATTCGGATAGCGAATCCAAAATCACTTCGATCGCAGGCCGTCCGTTTCGAAGCGACCCCCGTTGGAGTCCTGGAACGTTTTCCATAAGGAAAAACCCTGGAGCTAGCTGTCGGACGAATCGCACGAAATCTTGGAAGAGCGAGTTGCGAGGATCGGACGGATCGCGCTTGGTTACATTACTGTGTGAGAATCCTTGGCATGGTGGTCCGCCAATAACTCCAGCAACCCCCTCCCGACCGAATTCTTGGAGGATTGAAGAATCAGAGAGACTTCTAATATCGGATTCAAGGACTCTTGTTCTCGGGTTGTTTCGCCGAAGAGTCTCGCACGCCCAAGAATCCTGCTCAATTGCAGCGTACACCTGGAAACCGGCTTGCTGAAAGCCGAGACTTAGACCACCAGCACCTGCAAAAAGATCCAAGACTCTTGGAGACCTTTTCATTGCACTCATTGCTCAGATTGTTCTCCTAATGGGATTGAGAACATCACGTCATTATACAACGCTCAAACGGGATTTTGCACATTCAATCCACAAGGTCCGACGAATCTCCCCGCCCCTCACTCCGGTCAGCGCAACACTACCAGGTTCTGAAAGTTGCCCCCTCAGCGTTGTTCCGCGCCCTGGCGCCGCCCTACCGATACCCCGGCCCCTGTGCCCGCAGCACCGCCCCCGTCTTCGTGTCCACATACACATCCAAGTATTCGGGGCGCTCGCCATCCATGTACGGCTTCATCCCCAAGTCATACCGCACGGTGAACACATAGCGCAGCGGCACACCGCCGATGAGCCCCAGAGTCGCGCGCCGCATCTGATCGGCCTCCGTCGCGACATACTCCTCCGTCACCGTCACGCCGCGCACGCCGCTCGGATACTGGTTCTTCCCACGGAGGTAGGTTTCCGCCGCCGCCCGCGCCTGTGCCGCCGTCAGGTTCACCACCGGATACGGCCCCTGATGCCGCTCGCCGAGGAACTGCCTCAAACTCCCATCCGCGTTGACGCTCACCACCACGCGGTCCAGCGTCCGGCGCCCGTCCGCCAGCCGCCCCTGCCACCGGTACATCACCGAGGCCGGAAATTCCGCGCCGTGCCCCTCCTGGGCGGCGTGGTCAATCTCCTCGAAGCTCACTCCCTCTGCTGGCCGGAACAAAAGATCGCGATACGCCGCGGCCAGAGTGGCGCTGTCGCCGGCCTTCGTCGGGAACAGCCCCGCCGATCCCATCGCGTGCACGACTTCCCCCGTGCGACGGTCGAGCCGCACCGACAGCGTCGAGCGCCCGGTCAGGAGCGCGCGGAACTCCAGTGTCGGCTGATTGGTGCGCGTGACATCAGCGCGTCCCAGCTGAAACTTCATCGAATCCGTGTCGGAAAGCCCTAATCGCGCCAACACCGGCCGCGCCGCATCGATCAACTCGAACACCGTCCGCTCGCCCGGCGCGATCGGCCCGCCGCTCCGCCACGCCACCGCCGCCAACTCCCGCGGCTCCAGCCCCATCGGGTTGACCAGGTCTACCTCGACAGTGAATTCAGTCGGCAGGCGGTCCACCGCGAAGAACCACCCGCCTTCCTGCCACTTCGCGGTTGCCGCTCGTCCGGACGGCGAGGTCTGTCGGAACGACTCCCCGCCGTTCGGGTTGTACGGCCAGCGCTTCCCATTTTGGTCAATGAGCGTCATCCGGTCGATCTCATACCGCACAGAAGACGACTGGCTGCCCTGCTGTTCCACCATCAGTGCCACAACCGGCGTCCCGGCAGCGTTCGAGCCACCCGCTGACGCCGAGACGCGGAATTGCTGCCCGCCGCCGGCCTTGGTGAGTCCCGAATCGCCGAGGCGCACATGTTCCAAACGGAGAGTGACGGCCCAGTGCGGCACCGGCTGATATCGCACTTCCCGTCCCGCCATCGGCAGGTATGACAATTCCGCAGTCGATCGCGGCACGGGCGCCACGGTTCCAGGCCCCTTCACGATGACGAGCAGCGGCATCCGCGGCGCCGGGTCGGCCTCGCCGGCAACCGCCCGCGTCGGCTGCAGCGTCATCTCGAACGCGCCGCTCTTGGTGTCCCAAGACGACCCGCGTCCCCGCCACAAGCGTCCCGCGGCGTCAATAACCCAGCAGGCGACCGCCATTCGCCCGGTGTTCGGGCCCGCCCAACTTGATGGCACCTGCCCCTCGACCACGAACTCCGGACCGACCCGTTGCAGCGATTGAACGACCAACTGCTCCGCTCCGATCGCAACCTTGAGCAACGGTCCCTTCGTTCCCGGCGTCACGCCGGGCACGATCCATGACTGTGCGCCGACCCCGTCCAGCGGACCGCCGCTGCCGACACCGCCCGGCGACGCGTTGCACAGCCGATCCGCCAGCGCCTCCGGTGCCTGCTTCCCCAAAAGCAGCATCGTGCAATTGGGGAACTCGGCCCGCGCCGCAGGAATGCCACGCAAGGTTCCGGTGGTTCCGCTGATGCCGGAGGCGATCGAGAAACTCTTTGGCTGCTCCAGTTTCGGCGCCAGGCCCGGCACAGTCGCCATGAAGAACAGCACCTCCGCCGGCGACGCGTAGTACACCGCCACCGCCCGCGTCGTGCGACTGCGCGCCTGATTGCCGTTGCCGTCACGCTCGCCGATCTGAATCGCACGGGCGATCCGGCTTCCCGGCGGCAGCGCCGGATACAACGGGGTGAAGGCCATCGTGCCCTGGGTGTCAGGGAACATCCGCTCGATGCGTGACAGCGGCGGCTTCACTGGAATGAGCGCGACGAATGCATCGAAGTCCATTGGCGGCCCTGGGGCTTCAGCGGGGTTCAACACTTGCTCAAAGGGCGTCTCCGGTATGCCGCCCCCGTGCTGCAACAGCGCTTCGTACGGCGCCTGGCTGGCGTCGGCGAGCGGTGGCGGCGATGGCCGCGCCGGCGGAGAGTCGGGTGGCCCCATCATCACTGCCCGCTCCTTGGCGGTCGGGGTGGGGAAGGGCATCCAGTCACGCGCCGTCCCCGTGTGCGCGTCCACCCACACCCAGTGGGACTCACGCGTCAAGTCCGTCGGCCGGAATTCCAGCATCCGCATGAACCGCCACGGCACCGCGTCCGCACTCGGCCGCCCGCGGTCCCGCGGCCACGAGAGCGTCCCGCCTCGGTACTGCCGGTTGACCTCGCTCGTCGCGTAGCCGCTCGTGTCGACACTGCGCTCTCGCAGGAACGCCGTCGCTGCCCCCTCGGCGCGTGCCAGCGACACTGACGGGCGGTTTGCCGTCGTGCCCAGCAGCCGGTACATCGCCGTCGGCCGACCCTTTGTGTTGACCTCGACGGTCAGATGCTCTCCCGTGGAGGGGTCGGCCATGTCTGGGACGAACCAGCCATACTGAAGCGCGCGATTGCCCTGGTCATCCCACGAATACACGACCGACGGCGGGTCGTCGGCTACTGCCCGATCGCGCGGATAGTCGGGGCACCACTGTGTAACGAAACTCCAAATCCGTTCGACGGGGTCGCTTCCCGGAATCTGCATCCGGTCAACAATCTGACCGCTCACGGCCAGCACCTCTCCCGTCAGCCGGCTGATCCGCACTTCGCGCGGGAAGGGTCCGCCGCCGATGCCGAACTCGTACACGGGATGCGAAAACAGTTCGCCCGTCGGCGCGTTCGTGTCGGAGATCGCCCAGCGCGTCCCCGTCACGCGCTCGACGGCCTCCGACAGCCGCGCCTGCACCACCGCGTACGGCACCTCCCCGGGAATCAACGGGCCGCGGGCCTGTTGCAGCGCGATGAGTTCGTCCGGCAGAAGGGGCTGGCGAACGGTGACGGCGAGCGTGAAGCGATCGGGAAGGTCGCGGCCCCACAGGTCCCAGCGCCCGGTGATGGCGCTCCCCGTTTGCCCGAACCGACTGCCCGCTGACACGACCGTCCGGCCGTTCGACAGCGCCTCAACGGTGACGAACCGCAGTTCGCCAATGGCCTTCGGTCGCGTCGCGGAGTAGGTCACGCGGACCCTCTCGTCGTCCGTTCCTTCCCCGGTGCGTCCGGAGCCCGTCACTTCCAGGGTCACGCCGCCGCGCGTCTGTTTGGACGGCGGCCCGCCGACCGTCAAACCTTCGAAGCGATAGACCCACTCCCAGGCCACGATCGACTGCACCACGAGAGTTCGGTCCGTTGGCGCTTCGACCGTGGACGCTTCGACTAGGGCGACATCGGGCTTCGCCGGCAACGCCGTCCCTGGCGCCGGTTGTGCCGGCGCCGCGCACCCCTGCCCGGCGAGCCATACCAGAACGCAGCAAAGGCAAAATGGCCGCATTCGCCCCTCCGCGTATTCGACTTCTCCGCTCCCGGCTGTGTTCCTGGCCGTCGGCGGGCCCTCCCTCACCGCGGCCGGCGCATCACCACCAGGTCCTGATAATTGCCCATCCCGCGCTCGATGTAGTCGAGAATCTCGAAGGACTTCGACCACTCCCGTACGGTGTAGTCGCGGGTCTGGAAGACGCCCCGGTAATAGCCGGGCGGCGCGATCCCATCGCACCGCCGGTCTGGCGTGTCATCCGAAATGCCCTGCCGCAGCAATTCCGCGGCGCGGTCGCGGGGCGCGAAGTGCGCGACATAGTCTCCATGCGTGGAGGTCAGAAACAGCCCGCCCGGCGCGATGATGCGGCGTATTTCGGCGAGCCACGCCGCTTGCGCCGCCCGCTGCAGGTGCGTGCACACCGAAAACCCGATCACCACATCGAACATCCCGTCGGCAAACCCCGTCGGCGGCCACGGGTCGACCCGCACAAAGCGGCCCGGTTGCAGATGCTCGGCGCACCAAGTGACGGCCTCGCCGTCAATGTCGCAGCCGTGCCATTCCAAACCCGGTGCATCAAGCAACTGCAGAAAGTGCACGCTCACCCGGCCGCACCCGCAGCCCCAATCGAGGACCCGGTGCAGCGATGACAACTCCCGGTGCCGGTTGATGGACAGCGCAAACTCGGTGAACGATTTCAACCCGCTCGTCAAGAAATAGGGCGCATTCGGCATGCCCACGACGCGTTCGATCAACTGCGCGGGCGGAACCGGCACGGCCGACCCGATGTCCGCCCGAACCACCGTGGTCATCCGCGCCGCCGGCGCGCCGCCAACCTCGCCGATCACCGCCAAGTGTCCGATCGGCGGCGAATCCGCAAATGCGTCCGGCAGTGGCATCGAGAATCTTGACCGGCCGGCGTGCGCGATGGTCGGAAAGGCCTTGCTGACATCGGGGCTGGGCGCCGGCTCGGTGACCGCCGCGCGCTCCCCGTTCCAATAGCCAACAAGGGTGTCGAATGGCTGGTCGGGCAGCAGCATCCACCCCGTCGCGATCCACTCCCCCTGCTGGCGCACCACCACGCCGAAGTTGCCGTGCGCGATCGGGATGCCCTCGAAGCGGCGCTCGCACTCCAGGACATCGGTCAGCGTGGCGACGGGTTGGATGTCAACGCCCACGCCGCACTGGTTCGCCGCGGCCTCACCCCTCCCTGTGGGATAGAATGACACTATGCCGCTGCCGAACGCCGACGACATCCTCGACGCCTACCGCCAGTTCCTCAACCCGGGCATCGCCCGCCTGATCAAATTCATGGGCTTCGACGCCGTCGAATGGGAGGCGCAGGGCGCCGTCGTGCGCGACACTGCCGGCAATGAGTGGCTGGATTTTCTCGGCGGCTTCGGCGTTTTCACCCTCGGCCATCGCCATCCGAAAGTGATCGCTTCCGTCAGCGAGCAACTCCACCGCCTGCCGCTCTCCGCGAAAATTCTGCTGAACGAACCGATGGCGCGCCTGGCGGAAAAACTTGCCGCCATCACCCCCGGCGACCTGCAGTACTCCTTCATCTGCAACAGCGGGACCGAAGCCGTCGAAGGCGCGCTGAAACTCGCCCGCGCCGCCACCGGCCGCCAGGAATTTGTCGCCGCCCACAACGGCTTCCACGGCAAGACCTTCGGCGCGCTCTCCGTCACCGGCCGCGAGGTCTTCCGCGAGCCGTTCCGCCCGCTCGTCGCCGGCGTGACCCATGTGCCATTCGGCGATTCGATTTCGCTGCAAGAAGCCGTCACCGAGTGGACTGCCGCTGTCATCCTCGAACCCATCCAGGGCGAGGCGGGCGTCATCGTCCCGCCCGACGGCTATCTCACCGAAGCCCGCGCCATCTGCGACGCCGCCGGCGCGCTGCTGATTCTCGATGAGGTGCAGACCGGCCTCGGCCGCACCGGCACGATGTTCGCCTGCGAGCCCGACGGCGTCGTCCCCGACATCCTCACCACCGCCAAGGCGCTCGGCGGCGGTGTCCTGCCCATCGGCGCCTTCACCGCCCGCCCGCCGCACTGGGCGGCGCTCATCGAGAATCCGCTGTTGCACTCCTCTACTTTCGGCGGCAATCCGCTCGCCTGCGCCGCCGCCTGCGCCGCCATCGACGCCACCATCGAGGAGGGCCTGCCCGCCCGCGCCGGGCGCCTCGGCGATCTGGCTTTGGAGCGCCTGCAAGGGACGCTCGCCCGCCACAGCGGCACGCTGACCGCCGTCCGCGGCCGCGGACTGCTCATCGGCGTGGAGTTTGCCGACGCCGATGTCGCCGGCCTGACCATTGCGCAATGCGCGCACCAACACCTGCTCGCCGCCTACACGCTCAACAACCCCCGCGTCATCCGTCTCGAGCCGCCGCTCGTCCTGACCGAATCGCAACTCGACGACGGCCTCACCCGCTTGGACGCCGCGGTCACCGCGGCGGAAGAGTTGCTCGCCACCACTCGCGCCTAGCGGCGCGACTACACGATCGAGTCGGCGACTTCCTGCACCGGTGCCACGAAGATGCGCCCGCAGCCGTCGCAGGTCGTCACCGTTGCCGCTTTGCCCAGCGTTCGCATCAAGTCTTTCGGGATGTTGACCGAACAGCCCGGGCAGTTGTCGCCCGTCACCCGCACCACCGCCAGCCCGCCCTTCCGCGCTCGCAACTGTTCGTAGCGCCGGAGCAATTCCGCCGGCACCTGCCCGACGAGCAGCGCGCGCTTTCCGTCCAAGTCCGTTTGTTCCCGCGTCAGGCGTTCCGTCTCGCGCTCGTAAGTCGCCGCCAGCAGCGCCAGTTTCGCCTTCGCCTCCTGCAGGTCGTGCCGCGCCTGCTCCATCGCCGCCTTCGCCGCTTCCACCGCGTCGATCAGCGACAGCGTCTTGTCCTGCAACTTGTCCGCTTGCCGGGTGAGCGCGTTCACCTCGGCTTCGAGATCCGCCAGTTCCTTCGGATTGCGAATGCGCCCGCTGCCCATTTTCTCGGCGAATTGTTTGCGCTTGTCTTCGACGCTCTTCACTTCGAGTTCCGCGTCGAGCGCTTCTTTCTCGGCGTTGTAGTGCGCCTTGGAAGTCGTCTCGGCCAGCGCCCGCAGGTCATCGACCAGCGCGCGCTGTGCATCACCGTTGTCGAGCGCCGCCGTCATTTCGGCATTGTGGTCGCGCGCCAGGTCGATCTCTTGCAGCGCCAGCAGCACTTCGAGGGTTTCGGCGATCATCGGCCGGCCCACTGGGTGAAGGGAGATGTGAACAGCGAGAGTGGTCGGTTGCCTTTCCGCTGGCCGCCGACCGGGGTCATTACGAGCCCGCCGGCGCCGCAGTCGCGGCGGTCCCCATCAGATAGCGGCACCGCGCCATCATCCCGTCCGCGGTCATCCCCAGGCGATCGAGCAGCGCCCCGCGCGGCCCGTGTTCGATGAAGCGGTCCGGAATCCCGATCTGCGCCACGCCCGCCGGCGACACGCCGCCTGCCCCCAGCGCCTGCAGCACCGCCGACCCGAACCCGCCCGCCAGCACCCCGTCTTCCGCCGTCACCAGCCGCCCGCACCGCCCTACCACCTCGCAGATCAACTCCTGGTCCATCGGCTTCGTGAAGCGGGCGTTGATCACCGCCGCTTCGATGCCTTCGTGCTGCAACCGGTTGGCCGCCTCCAGCGCCGGCTCCACCATGTACCCAAGTGCCACGATCGCCACATCGCGCCCGTCGCGCACCAACTCCGCCCGCCCGATCGGCAGCAGGTCGGGCAACCCGTCGGGCGCGTTCAGACCGGCATGCCGCGAATAGCGCACCGCGCAGGGCTGGTCGAGCGTCAGGCCGGTGCGCAACATCGCCGCCAGTTCCGTCAAATCCTTCGGCGCCATCATCACCATATTCGGCAACCCGCGCAGGTAGACCAGGTCGAACGCGCCGTGGTGCGTCGGCCCGTCTTCCGCCACCAGCCCGCCGCGGTCGATGGCGAACAACACCGGCAGTCGCTGCACGCAGACATCGTGCACAATCTGGTCGAACCCGCGCTGCAAGAAAGTGGAGTAGATGGCGACCACCGGCCGCATCCCATTCGCCGCCAGCCCCGCGGCGAAGGTCACAGCGTGCTGCTCCGCCATCCCGACATCGAAGAACCGGTCGGGGAACCGCTCGGCGAACTCCACCAGCCCCGTACCGTCGGGCATCGCTGCGGTGATCGCCACGACGCGCGGGTCCTGTTCCGCCAGCCGGATCAGTGTGTCGGTGAAAGTGTGCGTGTAGGTCGTGCCCTTCGGCAGGTCCAGCGGCTTCGCCGATTGCGGGTCGAACGGCACCGCCGTGTGCCATTTCCAGGCGTCCTCTTCCGCCGGCTCGAAGCCCTTCCCCTTGCGCGTGACAATGTGCAGCAGCACCGGCTTCTCGCGCAGTTGGCGGGCGCGCTCGAGCATCTCGATGAGCAGGTCGATGTCATGCCCGTCGATCGGCCCCAGGTAGGTGAAGCCGAGTTCCTCGAACAACATCCCGGGGACGACCAGTTGCAGCGTCCCGCGCTTGAACTTCTTGGCGACATCCAGCATCGCATCGCCCAGCGGCAGTTTGTGCAGCATCTGCTTGCCGACTTCTTCCAAGTGCTCCAGCCGCGGGTCGGAGCGGATGCGCGTCGTGTAGCGGTTCAGCGCCCCGACATTCGGCGCGATCGACATCCCGTTGTCGTTCAGGATGACCAGCAGCCGCTGCCCCAGGTGTCCGGCTTGGTTGAGCGCCTCATAGGCCATTCCCGCCGTGATCGACCCGTCGCCGATGATGGCGACGACATCGTAGTCGTCCTTCTGCAGGTCGCGGGCCGTCGCAATGCCGACCGCCGCCGACAGCGAGGTGCCCCCGTGCCCGGCGCCGAAAATGTCGTGCTCGCTCTCCGCCCGGCTCAAGAACGGCGCCAGCCCGCCCAGTTGCCGGATGGTCCCGAAGCGGTCGCGCCGGCCGGTCAGAATTTTATGCGCGAAGCCCTGGTAGCCGACATCGAAAATCAGCCGGTCGCGCGGGCTGTCGAAGACGCGGTGCAGCGCGATGCACAATTCCACCGCGCCGAGCGGCCCGGAGAAGTGCCCGCCCGTCTTCGAAATCGCCTCGATGATCGCCCCGCGCAATTCCTGCGCCACCTGCGGCAGTTGCTCACGCGACAGCCGCTTCAGGTCGGCGGGCGATTCGATGGCGTCGATCAGGCGAGGCATCGTTCCGTCGGCATCCCTCAATGTGACCGCGCCACCATCGTGTGCGCCAGCGCCGCCAGGCGGTCACGATACGGCGACGGCGGCACCGTTTCCAGCGCGGCCTGTGCACGCCGCTGCCAGCGCTGCGCCAGCCGCCGCGTGTGCTCGACTGCCCCCAACCGTACCAGAAGTTCGACCGCTTGGTTCAATTCCCCTGTGGTCGCCCGCCGGTTGCCGACGACGGCGCCCAGCACGCGCCGCTCCACCGGCGTCGCCCGCCGCCAGGCGTGGTGCAGAATGGTGGTGCGCTTCCCCTCGCGCAAATCGGCGAAGACCGGCTTGCCCAGCGCCTCCTCCGACCCCAGCAGCCCCAGCACATCGTCGTGCAATTGGAACGCCGTCCCGGCGTGCATGGCGAACTGCGACAGCCGCTCCACCACCGCCCGCGGCGCCCCCGCCAGCCGCGCCCCGGCCCGCGCTGCGAAGGCATACAGATACGCCGTCTTGCGCACCAGCACATCAATGATGTCCTTCTCGCTCACGGCATCCGGCGGCACCTGGCTGTAGCGCACATCCAATAACTCGCCCTCCGCCAGCCGCGCCAGCACCGTGCCTTCCAGGTCGGCGATCAAATCGAGCACCAGCTCCGCCGGCGCCCCAGACCCCGGCACGCGGGGGCGGGGCGCCCTGCCTTTGGACAGGGGCGCGCCCTGCCGCTTGGCGATATCGCGCAGCAACGAAATCGCCCAGGCGTGTTGCAGGTCGCCTGCCAGGATGGCGGTCGACAGGCCGTAATGCCGCGCCGCAGCCGCGTCGAGCCCCAGCTCTTCCTGCGCGCGCCGCCGCGCCGCCTCGTGCACCGTCGGCCCGCCGCGCCGCTGCGCGTCGCGGTCGATGACATCGTCGTGCACCAGCGTCCAAGTGTGGTAGACCTCGACGGCCGCCGCCGCCCCGATCGGCGCCCGCCCGCGCCCGCCCGCGGCGCCATACGACCAGAGCAGCATCGCCGCCCGCAGGCATTTCCCGCCGCGCTGCAAGTACGCCCACATCGCTTCGCGCAAGTCGGGGGGTGTCTTCGTGTCGTCGAGCCGGTGCGTGTCGAGATGGCGCGTCACTTGCGCCGCCACCGCCCGCAGGGCGCCGGTCAGGTCCTCCGCCCGGTCCATCGTCAGCGGTCGTCGTCCGCGACTTCGGCGCCGACCCCGAGCGAGGCCGTCAGTTGCTCCACCCGCGTGCGGGCGGCGTCGAGTTGAGTCCGGCACGCCGCCGCCAGCTTCGCCGCCTCTTCACAGAGCGCGACGGCCTTCTCCAGCGGCTGCTCGCCCCGCTCCAACTCCTCGACGATGGCCTCCAGCCGAGCCAGCGCCTCCTCGAACGAGGCGGCGCCGTCGGCCTGCGGCTCACTCTTTGGGCGGCTCATGATGGTCGGTGATGGGCAGCTGCCCGCGCACCTGTTCGGCGAACAGACGCCCTGCCGTCAATTCGACGCGCACCCGCTTCGCAACCTGCCGCGCCCCGTCGGCCCGCGTGATGGTCGGCGCCGGCTCGCCGCGGAATTCCACCCGGTCGGCGTTCAAGTCATACACCATTTCGCCCGCCGTGCCCTTCAGGTCGCGGTACGCAAACTCGATGCGCCCGCCCGCCGTCGCCGACTTCGCCGCGCCGTCGTAGTCGAGCCGGTCGCAGTGCAGTTCCAGCGGGTCCGGCTTTTTCGGCGCTTCGGCGTTCGGCGTGTCCGAGGGCTTCGGCTTGGGGGTGGCGATGACAGTTACCTTGTCGGTGAACGAGACGCGGTCCGCGCCCAGGTCGCCCGTCAAACGGCCCGCGGTCAGCGCCAGCGTGTCGCGCGTGAAGGTCAGCGGCCCGGCGCCCGTCACCGTCCCCGCTTCGTCATCGTAGGTCAGCGACTCGCACTGCAACGCCCACTCGTCGGTGCGCACCGACACATGCCCCGACAGCACCGTCCGCCCCTCTTCGTGCTCCCATTGGTCGGCGTTCAGGATTTCGAGCACGCGCGGCTTGTCCACCGGCGCCTCCGCGCCGCGCGTCGCCACCGGCGCCAGGCCCAGCGCGAGCACGACGACTGCCGCAAAGTGCCGTGCGCTCATCGCCGGCCCTCCGCTGCGTTCAGCAGCGTGCGCAGCGACGCCGGCATCGCCGCCACCTGGGAAGAACCCGCCGGCCACACCAGCGCCCCGCGCACCGGCCCCGCCAGCGTGAACCGCTCGTCGCGCAGATGCAAGGTAAATTCGGCGGCGCGGGCGTGTCCCCAGGCCCCCGCCAACTCGACGCCCCCGTCCGCTGTAATCTGGCGCTCGCCCACCGCCCAGGTCAGCGCGTCGGCGCGCAGCACCGTGTCGCGCAGCGTCACCAGAACCGGCCCCGCAAACTCCAGCCGCTGCGCCCGCGCCTGCCACCGGAACCCGGCGCACTCCAGCGCGAACGACCCATCCGCGGTTGCCGCCCGCACCGGCCCATCGGTCTCGACATCGCGCGTCAGCCGGTTCGTGGTCAGGCGGTCGGTCGTCACGCGCAGGAGCGGCTCGCCCCGCTGCAGCAATTCGGCCTTCGTCACGCCGTCAAGCGTCACCGTCTGCGATGCGGCATCGGCGCTGGCGGCGCGGGCGTCGAGCGCCCACGAAAACTCCTCGTTCATCTCGCCCGCCACGCGCACCTGCGACAACTCGATAGCTGGTCGGTCGCTGCCGGGCCGTGCGGCGGACACCGGCACGGTCGCCGGCTCGCGCCACCAGACAAATGCAACCGCGCCGCCCAACAGCAGCAGCGCGGCCGCCAGTCCAACGCGGTGCACGCCCGCTCCTAGAACGGAGGCGGAGGCGGGCCGCCGCCGTCACCACCGCAGTTGCCGCCGCTGGTGTCGGTGATCGACAGCAGTGGCGTCGTCGATCCGGGGCCGCTCGTTCCCCCCGTCGTGTGCGCGAATGCTTCCACCAGGAAGGAACCCGCGACACACGGCGGCACGGTCATCGTCGTCACCCAAGTGCTGCTGCCGGGCGGGCTGGCCACTTCGATCAGCTGCGAGCTGATCGCGCCCGTCGCGCCGGCCTGTTTCACGAAGTCAATCTGGATGTTGAGCACATTCTGCAGCGTGACCGTGACCGTGATGGTGACGATGTCGCCGGTCTTCAGCGTCGTCGGCGACGCCGAGGTCACAATCTGGAATCCGCCGCCCCCGCCGGCGGTGGTCGTGCATCCGGCCAGCGCCACCAGCGCCGCCAGGGCGAATCCCTGCATGGACCATCGAATCGTTCGTGCGAGCATGCTCTCCGCTCTCCTCACTCTCCCGACTTGTCCAGTCGCTCCAGCCGTGCGGCCAGGGCGCGCAGATTATCGCGCATTTCCGGCAGGGTGCGGCGGAGCGCTTCCAACTGCAACTCTTCCCGATGCGGGCGGGCCGGAAACCCCGACACCACCGTCCCCGCCGGCACATCCGCCACCACCCCCGAGCGCCCCAGCACTATCGCCCCGGCGCCGATCCGGGCGTGGTCGTGGACGCCCACCTGGGCAGCCAGGATGCAGCCGTCCTCCAATACCGCGCTGCCGGCCACTCCCGTTTGCGCCACGATGATGCAGTTCCGCCCCACCACCACATTGTGCGCGATCTGCACCAAGTTGTCGATCTTGGTGCCGGCCCCAATCACCGTGTCGCCCGTCGTCCCGCGGTCGATGGTGGTGTTGGCGCCGATTTCGACATCGTCCTCGATTCGCACGCCCCCCACCTGCGGGATTTTGTGGTGCCGCCCTTCGTCCTGCACATAGCCGAACCCGTCGCTCCCGATCACCGTACCGCTGTGAACGGTCACCCGGTCGCCGAGCGTGACCCCGCGCTGTAGCACCACCCGCGCATAGACGCGGCAATCGTCCCCAATCTGCACGCCCATGCCGATATAACACCCAGCCCCGATTAGTGTCCGCGCGCCGATGCGCGCGCCGGGCGTGATGACGGCAAGCGGCCCGACACTCGCGCTCGCGTCCACTTGCGTGTCGGGCATCACGACCGCGGACGGATGCACGCCGGGCGGCGGCGGCGGCGTCGGATGAAAGATGGCCAGCGCCTGCGCGAACGCCAGTTTCGGATGCGTCACCCGGAGCAACGGCTTCGCCGCAGTGGGGATGCTGCGCGGCACGATGACCGCCGCCGCCGCGCTCGCCAGCGCTTCGTGCAATCGCTTCTGCAGGGTTGCCGCGTCCAGCGGCCGTCCCGCCGCGTCGCGGTCGTCCACGAATGTCAGTTCGCCGGGCGCGACGGTCGCATAGCCCGCCACGCCGGTGACTTCGGTGGCCGCATCGCCGGCGACTTCGCCTGCAAGCCGCGCCGCCAGATCAGCGAGCGTCAGGCGCATCGTGCCCCAGGAGGGCAGGCATCTTGCCTGCCGGGTCGGCTGTTGTTGGAAGAAAGGTCTGCCATTGGCGGGTCAAGTCCGTGAGCGCCTCGCCGGTGACATCCCGCACCCCGCGGCCGGGCGCCCACTGGACGCGGTAGCCCTTCGGCCTCGCCCACGCCTCCACCTGCGCCCGCACTTCCGCCCGCAACCCCTCCAGCAGCCGGTCTTCCAGCCGCTGCACGCGCACCGTGGCCTCCGGGCGGCTGGCGCGTTCGGCCGTCACGCGCTGCGCCTGCGCGGCCCGCGCCTTTGTCGTCGCCGCCGCGACCGGCCCAGGCTCCACTGTAATCGTGCCGCCCAGCTCCGGCGCAGGCACCGCCGCCGGCGCCGTCAATTCACCCAGCAGCGTCGTGCGCTCACTCTTCAGCAGCGACGCCAGGCCCAATTCCTCTTCGATGATGCGGGCACGCAGCGTTTCGTCCACGCCGGTGCTCTGGTCGCCGCCATAGGCCTCGATCTCGAGATCGGCCGCCGCGGCTGCCGCGTCGAGCGCCTGTTGCAGGCCGGCCTCTTCCGCTGCCAGCGCCTCCTCGGCCGCGCGCAAGTCCGTCGTCACCCGCAGATCCGCCTGCCCCTGTTCGGCCAGCCCCTGCGCCTGCGACCGCAGCGTCATCGCGCGCAACCGCAGGTCGGTCAGCCGGTCGCGCCGCGCGTGCATCAACGCCGACAACTCCCCGCGCAGCCGCGTCCGCCGTTCGGCGCCGAACGCCTCCGTGCGCGCCGCCGCTTCGCGCTGCCACTGGTCCCGCAACTCCCGCATCCGCCACTGGATGCCCCCGCGCAGCGTCCCCTCCAGTTCGCCGAGATATTTCTCCACCAGCGCCCGCTGCTCCGCCGCCGTCAGCAGCGGTTGCGGCGCCGGCGTCGGGAATGGCGGCAGCGTGAACGGCATCGGGTCGGGGAGCGGCGCGGCCGCGGGCGCCTGTGCCAGAAACGCGCGGTACGCCTCGAGCACGCCCAGCGCCTTCAACCGGGGGTGCGCGTCAATCAGCGCGGACAGATCCACGAATGCTGCGCGCGTCGGGGTGGCCGCGGGCGCCGGGAACCGCAGCGCCGGCGCCAGAAGCGCCGCGCCGGCGGCGACGATCAGGAACGCGGTTTGGCGCTGCGCCGGAGTGCGCGCCCGCCGCTTACTTCGGGGCCACGGGCGTGGCATTGAGCCGTTGCACGAAATCGTCGGTGATGTCCACGCCGCCCCACACTACGGTCTCCTTCAGCAGCACCGCCAGGTAGCCGCGCTCCTGGGCCAGCAGCCCGGCGACGGTCTGGATGTGCGCGTCGAGCGGCGCTTGCATTTCCTGCTGGCGCGCCCGGGTGCGTGCTTCGGAGTCGTCCTGCGCCCGGTCCAGGTCCTGCTGGCGGCGCTTGTAGAGCATGTCCAGGGTTTGGTACTCGGTGGTTTCCGCCGGTGTCCGGCTTTCTTTGCCCTGCAACGCGGTGTAGCGCGCCTGTTTGTCGTTGTGCTGCTTCAGCAGCGTCTGCACTTCCTCTCGCTGCGTCGTCGTCTGCGCGGTGATGTCCATCAGTTTCAGCAGGCGGTCGCGGTCCTTGTCGTCCAGTGACCAGGCGATGGCGAACTTCTGCAACTCGCGCGTCTCCGCGGTCATGAACTCCTGAAACTTCTTGTTGGCCTCCTGGTAGGCCTTGAATTGCTCGCGGACTTTCGTCATATCCAGCGTGCCGAATGCCGGCGACGGCGCGCTCGCCGCGCCCAGCACCGCGCCGATCAATGCGAGAAAGATGGCGGGGGAAATCCACTTGTTCATCCGTGCGTCCTCCTTCGAGTACGCCTTAGACGCTTCAGAACGCGTGCCCGATACTGAAGTACAACTGCGACTTCTCGACGCTGAACCCCTGGTCAATTCGGATCGGTCCCAGCCCGGGCACGGCGAACCGCAGCCCGATCCCGTACCCGACATGCAACTTGAAGTTCGGGTCGCCGAACGCCTCCGCGAACGGCCCGGCCCACGCATCGCCGACATCGGTGAAGAACACCAAACTGATCCGGCTGCCGATCGGGTGCCGGTATTCGAAGTTCAGGTGCGCCATGTTGCGTCCCGGGAACCGGAAGACATCGTAGCCGCGCAGCGTGTCCGGCCCGCCCAGGAAGAAGTTCTCCAGCCCCGGCGGGTCGCCGGTGATGGTGCCGGCAATCAACCGGAACGCCACCACGCGCGTCTGCCACGGGTCTTCATGCGCCTTGCCGACTCGGATGTACCGCCGCCAGTCGATCCGCACCTTGTTGAACGGCGCCCCGCCGAAGCCCGACACCTCGCCCTGCACCGTCATGAAGGTGCCGCCAACCGGATACTGGGGGTATGGAACGCGCGTGTCGCGCTGCACGCCCAGCCCGATGCTCCGAATCGTGAACGGGTCGAGAAAATCCACATCCGGCAGCGTGCCGCCGGGGATGGGCGAGGCGCTGACCTCATCGTTGCGCAGCGACAGGAACGCGCGCGTTTCCGGCCCGAAGGGGTCGACTTTCAGCGGCCGGCTGAACGACACCGTCGCGCCCTGCCGGTTCTCCCGGAACAGGAAGGACCCGCCCGCATCGAACGCCTGCCGCGCAATCAGCCGGTCGTACACAGACGCATCCAAGTGCGTCGGCCCGCCGCCGAACCAGTCCGTGCCGTAGCCAAACTCGAAGGAGTCTTGCCCGCCGAACTCGCCGCGCGCCAGCAGCCGCACGCCGTTTCCGCGGAAGTTCGAGTCGCTCAAGTCGATCGTCCCCACGAACCCTTGCAGCGAAGTCCACGACACCCCGAACGCCAGGAACCCCGTCTTCCGTTCCGTGACGATCAGGACGACGATGACCTTGCCCGGCTCGCTCCCCGGCAGCAGCCGGGTGTCGATGTTGTCGAACCAATCCTTCGCAAACAGCCGCTGCGCATCGCGCCGCAGCAACTTCAGCCACAGCACTTGCCCCACTTGGGTGAACAACTCGCGTCGGATCACCCAGTCTTTCGTCTTCGTGTTGTTCTGAATCCGAATCTCTTCGATCACGCCTTCGAGCAGGTGATAGACGATGATCGAGCCGCCCTCGACTTGCCGCCGCGTCGGCAACTGGCTGAAGTCCACGATCGGATACTCGCGGTCTTGATACATCTGCAGAATGTTCTGCATGTCCTTGTCGAGGTTGCGCTCGTTGATAACCTCGCCCACCTTCGACACCAGCACCGACTGCAATTCTTCTTGCATCAGGACGGTATTGCCGTCGAATTCCACTCCCATCAATCGGTCGTACTCTTCCACGATGAACACCAGGCGCGCCCCGCCCGGCGCCGGCTCCACCCGGAAGTCCACTGCCACGAACCAGCCCAGCGCTTTGATGGCGCGGGCGTCGGCGGCGGCTTGGTTACGGTCGTAGGGTTGCCCCACCTGCGACTGCACCGCGGCGAGGATGGTGTCGGTCGTGATGCCCGCGTTGCCCTCGATGACACGCTCGACGAGGGTCGGCGGGCCGAGCGGCTCCGGTTCCGGCTCCGGGGCGGGCTCTTGAGCGATGGCGGGAAAGACCAGCGCGACAGTGATGAGGGCGGCGGCAACAGCGCTGGCGCGAAGTGTCATGCGGTGGCGTCCTCCACGGGGGGCCCCGGGGATTTGGTGCGCGGTCCTGCCGACGGCGCGCAGTCTAACACAGCCCGCGCGCGACCGGCAAGCGTCAGAAGCGGAAAAACGCGCTCACTTCCAGCCGGTTCTCGCGCGGCTCCTGCGTCGTGAACGCCACCCACCAGCGCCGCCCCGCGCGATACGCGACGCGGAATGCGCGGTTCGGCACCGTCGCGCTCCCCACCGTCGAATAACTCAAGATCAGCCGCTCGCCCAGCGCCGTCGACACGCGTATCCGCACCGATTGCGACTCATCGAACTCGAAGCCGAACTCGTTCAGCCCCAGCGTCCGCGCGATCTCGCCGAACGCCGGCCCGAAGATCGTGCTCGACAGCCCGCCCAGCATCTGCTGCACGAGCGCCCCGCGGAAGTCCGTCCCGCCCGTCACTTGCGGGTTGATGCCGAACACCTCCGCGTACAGTTCCCCCTCCGGCGCCGGCGGCACCGAGTGCAGCGTCACCTGCGGCTGGTCGAGCGGCCCCGCCATCGCCAGCGACACCACCCGCTCGCCCACCGTTCCCTCCGCGCGCAGCGTGATGGTCGCCTCCACCGCCCGCCATGAGGCCGTCATTTCCAGATGGAACTCCTGAATGCGCAGCCGCCCGCCCGGCGCTCGCACAAACCCCTCCAGCCCGTCCAGCGCCAGCCGCACCTCCGGCTCGCGGATCGTCCCGCCCAGATGGCCTTTGCCTTCCAGATTGACCTCGAACTGTCCGCCGCGAATCCACACGCCCGGCCCCACCGTCAAGTCCACATCGAGACTCGCGTCCAACGCCGGCGGCGTCGTCGCCGCCGGCTGCGTGGCGAGTCGGATGCTGCCCGAAGCGAGATGCAGCGTGCCCGTGATCGCGGGCCGCGCTTGTTGCGCCGTCGCGCGCTCGACGCGCAGCGCCGCCGCCGCGGTCCCGTCAAAGCGGCGCGGATAGCGTACCGCCAGCGCCGGCGCGGTGCCCTCCGCCTCGTACGGCTGCGCGCGCCACGCCGACGCGTGCAACGAGTCCGGCAGCGCCGCGTGACCGGCGAGCGTCACGGTCTGGTCGCCCTGCATCGCGGTTGCTTCGTCGAGGCGCGCTTCACTGCCGGCGAACTTGACCGTCCCCTGTGCGTGCGTCAGCGGCGCGCCCAGGTAGTCCGACTCGATCGCCGCGTCCGCCAGATGCACCGCGCCGCCCCACTGAATCGCGTCGCTCGTCCCGGTGACGGTCACCGTCCCCCCCAGCGTGCCGGCGCCCAGCGTCACGCCCGGCAACAGCGTCTTCACCACGCCCCGCCCCCCCGATTGCAAGTCAAAGGTCAGCGCCAGCGACCGCCGCGGGTCGAGCATCGGCCACGGCCCCAGCAGCATCGGGAATTCGCCCGAAAACTGCACCTCATCGCCCCCTGCCGCAATGGTCCCCTGCGCGATGTGCACGCCGGCGTCGTCCACCGTCAGGTATTCAATGCGGAACCCCTCCAGGTCGCGGCCCCACAGCCGCAGCGGCGCCGCCTCGACCGACGCCTGCATCACTGGCGCCGTGAACGGCCCCCGCAGCACCGCATACACATCCGCCGATCCCTCCGCTGGCACCCGCCCCAGCCAGGGCTGGACGAGTTCCGCGCTCAAGTTGCGCGCAATCACCGAAAGGTCAATGTCGCCGTTCGGGTCAATGGTGCCTTCCGCAGTCGCGGTCGCATTGCCCTGTTCGAGCGTCAGCGTGGTGAGATGAATGGCCGGATATGTGTAGGTCAGCGCCATGTGCAAAATCGGGAACGGTTTGCCGCCCATCTCCGCTTCCGTGACATCCAGCGTCGCCGACCCGGTGATCGGCTGACCCACTTGCACCGCCAGGTCGGCGTCGAGGCGCCCGCGCAACGGCCGCGGCACCGCCGCCAGCTGCGCGCCGAGCCGCGTGCGCGACCCATCCGCGCGCCGCAGCGTGCCGTCCAGCAGCCGTGTCAGCGGCTCGATTGACGCCCCGGCAATCGATAGCTGCGCCCGCAGCCCCTCATCGAAGTTCGAGCGCCATACCAGCCGGTAATCCCCGCCGCCGAATCGGAATGACACCGGCTCCAGCGCGTACGCCTCCGGGTCCCACGACCCGTTCAATTCGAAATCGGTCAGCGTCTGCCCGTTCAATTCCAGCGTCGGCGCCCGCGCGTGCACCGACAGCGTCGGCGCCGAGCCGCGCAGCGAGCCGTCCACATCCACCCAGCCCCAGACCGCCACCCGCGTGTCCGACAACGCCGGCGCCGGCAGTTTGTGCAGCGGAATCCCCGTCGCCGAAAACGCGACATCCGCCGCGCCCTTCAGCGCGTACTGGCCGCTGCCGGTGATGAGCGTCTGGTGTTCTGCGGAGCCGCCGGTGAAGGTCGCCTCGTCCAGCATTAGCGTACCGTCCGCATAGCGGTACGCGACATCTCCTTGCTCCAGCGGAAAGCCCGCCACCACCGGAAACACCAAAATCGCGTGCCCGGCCACTTGCGGCGCCGCCAGCGTCCCGTTCACCGTCACGACATCATTGAGGTAGCCGCTCAACGGCAGCAGCAGCGACTTCGTGCTCTCCGGCAGCCCCACCGGCGCAAACTCCGCCAGCCGCGCCAGCGACACATTGCGCGCATCGACCGTCAGCGCCAGCGCCGCCTCTTTCCCTTTCAGCGGCTCGGTGATGGTGCCATGCGCATCGAGCAGCGCGCCCTCGCTCCGCACTTGCGCCCGCTCGATATCCAGCCGGTCCCCGGCAAACCGGGCATGCGCTTGAATCAAATCGAACGGCAGTCCGGCCGCCTCACCGGACGCCAGTTGCACCATCGCCTCGACCGCGGGGGCGCGCAGCGTGCCGGTCAAGTGCGCGCTCGCTGCCGCCTGCCGCGCCGCGACGGCCACACCCGTCAGCCCCCCGATCGCGCCGACGGCCAGGTTCGGCGAGAACACGCGCGCATCGAGCGCGCCGTCGGCGCCAACGATCCCGCCGCCGGCGAACACCCCCACGCCCGTCTCCGCCGCCGCGCGTGCGATGCGCGTTATCTTCCCATCCGTCTCGACTTGCGCGCGCACGACATCGAAGCCGACCGGCCCCGCCACCCCGTTCCGCGCCATCACATCCGCCGCGACGCGCCACCGCCCGCCGCTTGCGCGGGCGACCCCGAGCGACCCGTCCCGAGCGGAGCCGAGGGAAGTCGAGGGGCTTCCCTCAAACCGTCCCCCAATCGCCGCCTCCGCCGTTCCCTCATGGGCTGGCAACGCCGATCTGCTCAACGCCTTCACCGTCTTCGTCTTCGCCAGCGTCGCCAGGTCCGCGCCCGTCACCGTCCCGCGGAAGAACGCTGACGGCTGCGTCGCCGACCCTGAGCGCGGTCGAAGGGCGCCCGTCGTCGCCCATGCTTCGCCGCCGACCTTTGCCCCCGCCACGAGTCCCTGCGCGTGCTGCACATACACCAGCCCGTCCGCGTAAAACGCGTGCAACTGCGCCTGTTCCACCGCGTGTCCCGAGACCGCCAGCCGCGGCGCCGACGCGATCACTTCCACTTGTGGATTTGCCAGCGGCCCTACGACCGCTACCTGCCCGCTGATGGCGCCCGTCGCCTGGATTGGCAGCGACTTTGGCAGCCACTGCGCCACCGCTGCCGGCGACAGCCCCAGCACTTGCGCCTCGAGGTCCAGATGCGGCGCCTGCAGGTCGCGGACGGCGCCGTTCACCAGCACCCGCCCGCCGCCTACCCGCCCCGTCACGCGTTCCAGCAGAATTGCATCGCCGGTGTACGCGAAGGCGCCGCTCAAGTCATGAATCGGCGGCGCGCCCTGCGCTGTCAGCCGCGTGCCGCGCACTTGCCCGCGTGCGAACACTGATGGCGGTTCGTCCGAACCAGGCGCGATCGTCACCGTCACTTCCGCGTCCGCTGTCCCGCCCGCCAGCGCCACGGTCTCCGTCGGCGCCAGCGCCTTCCAAATCGGGCCGACCGCGGCGCCCGTCACCGCCGCCGTGACCGTCGTGATATGCGTGGGGTTCGCCGTCAGCGTCAGCCGCACGCGCCCCAGCCGCCCGCTCGCGTCGCGTCCCGAGAGTTCTCCTTGGTAACCGCCGTCGCGAGTGAAGGTGACTGTGCCGACGCAGTCCGTGAGTGTGACTTCCAGCGGCGCCGCCCGTGTCGTGTCGCGCAACTGCATCGTCCCGCGCGCAAATTCGATGGCCCCCTCGAACGGCGCCCGCGCCGGCCGCCGCCGCGGCTTCAGCAGCCCGGCAAAGTTCCATCCCGCGGGAGTGTGTTCGACGGTGAGGCGGAAATCCGTGACCGTCAGCCGCTTCAGCGCAGCGAGGGGTTGCTGCCAATGCAGAAGGGCGGCGGCTGGGTCGAGCGTCAGCCCAATGTTGCCGATGGCCAGGAGCGGCCCGCCCTGCGGGTCGGTCAGCGTCAGGTCATGAAGTTGCGCGCGCCCGGACAGATCGCCCCCGAGATTGCCCAGTGTGACGGCGCCGGACAGCGCATCGCTTAAGGCCCGTTGCAGTTGCGCGCCCGCGACGGAGCGCAGGCGCGCCGGACCCCAGAGCGCGGCCACCGCCAGCGCGGCGATGGCCATCGGGGGAATCGCAATGCAAAGCGCCCGCGCGCGACGCGACATCGGCTTCCGTCGCGCCAGTATAGCAGCGGGCGGGGGCGTGGACCCGCTACGCGGTGGCCAGGTTGCGCTTCGCGCGCGCCAAGACGCGCGTCAGACTCAACACCTCGAGCGGCTGGAACGGCTTCGACAGGTACGCGTCCGCCCCGAGCGCATCGACGAGCCGCTGGTCCACGCTGCTCGACCGCGCCGTCAGCACCAGGACCGCAATGTTGCTGGTGTCCGCGCGCTCGCGCAGCCGCTGGCACACTTCCAGCCCGTTGACGCGCGGCATCAGGAGGTCGAGTATCATCACATCCGGCGGGTCGTCCGAATACGCCGCCGCCAGGGCCTCGTCCCCGTCCGTCGCCTCGCGGATGTCGAACTCTTCTTTCAGAATCTCGCGCAGCAGGACCCGTAAACTCGGGTCGTCATCCGCTATGAGCACGCTGGGCCGCGAATGGTTGGTGGTCTGCACGGCGGTCTGCTCCTTTCTCAAGCTCGGCCTGCACTGCTTCCGACACGACTGGCAAGCAGAAACTGAAGGTGCTCCCATGCCCGGGCTCGCTCTCCACCGTCAGCCGCCCCCCCTGCACTTCGATGAGCGACTTCGTGATGGCGAGCCCCAGGCCGGTGCCGCGCGGGCCGGTGTTCTGCGCCAGCCCGTTGCGGCTCCACTTCTCGAACAGCGACGGAATCCGCTCCGCCGAAATCCCCCGCCCGTGGTCGGTGACGGAGACCAGCACCGCGCCCGCATGGCTCGGCGCCGGCGGCGTCACCGTCACTTCCACCGGCGTGCCGGTCGGCGAATACTTCATCGCGTTGTTCATCAGGTTCTCGAGGATTTGTTCCACACGGTCCCGGTCCGCCCGCACCGGCGGCGGGTCCCCGATGACTTGCAGCGTCACCGGGTGCGTCCCCACGCCCGAATTCAGTTGCACATGCCGCTCGACGATGGGCACCAGGTCCACCGTCATCAGCCGCAGCTTCAGCCGCCCCGCTTCGATGCGCGACAAGTCCAGGAAATCGTCCACCATCCGCGACAGGCGCTCGGATTCGTGGCTGACCAGGTTCAGGAAACTCTCCCGGTCCTCTTCCGTCAGGTCGCGCCGACGCAGCAAGTCGCAGAACCCAATGATGGCCGTGATCGGCGTCTTCACATCGTGCGCTACCACCGACACCACCTCCGACTTCGCCTCCGACATCTGCTTGTACCAGTCGCTCAACTCGCGGTACCGCTTCGTCTCCCGTGCCAGCAGCGCGAAGAACAGCGCGAACATCACCACCGAGGCGCCGAAGGTCGCTGTGCGCAGCGCCGAGGTCATCGTCACACTCGAGTCGGGGCCGGCGATCAATCCGAGTAGCAGGTAGGTCGCGCTCGACAGCAGCGACGCCGACATCGCATCCTTGAAGTCCAGCCGCACCGACGCCTGCAAGATCGGCAGGTAGTACAACACATAGTATTCACTCGCCACCCCGCCCGTCGCGTACACGATCAGCGAAATCAAGAAGATGTCGAGCACCGTCAGGATGGTCGTCTGTTTGTTGCGGTCGCCCGGCAGCCAGCGCGGGAAAGTCGTGGCGATGACATAGATCGCGCCGATCGCGCCCGCCAGGTCGAGCAGCGCTTGGTGCTCCACCGTCACCGGCGAGACACGAATGCGCGTCATCGCGAACACGGTCAGCAGCACCATGCCGCGCACCACCGACGACACGAGTTCCGTCGTGCCCTCGTTGGAGGTGAGCCACCGTCGCTCCATAGTGGGTTGGTCGTCGGCCATGCGGCAAGTGCCTTCTCTGTGATATTCCATCTGCACCCGTCGCGTGTTTGGTCGAATTTTCGACAGGAATGTGCTCCCCTGGCCCCTCCGGCACTCTGTCCCATCACCCACGACCCGACGACCCACGACCCCACTTCCCGCCTCTTCCCCCTCTCCTCACAGGAGAGAGGGAGTTGTTTGGGGGGGCAGGCACTATGCCTGCCAGAATCAGCCGCGGGAGAAGGCAAGTCCGGCCCTGAAAGGGCCCGGCTCACAGAGACTGCCCCATGAATGGGGCCGCACAACCGCAGTCTCTGGAAAGTCCGCGCCCGGTTCAACGGGCGCACTTTGTGAGCCTGGGGCTTGCAGCCCCAGGCGATGGCAGTCCCCACACCTTGCCTTCCCGCCTCCCCGCCTTCCTGCTTTCCTGGTCACTGACGTGCAAACGGTATAATCCTTCCGAGTGGCGCCCCTGGGGTGTACGCGGTTTGCCCGCATGTGGACTGAGGACACCCATCTTTATGGGGCCTGTGGCCTCGGTCCGTAAGGCGGCCCCTCGGGGCTTCCCGCAAGGCCGAGCCCGGCACCCACTGAGCACTTTCGCTCAGCAGCCACCTGCCGGCCCGTCGGCATCTCGGAGGCCCACTCATTTAAAACCTGGTGACTTGGGGAGGTGGGGAGGCAGGGAGGCAGTCAGGGCGCCCCGACTTCAGTCGAGGGCGCAAGTCCATCAGCAGTGTCTGTTTGACTCAGCCCGGCACTTCAGTGCCGGGACCAAGCCCGTCCCGTTCGTTCGGGCTATTTCCCCTCTCCTCACAGGAGAGGGGTGGCGAAGCCGGGGTGAGGCCGTCCACCTGTATCTCCTCCACTTGCCTCCCTGCCTTCCCGCTTTCCTGCTACACTTGCCCTTCAAGGGCTTGCTTAGATGGCACTAAAGCGCTCGCAGTCACCCCCGCCCGCGCGCAACGGCAACGGCCGTTCGGCCGTCGTCCGTGCCCGTCCGGTTCGGCCTGCCCCCGGCGCCCTGGCCCCGACGGTCAAGACCATCGCCCAGAAGCGGCGCGACGCCCGCCTCTTCGTCGAACTCTTCGGCCTCGGCCTCGGCCTCGTCGGGCTCATACTCCTCTTTGGGCAACTGGGCGTCGGCGCCTGGGTGCCCGCCTTTGTCGGCGCGTTCGTGGGAGAGTTGGCGGGCCAGGTCGGCGGCGTCGTCCTCTCGCTCGCCTTCATCGCGTATGGGGCCCTGCTCGTCATCCGCGGCCCCCTGCCGCGCACCGGCCCGCTGCTGATGGGGTGGGGGCTGCTGTTTGTCGTCTTCCTCACCTTCTTGCAATTGCAGTCGGCGACCGCCTTCGACTTCACCGCCCCCTCCTGGAACACCACCCCCGGCGGCCTCATCGGCGGCGCCATGTCCGCCATCCTGCGCCCCGCGTTCGGCACCACCCTCGCCACCATCGTCCTGACGGTCGTCGCCATCGCCGGCATCGTCCTCACTACCGGCGTCACTTTCACCTCCCTGGTGCGCAAGTCCGTGCGTGCGCTCCACTTCCTGGCGCGCGAGGCCGTGCACCTCTTCCAGTTGCCGGCGCGGATGCCCGCCTCGGTGCGCGCCCGCATCCGCAAGGCCATCCCGGTCCCCAACTTGTCGCGCATCCGCACGCGCATGCGCCCCACCGGCAGTGTCGGTGACCCCGAGCGCACTCGCGGAGCTGCCACCGGCAGTGTCGGTGACCCCGAGCGCAGTCGAGGGGCGCTCCCCGCCCTCCCCGCGCCGCCCGCCGAAGTCCCGCAATTCGGCGAGCCGCGCCGCAAGCGCGCCCCGAAGGCCGACGCGCCCGCCGACGCGCCGCGCGCCGAGCCGACCGCGCCCTTCAAGGATTTCCAACTGCCCCCGATTTCGCTCCTCACTCGCTCGCAACAGAAGCAGATTGTCGACGACACCGAAGACAAGATGCGCATCCTCGAAGAAACGCTCCTCGCCTTCGGCATCGAAGCCAAAGTCGTCGAGATCGAGCGCGGCCCGCGCGTCACCCGCTACGAAATCCTGCCGCCGCCCGGCGTCCGCGTCAGCAAGATTTCCAACCTCGCCGATAACCTCGCCCTCTCCCTCGCCGCGCTCGATGTGCGCGTCGAGGCGCCGGTGCCCGGCAAGGGCGTCATCGGCATCGAGGTCCCGCACAACGAAGCGGTCTTCGTCGACCTGCGCGAACTCTTCGAGTGTCCAGAAATGCAGAACGAGACCTCGCCCCTCGCCTTCGCCCTCGGCAAGGACATCACCGGCCACCCGCGCGTCGCCGCCCTCGACAAAATGCCCCACCTGCTCGTCGCCGGTGCCACCAACTCCGGCAAGAGCGTCTGCCTCAACGCCATGATTGTCTCCATCCTCCTCCGGGCCCGCCCCGACGAGGTGCAGTTCATGCTCGTTGACCCCAAGCGCGTCGAACTCTCCCTCTTCGAGGGCATCCCGCACCTCGTCGCACCCGTGGCTCAAGATGTGAAGCAGGCCGCCGGCCTCCTCCGCTGGGCCATCCGGGAAATGGAGGGCCGCTACGGGCGCTTCGCCGACCTCGGCGTCCGCAACATCACCGGCTTCAACGAACGCGCCGACCTCGAGAAGGACACCGACCGCCTGCCCTACATCGTCATCGTCATCGACGAACTCGCCGACCTGATGCTCCAGGCCCCCGCCGAGATCGAGACCTCCATCTGCCGCCTGGCGCAACTGGCGCGCGCCACCGGCATTCACCTCGTCGTCGCCACCCAGCGCCCGTCGGTGAATGTCATCACCGGCACCATCAAGGCCAACATCTCCAGCCGCATCGCCTTCGCCGTCGCCTCACAGGCCGACAGCCGCGTCATCCTCGATGTCAACGGCGCCGAGCGCCTCGTCGGCTCCGGCGATATGCTCTTCTATCCCATTGACGCCGCCAAGCCGACGCGCATCCAGGGCGTCTGGGTGCGCGAGGCCGACATCAACAAGGTCGTCCACTTCCTGCGCGACCAGGGCGAACCCGTCTACCGCGCCACGCCCATCCCGCTCGAAGAGACCAAGGGCGCCAACGACGAAGTGGACGAAAGCGACGAAATCTTTCAGAAGGTCCTTGAATACCTGGCGATGAGTGAGAAGACCTCCGCCTCGATGCTGCAGCGCAAGTTCCGCATCGGCTATAACCGCGCCTCGCGCCTCATCGACGCCCTCGAAGCCCGCGGCATCGTCGGCCCCGCGGACAGCAGCAAGCCGCGCGAAGTCTTCCCGGAAGCCATCACCGCCGTCCGCGCTTCCGCCAGCACGGACTAGTCCATCGCTGCAGGCCCTTCTCCGTTCGACGGAGAGGGGTGGCGAAGCCGGGGTGAGGTTGGAGCGACCCATAGCAGCCAAATGAAGTTGCCCGCCCCCTGGCTGGCCCGTAGTCGCTATAATGTGTCCCACCCCATGCGAAATTCAGAAATCATCTTCACGGTCGAAGAGTCTCCCGACGGCGGCTTTGTCGCCCGCGCGCTCGGTCACTCCATCTTCACCCAGGCCGACACTTTTGAGGCATTGAAGGCCGCGGTCCGCGACGCGGTGCAATGTCACTTCGACGACGACGCATTGCCGGCGCTCATCCGCCTGCACCTCGTCAAGGACGAAGTCATCCCGGTGTGAAGCTCCCGCGTGACTTGCGCGGCGCTGATTTGGCCAGACGCTTGCAGCGCCTTGGCTATCAAGTCACCCGGAAGACCGGTAGTCACATTCGATTGACAGCCCATCGTTCGGGCCGCTCGCACCATGTGACCATTCCTGCACATGACTCACTGAAACCGGGAACGCTGATCAGTATCCTGTCCGAAATTGCAGCATTTCTCGAATTGGAGACGGCTTCACTTCGGCAGCAACTGTTCGGGATCTGAACGCTGTCGGCGAATTGGCTCATTCGGCCCAGGAGGGCAGGCATCTTGCCTGCCGAACCTCTCGCGCATGCCCCTCACCGTCCACCCCCTGACCCCCGACCGGTGGGATGACCTCGTCGAACTCTTCGGCCGCCCGGGCGGCAGCATCGTCCGCGGCTGCTGGTGTATGTGCTACCGCCAGTCCGGCGCGCCGGCGCACACCTCGACATTGACCCCCGCCGCCCGCAACAAGCGCGCGCTCAAGCGCGTCGTCGACGGGGGCACGGTCCCCGGCCTCGTCGGCTATGAGCGCGGGCGCCTCATCGCTTGGATTTCCCTCGGCCCGCGCGTCGAGTACCGCCGGTTGCAGCGCTCGCCCGTGATGAAGCCCGTCGACGACCAGCCGGTCTGGTCGGTCGTCTGCTTCTTCGTCGATCAAGAAGCCCGCGGCCGCGGCATCGCCGAAGCGATGTTGAAGGGCGCGCTGAAATACGCCCGCACGCAGGGCGCGACACTGCTCGAGGCCTACCCCGTCGATACGACGGTGCGCCGCAACCCGGACGACCTGTGGTTCGGCACCGCATCCATGTTCGACGCCTGCGGCTTCACCGAAGTCGCCCGCCGCAAACCCAACCGCCCGGTGATGCGCAAGCGCCTTGCGCGGTGACCCCGAGCAGCGTCGAGGGGCCGCCGCAAGCCAAACCGGCCAATTATGCGTCGGCGCTTACGACCGCGCCCGCAAAGTGTAGGGGCGGCACTCCTGTGCCGCCCGAATCTTTCTTCCCTCTCCCAGTTCGGGAGAGGGTGCCCCGAGCGTATGCAAGGGGCGGGTGAGGACGAAGTAAAGGGCGGTCGGGAAATGGTCACTGAACAGGCGGGACGCCTGCGGTGACTACCGTACACCCGGGAACATCCGCCGCCCTTTCCCTGTCCAATCCCTGGTTCGAAACCGCAGGCGCTGGGGATAGGAAAATTGAGGCCACATCCCGAATTTGATACGATGTCTCCGCTGCGGGATTGTCGGATAGGCACCACGCGGCCGGTCACGCGATGAGGCCTGACACGGCCCAGGGGAGGACGCCGATGCGCGTTCCGATTCGATTGGCATTGCTGGCATCACTCACCCTGGCGCTGCTCGCGCCCGCCTCCGCCGACCCGAAGTGGGGCCGCGTCGTCTACCAGGGCGAAATGCTGCCCGGCCAGCGCGGGCTGTTCGTGATGGACGCCGACGGCGAACGCGCCGTCATGATCCCGCCCAGCGCCACGCTCACCGAGATGATCACCCCCGCCCTGGCGCCGAACGGCAACCGCCTCGCCTTCGCCGGCCACGCCGCCGACCAGCCCTTCAAGATTTACCTCTGGGACCTCACTCTCGACAACCAGCCCATCGGCGATCCGCAGCCCGCCACCTTCGGTGACGCCCACGATGAGCAGCCCGCCTGGTCGCCCGACGCCGCCAAACTCGC
>CAYNSX010000028.1:0-34565 GCA_964400165.1 uncultured bacterium
CGACGACGCAAGTGACCGACTTCCGCACCGGGCCGAAGCCGCCGGAGCCGGGCACCGAAGTGCCGCCGCGAACCGAGCAAGAGCGGTACTTGAAGGCGCAACAGTTGGACTTGTTCGCCTACCTGCGCTACCGGAAACAGTTGCGCGACCGCGATGTGGAACTGGCGAAGCAGCGGCGGAAGGTGACGGCGGCGCCGGAGCCGATGTATGTGCCCGATGGCAAGCGCGTCGAGACGATGTGGCTGTCGCCCGATGCGTCGTTTGTCGTCTTCACGCTGGTGACGCCTCCGACGAACGCGCGCAGCACGGTGGTGCCGCAATATGTGACCGAGAGCGGCTTCACCGAGACGCCGCCCTCGCGGGAGAAAGTGGGCGCGCCGCTGGAGAAGTACGAACTCGGTGTCTATCGCACCCGCGACGGGAATGTGACGATGCCGGCGCTGCTCGGCGACACGCCCGAGATGCTGCTGCAAGGGCTGGAGCCGGTCTGGTCGCACGACGGCACGCGCTGCCTGCTCCAAACGGTGGCAATGGACTACAAGACCGCCTGGCTGCTCGGTCTCGATGCGGAGAAGAGTGTGCTCCAAGTGGTGCACGAGTACCGCGATTCGGCGTGGGTGGACGGGCCGGCTTCGGACACCGCGGGCTGGCTGCCGGATGATTCGCGGGTGTACTTCGTGTGCGAGGCGGACGGCTGGTCGCACCTGTACACGATCGAAGTCGATGGGCGGTTCCGCAAGCAACTGACGCAGGGGCCGTGGGAAGTGCAGGATGTGCGATTGGCGGCGGACGGGAAGTCGTGGTGGTTGGTGGCGAACAAGGATTCACTCGTGTCGCAGGATGTCTACCGGATGCCGCTGGAGGGCGGGCCGCTGACGCGGCTGACGGGCGGCATTCGGGGCGGCGCGCAGTTTCTGCCGTCGCCCGACGAGCACACGCTGGCGTGCCTGACCTCGACGCCGAGCACGCCGTTCGATGTCACGCTGATTCCGCTCGACGGCGGCGCGCCGCGCAAGGTCACGAACCAGATGACGGACGAGTATCGCAAGTTCGCGCTGCAAGACCCGAAGGTGGTGCAGATCCCCGACGGGCACGGCGGCATCGTCTATGGCCACCTGTGGGCGCCGACGCAGCCGGCGTCCGGGCGGCCCGCGATCGTGCATGTGCACGGCGCGGGCTACTTGCAGGAAGTGACCGACCGCTGGCTCGGCACCTGGGTGCTGGAGGCGAACTATTTCGCGCAGCGGGGCTACTTCTACCTCGATGTCGACTACCTGGGCAGCGCCGGCTACGGGCGTGCGTGCCGCACCGCGGTCTATCGCTCGATGGGCGGCGCCGACAGCGACTCAGCGGTCAGCGCCGCGAAATGGCTGGTGGACACGCAGCGCGTCGACCCGAAGCGCATCGGGATTTACGGTCGCTCATACGGCGGGTTCCTGACGGAAATCACGCTCTTCAAGCACCCAGGCGTGTTCGCGGCGGGGGTGGCGCAGGTGCCGGTTTCCGACTGGGCGCACTACAATCACTGGTACACCTCGCGCATTCTCAACCTGCCCTACACCGACGATGAGGCCTACAAGTTCAGTTCGCCGATTTACTGGGCGCACCAGCTGGCCGACCGCCTGCTCATCGTCGACGGGCTGGTGGATTCGAATGTCCACTCGCAGGACAACTGGCGGCTTATCCAGCGGCTGATCGAGGCGCACAAGACCGGCTGGGATATGATTTTCTATCCGATCGAAGACCACCCGTTGAGCGAAGAGGATACGCGGCGGGATATGTTCTATCGGATGACGCAACTGTTCGACGAAGTGCTGAAGGGCAACTAGGCGAAAGTCATGCACCTCCGTGGAGAGAACACTATGCGACGCGCACTGATCTTATCTCTGGTTCTGCTGGCGGCGGCGCGGCTGGCAAGCGCGACGCCCACGCAGATTGACCTCGATGACCTGTCCCGCGACGCCCGCTGGATCGCGCGGGGCGTGACGGTCAGTTACTGGTCGGACGACGGCAAGACGCTGTACTTCACCATCCAGGGGAAGACGCGCCTCGATGTGGCGGAGCGATGGGCGGTCGACCGCGACGGCAGCAACCTGCGGCAGATTTCGCAGGAGGACCAGTGGAAAGCGATGCCGTCTGCGTTCGGCGCGTTCGGGGTCGGGTGGTACGAACTCGGGCGGACGCTGTCGCCCGACCGCAAGTCCCGCCTCGCCATCAAGGACGGCGACCTGTATCGCATCGACCTGGCGACGGGGAAGACGCTGCGACTCATCGACGCGACGCAAGGTGTCTCGAACGCCGAGTTCGTGCTCGACGGAAAAGCGGTGGCGTTCCAGCAAGGGATGAACCTCTTCGTCCTCGACCTGACCGACGCGTCGCTGCGGCAAGTGACCGACTTCCGCACCGGCCAGAAGCCAAAGGAGCCGGGCGCGGAAGACCCGCCCAAAACCGACCAGGAGAAGTACCTGAAGCAGCAGCAACTGGAACTGTTCGAGTACCTGCGCGTGCAGAAGGAACTGCGCGACCGCGCCGCGGCCCGGGAGAAAGAGCGCCGCAAGGTGCTGGCGCAGCCGGAGGCGTTCTACATTCCCGACGGCAAGCAGATTGACTCGGTCTGGCTGTCACCGGATACGAAGTACGCGTTCTTCGTCCTCGAGACGCCGGCGAAGGATGTGCGCGACGCCATCATCCCGCGGCTCATCACGGAGTCCGGGTTTATGGAAGCGCCGGCCACCCGGCCCAAGGTCGGCCACCCGCTAAGCAAGTTTGAGTTCGCCATCTATCAAACGAGCGACGGCAAGGTGACCTATCCGAAGTTCGTCGAAGACACGCAGCCGCTCGACTTCGCGCCGTTCGCCGGCATCCTTGACCCGCAGTGGTCGCGCGACGGCACGCGCTGCTTCATCACCACCGTCTCGCAAGACTACAAGACGCGCCGCATTCTCGGCGTCAACTTCGAGAAGGGCACCCTGCACCTGATCGACGAACTGCGCGACCCGGCCTGGGTGGACGGGCCGGTGTGGGACAAGACCGGCTGGATGCCCGATGACCAGCGCGTCTACTTCATCAGCGAGGCCGACGGCTGGGCGCACCTGTACACCGTCGAATTCGACGGGCGCTTCCGCAAGCAACTCACCGCCGGCCGGTGGGAAGTGCGCGATGTGCGGCTGGCGCACGACGGCAAATCGTGGCTGCTGGTGACGAGCAAGGAGGGGCCGGAACGGGACAATGTCTACCGGATGCCGATCGACGGCGGCGCTCTGACCTTGCTGACGGGCAAGGTCAACGGCGCCGGTCAATTCCTCCCCTCGCCCGAAGAGACAGTGATGGCCTGCGTCACCTCGACCTGGACGACGCCCTACGACCTGGCGCTCGTGCCGCTCGACGGCGCCGGCGCGCCGAAGGTCGTCACCAGCCAGGCGACGGAGGAGTTCAAGAAGTATCAACTGGTGACACCGCAGTTGGTGAAGACGCCCGACGGCCACGGCGGCGAGGTGTACGGCCTGCTGTGGGCGCCGGCGACGCCTGACCCGAAGCGCCCGGCGGTCATCTATGTGCACGGCGCCGGTTACGCGCAGCAGGTGACGAACCGCTGGCAGGGCGGCTTGGCGCTGGCGGGGACTTATTACGCGCAGCGCGGTTACTACTACATCAGTCTCGACTATCTGGGCAGCGCGGGCTATGGCCGCGACTGCCGCGCCGCCATCTATCGCAATATGGGCGGCGCCGATGTCGACTCGACCGCGGCGGCGGCGCAGTGGCTCGTAGACACCTATCGCGTCGACGCCAAGCGCATCGGCATCTACGGCGGCTCCTACGGCGGGTTCCTGACGGAGATGTGCCTGTTCAAGCGGCCGGGCACTTTCGCGGCGGGGGCGGCGATCGTGCCGGTCTCCGACTGGGCACACTACAACCATTGGTATACCTCGCGCATCCTGAACCTGCCCTATACAGACGATGAGGCCTACCGGCAGAGTTCGCCCATCTATTACGCGGACAAGCTGCAAGACCGCCTGCTGATTATGGGCGGGCTGGTGGATGACAATGTCCACTTGCAGGACTCGTGGCGGCTGATGGAACGGCTGATCGAACTGAAGAAGACCGGCTGGGACATCATCATCTACCCAATCGAAGGGCATGGGTTCGTCGAAGAATACTCACGCTGGGACTACCAGTATCGCCTGACCAGGTTCTTCGACGAGGTGCTGAAGCGCTGACATGATCAGCGACCTGACCGCCCGCCTGTTCCGCAAACGCCGGCCGCCGCCCGGGGCGTCGCCGGGCACGCTGGTGATGCCGGAGGCGGCGCCGCGCCCGACGATTCGCATCATGGACTACGGGCCCGACTCCTTCGAAGAGAAGGAACTGGGCAGCCCTGCCGAGATCCGGCCCTATCTCGATGACAAGACCGTCACCTGGGTGGATGTCGAGGGCCTGGGCGACGAGCAGGTGCTGCGTGAGATCGGCGACATCTTCGGATTGCACCCGCTGGCGCTCGAGGATGTCGTCCATGTCCCCCAGCGGCCGAAGATGGAGTCGTACGAGACGCACGAGTTCATCGTCACGCAGATGGTGATGCTGGCAGACGGCCGGACGATGGAGACGGAGCAGGTCAGTCTCTTCCTCGGGCGCAATTTCGTGCTCACCTTCCAGGAGCGGCCCGGCGACTGCTTCGACCCGGTGCGGGACCGCATCCGCCGCGGCAAGGGCGTGAGCCGCAAACGCGGGCCGGATTACCTCGCCTACGCGCTGCTCGACGCCATCATCGACAACTACTTTCCGGCGCTCGAGGTGTTCGGCGAGCGCATCGAGGCGCTGGAAGACCAGGTGGTGGCGAATCCGTCCCTGAAGACCATTCACGGCATCTACGAAGTGAAGCGCGACCTGCTGGCGCTGCGGCGCTGCATCTGGCCGCAACGCGACGCCATCGGCAGTCTGCTGCGTTCCGAGTCGGAACTCATCTCGCCGCCGGTCCGCATCTATCTGCGCGACTGCCACGACCACGCCTTCCAGATGATGGATGTGGTGGAAACTTACCGTGAACTGGCAATGGGATTGGTGGATGTCTATCTGTCGAGCGTGAGCAACCGGCTAAACGAAGTGATGAAACTCCTCACCATCATGTCGACCATTTTCATTCCGCTCACCTTCATCGCCGGCGTCTATGGGATGAATTTCGCCTTCATGCCGGAACTGCACTGGCGGTGGGCCTATCCGGCGGTGCTGGGCGTGATGGCGGCGGCGACGCTGGGGATGCTCGTGTATTTCAAGCGGCGGGGGTGGCTGGATTAGTCAAAGACGTGTCACGGGAATCGTGTCAAGTGTCGGGGGAGACTCCGTAACACGTCACACATGACACGTGACACCTGACACCAGAGCATCCGTTACGGTTGGTCGGTGGGGAGGGAAGTGTGTACGGCGGGCGGTGCAGAACGGCCCGACCAGCGCAGTGTCCCGAATTCCGAGAACTGCTCGCGAGTCGGCAGCGGCGTCACCGGCGCCGAGCGCTTGCGGGCGGGCGACCGGAACTGCCGCCAGCGCAAGCGAATAGGCGCGGCCAGAGAGTCGCGCAGCACCTTCCCGCTGACCTTCGAGGCGCCGAGGCGGCGGTCGGCGAAAACGATGGGCGACTCACGCACCGTCCAGCCCGCCCAGTGCGCGCGCAGCAGCAATTCCACCAGGAACGCGTATTGGTTGCTGACGATGTCGTGGGCCAGGATGTCCTGCAGGACATACCGGCGATAGACGCGGTAGCCGCTGGTGCAGTCGCCGGTGGTGATGCCGGTGATGCCGCGCACATAGGCGTTGGCCAGGCGGCTCAAGACGATGCGGCGCAGCGGCCAGTCGAGGATGCGCCCACCCGGGCAGTAGCGCGAGCCGATGACGACATCGGCGTCGCGCGCCGCGGCGAGCAACGCGGGCAGGCGCGCCGGGTCGTGCGAGAAATCGGCGTCTATCGTGGCGATCGGGTCGGCGCCGCGGGCCAGCGCCCAGCCCAGCCCTTCGAGCGAGGCGCGGCCATAGCCGCGCGCGCCCTGGCGCACCACGATGTGCAGCTGGTCGTCCTCACGCGCCAGGCGTCGCGCGACGGCGGCGGTGCCGTCGGGCGACTGGTCGTCGACCACGAGAATCTGTGTGCCGGGCGCGTGCATGCGGATGCTCTGCAGCAACGCCGCGATATTCTCGGCTTCGTTGTAAGTGGGGATGACGACGCACGCCGAGTCGGCGACCGCCATCGGCGGCCGCAGGACACTGACGCTCGGCGCCCACTGCGGGGAGATCATCCGACCGCTTCCGACGCCGCCGCCGGGCCGGGCGCGGTCACGACCGCCGCTGCCGACTCCAGAACGGGGACGCTTGCGCCGCGGTAGGCCGCGCGGAGCAGCAACCCGCCCAGCACGAGCACGCCCGCCACCAGCGGCAGCAGCGAGAGGGCAAAGTGCACATGCGGCCAGAAGCGCGGCAGGAAGACCATCATGTAACTCAAGGTGTCTCCGTGAATGAGGCGGACGAGCACCGCGTCCACCAGCGGGAATGCCAGGTGTTCTTCCACACCGTCGGGGCGCGTCGCGGCCATCGCATAGCCGAGCAGGAGCGAGGCGCCGACCAGCGACATCGAGAGCGTGCGCCAGCGGCGGATGGCTTCGGCGACCGGCCAGGCCAGGAATGGCAGCGCAGGCACCAGCAGCCGCGGCCCGATGGCGGCGCCGCCCCACCACATGTAATACGAGGCGTTGAACAGGAGGAAGCCGGTGACCACCAGCGCGCTCACCATCAATTCCGGTCGCATCGCGCCCCGGCGCCAGAGGGCGACCGCGCCCGGGACCGCGACGAGCAGAAACGGCGAATAGACGAAGAGGCCGCGGTAGCCGCCGAAGAGGAGCGCGGCGGCGGACTTCAGACTTGGCGGCCAGGTGACGCCGAACAGCCCCTGCCCCATTCCGGCGGCAAAGGCGGTCTCCGACTCGTGGCCGTAGCCGATGCTGAACGGGTGTCCGAACGCGAGGGTGTTATAGAGCAGCAGCGGCGCGGCGCCGGGAACGAGGCCGAGGCCGAACGCGGTGAGACGCTTGGCGCGCTGCGCCATCGAGCCGCCCAGCGCCAGCGCCACATAGGCGAGCAACGCCAGGACGACCAGGCCGTTCGTGTACTCGACGACCACCCCCCACCCCGCCAGCAGCCCGGCGCCGAAGAGCGCCACCGCCGGCCAGCGCAAGCGCCCGCGTTTCACCAGGTAGGCGATGAGGAACGGAATGAACCCGAGCACGGCGGCGAGTTGATGGCCGAACACGATGGTGGCGTAGGGATAGGCGAGCGAGCCAAGCGCGTAGGCGAGCGTCGCCCAGAGGCGCACCGTCAGGGAGAAGCCGAGCAGCGTCAGGAAATGCATCAACAGGAGCGCGAGAATGACGGTGGGCAGCGTGTTCCACCAGAAATTGATTTGATGCGTGGCGACGCGTTGCAATTCGTCCGACGAGAGGCCGGAGCCGATGGTGCGCTTCAGCGCCGCGTACACGGGCACGCCGGCGAGCGAGAGGCCGGGGGCCTTGTCGCTGTAGTAGTGGCCGTCTCGGAAGGCGATATCGCGGGTGGTGCCGGCGTACTTGTCGATGCGGACCGTGCCGTCGTCCACGATCGACCAGACCAACGCCAGGCGGCTGTTGGAATTCCAATTTTGCCCGGGATCGAAGTAATAGCCGTAGGACAGCAAGAGCAGCGCGAACAGGAAGAGGTTCACGCGGCGGGCGCGCAGGGCGGCAGCGGGCTGCTTCATTGCAACCGCCCCGGGAGCATCGGCGCGGCGCCGGCGCGGCGGAAGATGCTGGCGGCGCCGTCGTGATAGACCTCATCCCAGCCCGGGGTCTTGCGGAGCATCGCGGCGAGCGGCCAGTCCTTGTGCCAGACCACGGTGTCGATGTTCCACTTGTCGAGCACCGCTTCCCAACCGGTCTGCACGCGCGAGGTCTTCATGTAGTCGTCCATGATGTCAGCGCCATACATATCGGCGCGGCCGTCGATGAAGACGCGGTGCAGCGGATAGAGCCGGTAAATGAGGAACCCGCCCCAGGCGTAGTCGTTGAACATCCGCATTGGCTCAGGATACAACTGAACGAATTCAGCGGCGCGCTCGGGATACGAATCGGCGCGCCCGACGGCGGCCCAAGTCGTGTTGCGGGGCATTTGGCCCGCCACCCAGAGCAGCGGAAAGACGGCGAGCAGCAAATTGATGGCTTGCAAGACCGGCAGGCGCCGCGGCGGCGCCGCCGGCGCGGCGAAGAGCAGCCCGCGGTCTTGCCGCCAGGCGGCGCTGATGGCGGAGAGTTGCAACGCCAGCGTCGGCGCCGCGACGATGGCGAAGAGCGGAATGTGACGGATTGCGGTCAGCGACAGATAGCCAAACCCGATAACGAGCAGCACCTCCGGCAACGACAGGCGGCGCACGCCCGTCGCCAGCAGTCCCATCAGCCCCAGCAGCAGCAACAGAAACGGCAGCATATTCTGCTGGTGGAAATCCGGCGAGAACCACTCGGTGATGTAATCCGCGTGATAGGACGAACCCGCGTATTGCAGCGGGTATTCCCAGAGGCGCCAGCCCCACGGATTGAGGACGCTGACGCCGAGACAGCCGCCGACTGTGAACAGCAGCGCCCGGAGGCGACGCCAGGATGAACGGTCGCGCCGCAGCCCCCAGGTGATGCCCGCCGGCGCGGTCCAGGCGCCGAGGAGCAGGAACCCGGCGACGAAGCCGCCGTGCAGATTCACCCACAGCAGCATGACGAACGGCAGCGCCCACAGGCCGCGCTCGCCCTCGCGTTCGCATCGCCACAGGACGGTCAGGAAGATGGTTGCGAAGAGAAAGGTGAACAGCTGCGGCCGCGGCGTCCAGCCGACCATCGAAACCAGGGCGGCGATGCCGGCGGTCAGAACGGCGATCGTGTGGCTGCCGGTCAGCCGCCGGAGCAATGCCAGCAGCACGGCGAACGCGGCGGTGAGCAGCAGCGCCTTGAGCAGTTGCACGCCGAGGAAACCGAAGGCGGAGTACGCGCCATAGTAGGTCAGGTCCGACAGCCACGAGTGGGCGATCCAGGCCTTGCCGGGCGCGGTGTAGGAAAACGGGTCGGCGTGCGGGACGGCGTGCGTCTCCGCGATCATCCGGCCGGTGCGCAGGTGCCACCACATATCGGGGTCGTCGAGGCGCATCCCGACAGCCGTAGCGAAGACGATGCCGACGAGCAGATAGAGCGACAGCAGTTGCTTTGTCGTCGGCGCGGGGATGCTCACGATACGGCGGGACGCCGGCGCGGGCGCGGCGTCAGTGACAGCGGCGGGCGCCACCGCGGCTCACTCGCCACCCTCGAGCCGGAGGCGGTCGCCGATGCGCGTCGCGGCGGCGGCGCCGGGCGCCAGTTCCACGACGGAGTGCGCCGTCCAAACAATCGGCGACATCCGGTAGGGCGCCAGGCGCGGGCAGGCGCGGACGACGCGGTGGTCGCGGTCGAGGAGCAAGACATCAATCGCCGCCCTCATAAACCAGGTGTGCACGCCGTTGCAGGGGGTCAGAACGAGACCTTCGCCTCGCTGCAGCGGCGGGCGCCCGATCAGGCCGCGCAGGCGCGCCCAGGGCGTCGCGGCGCGCCAGGCGCGATCGGCGAGCAAGTCGCCGGTGCGGTCGTTGACAATCCGAATCACTGCGCGGGGGTCTTCACGACATCCTGCAAGACGCGCAGGATGGTAATGCCCGCCGGACCGAGGATGACGATGAGCAGCGCCGGGAAGATGAGGAAGATGAGGGGAAAGAGCAGTTTCACCGGCATCTTGTGCGCGGCCTCTTCGGCGCGCTGGCGGCGGTTCAAGCGCAACTGGTCGGCCTGCGCCCGGAGGACATCGCCGATCGAGGCGCCCAACTGCTCCGCTTGATAGAGCGCGCTCACGAACGACCGCAGTTCCGGCAGACCGCAGCGGGCGGCCATTTCCCGCATCGCTTCGATGCGCACGGCGCCGGCGCGGATTTCGCGGAGGACCCGGCCGAATTCTTCGGAGAGCGGTCCCTTCATCTTGTCGATGACGAGCGACATGGCGCCGTCGAGCGCCAGGCCCGCTTCGACGCTGACGATGAGCAAGTCGAGCGTGTCCGGCAGCGCCCGGCGGATGCGCCAGCGGCGCGTCTCTACCATCCGGGTCAAGAACACCTTGGGAATGAAGTAGCCCAGTCCGAACATGATGAATGCGAACAGCACCTTCGGGCCGGTGGGGAGCTGCAACACACTGAATAGGGCGTACACGCCGAGGGCCAGCAGCACGCCGATCACGACCTGCAACCCCACGAATTCGGTGGCGCCGAGGAAGCGCGGGCTGCCCGCGGCTTCCAGGCGGCCGGCCGTGTCATCGAGGATCTGCTGGGGCGTCAGGCGGAGGAGCAGCCGGGCGGACCGCCGCAGCGCCGGCGCCACGACACGCTCGGCGAACGGGCGGCGCAGGTCGCTCTCGTAATCGGACTCCGCGGTGTAATGGTCGAGCCGCTGGCGCACGACTGCCTGGCCGGGCACGCCGACCCAGGCCATCGCCAGGAGCATCAGCCCGCCGACCGCCATCGCGGCGATCGCGGTGATGTAGATGATTTGCATGGTGTCCAGTCCGAACATTGGTGGTCTCCCCTCTTCCTGCGGCGCCCTAGATGTCCAGACTCACGATGCGGCGGATCGCCAGGATGCCGGCGACCTGCATGCCCAACCCCGCGAAGATCATAAAGAGGCCGACGCGCTCGGTGAACAGCGGCTTGATGTAGGTGGGATTGATGGCGGTGATGAGGCCGAAGATGACAAACGGCAACGCGCCCACAATCCACCCCGACAAACGCCCCTGGGCGGTGAGGGTCTTGATTTCGCCGCGGATGCGGCGGCGTTCTCGGATGGTGCGCGAGACGATCTCGAGGATTTCTGTCAGATTGCCGCCGACTTCGAGGTGCACGAGGACAGCGGTGACGACGACTTCGAAGTCGTCGCTGTGCATCCGTTCGGCCAGACGCTGCAGCGAGTCGCCGACGGAGGCGCCCAGTTTCACTTCGCGCAGGACCGTGGCGAATTCTGTGGCAATCGGCTTGTCGGACTCTTCGACGATGACTTGCAAGGCGCGCAGGAAGGTGAAGCCGGCGCGCACCGAGGCCGCCGCCAGCGACAGCGCATCCGCCAGCTGGCTTTCAAACTTTACGCGGCGGCGGGTTTGCATGAGCAACACCACCATCTGCGGCAGGGCGAAGCCGAAAATCGCCAGCGCGCCCGCGATCAGGATGCTCGTGGCCGGCGTGATGCCGGCGAGGCCCCGCGTGCTGACGCCGATGAAAAAGAAGACGAGCATGCTCACCGCGATCAGCACCGCAAACTCCGACGGCCGCCAGGCGAGCCCGGCGCCGGCGAGCCGGTTGCGCAACGAATCATAGTGGCCGGTCGATTCCAGCATCCGGGTGACGAGCGGGAACGGCTCGACCGGCTTGGCCTTGCCGGCCTCATCGGACATCGGCGTGACATCGGCCAGCCGCTGCTCGAGATGGGACCGCTGCGCAGTCAGGATGCGGTGGACGATGACCGTCCCGATGCCGACGACCAGGCCGGCGATGAGCGCCGTCAGGAACTGCCCTTGCGGAGTATCCATCATCACATGTTCCTTCCCGGGTCGAAGACATCGGCGGAGATGTTGATCCCGTGCACCTGGAAGCGCTCCATGAAGGTCGGGCGCAAGCCGGTGGCGCGGAAGCGGCCTTCGACGCGGCCTTCGGCGTCGAACCCCGTCTGCTGGAACTTGTAGATGTCCTGCAGGGTGACGACATTGCCTTCCATCCCCTGCACCTCGGTGATGTGCGTCAGTTTGCGGCTCCCGTCCACGAACCGCTGCTGGTGGACGATCAAGTCGAGCGCCGAGGCGATCTGCTCGCGGATGGCGCGGGAGGGGAGTTCCGTCCCCGCCATCAGCACCATCGTCTCCACGCGGGAAATGGCGTCACGCGGCGAGTTGCAGTGCGCGGTGGTGAGACTGCCGTCGTGGCCGGTGTTCATTGCCTGCAACATGTCGAGCGCCTCTTGGCCGCGGACCTCACCGACGATGATGCGGTCCGGGCGCATGCGCAGACTGTTGCGGAACAACTGCCGGATGGTGATCTCGCCCTTGCCTTCCAGGTTCGACGGGCGGGATTCCAGCGTGACCACATGCGGCTGGCGCAACTGCAGTTCGGCGGCGTCCTCGATCGTCACGACGCGCTCGCTCTCCGGGATGAAGTTGGAGAGCACGCCGAGCGTCGTCGTCTTCCCGGAACCAGTCCCGCCGGAGATGAGGATATTGAGGCGGGCTCGCACGCACGCCTGGATGAACTCGACGGTGGCCGGCGTCATCGTGCCGAAACTGACGAGGTCATCGGCGGTGAACGGAATCTTCGAGAACTTCCGGATGGTCAGAATGGGGGACTTGATGGCCAGCGGAGGGATGATGGCATTCACGCGGGACCCGTCCGGCAGACGGGCATCCACCATCGGGCTGCTCTCGTCGACCCGGCGGCCGAGCGGCGTCACGATCTTCTGGATGATGCGCATCACATGCGCGGCATCGCGGAAGGTGACATCGGTCAATTCCAGGCGCCCGTTGCGCTCGATGTAGACCTGCTCGGGGCGGTTGACCATCACCTCGGTAATGGAGGGGTCGTCGATGAGCGGCTGGATCGGCCCGAAACCGAGGACCTCGTCGAGGATTTCCCCGATCAGGCGCGTCCGGACGGCGGACGACAGCCCGCGGCCCTGCGCGTCGATGCGCTGGCCGATGGCGCCGGTCAGTTCCACGCGGACTTTGTCCTCGTTCTGTTCCAGCAGCCGCTCGAGGTCCACTTCATCGAGCAATTGCTCGTGGATGTTGAGTTTCAGTTCGACGAACTGCCGCCGGTCCGCGGGACTGGCGCTGCTCAAAGTCGTCTCGCGTCCAACGGGGTCGAGGGTGCCGGTGCGCCCGAGAGGCATCAGGCCATCCTTTCTTCCGCGACCGGCCGCCGGGCCCACGACCACATGCCGGGCTTGGCGGGCTTCCCGTCAGTCGGCGCCGTCTCGGCCTCTGTGGCCGTCCCCTTGCTCAACGCCTGCGCCAATTCTTCAAAGCGCTGGGCGATCGGGGTTTGCGAGGCATCGAGCACGAGCGGGATGCCGCGGTTGATGGAATTTTGGACGAGGTCGGGTTCATCGGGAATGCGGGCAATGACCGGGCACGCCAGCCGGGCTTCGACTTCTTCGATCGGCAGCGGCCCCTGGCGGCGCACCCGGTTGATCACCAGGTGCACCTTTTCCTTCGGCAAGCCGACGCGTTCGAGCGTGTCGAGCAGCCGCTTGGTCTCGTTGACCGTCGGCAGGTCGAGCGCGTTCGTGACGCACAGCAGGTCGTCGGACTGTTCGCCGAAGTAGAGCGTGGTGCGGTCGACGACCGGCGGGAGGTCCACCACGATGTAGTAGTACTTCTCCCGCAGACTGGTGAGGACTTGCTCCAGCATGTCCGTGGTGAGCGCGCCGAGGTCTTCCGGCTCGATGCTGGCGACCAGGACGCGCAGGGTGGAGTTGTGCTCCACCAGATAGTCCTCGATCATTTCGGGGGTGATCTCGCTCTGCCCGGCGAGGTCGACCAGCGCCCGCTTCGGGCGCAGGTTGAGCATCACCGGCACGGCGCCGAACTGCAACGCCAGGTCGAGCAGCACGACCCGGTTCGGGTACTGCTTGGCGAGCGCCACCCCGACATTGGTGGCGATGGTGGACTTCCCCACCCCGCCCTTCGCCGACAAGATGGAGATCAAGGAGCGGGAGGCGGTCCCGAAGTCGCCGTACTGTTCGATGTACGAAGTGCGGCGGGTGCGGGTGAAGCGGCTCAACTGCTCGACGAGCGACAGGACTTCCGACGCCGGCGCCGGCCGCTGCAAGGTGGCGCGGGCGCCGGCGCCGAGGGCGCGACGCCACGCGTCGGGACCGCCATCTTTCGTGACGAGCAAGACCATCGTCTCCGGCGCCACCGATGAAATGGCCTCGGTCGCCTGGACGACATTCAGGCCGCGCATGCCCTCGGCGAGCACGGCCACATCGGGACGCAGCCGCAGACTCACCTGCACCGCCTGACGCCCGTCGCCGACCACCCCAATGACATCGAGGCCGGCTTGGGTCAGGGCGTCACGCAACGCGTCACGCGTGGCGCGGTCGGCATCGGCGATCAGGACTCGCGTCGGGCCTTCGGCCGTCACAGCGAGATCTCTCTTCTGCGATGCGCGGGCAGGCTTGTCCGTGGACATGTTAGCGGTCGCTCCCCTGTCGGATGATGCGCTCACCGTGCGGGCCGACCAGCACCAGGTACCCCTGGCCGATTTCGCTCACCACTTCTTCACCGGTGAGGTGGTCGCCCACGCGGACGATCAGGACGCGGCCCTGGTACCGGACGCAGGCCACGCGGCCTTCGGCGCCGGCAATGTATCCCATCAGCGACACCGTCTCCGGCTGCCACGCGGCGGCAACGGCCGGTTGCGGTCGCGGCGCCGCGGGCGACTGCATCATCCCCGCGGTCGGGGCGGCCGGGCTCGCCGGGGCGGGCTGGGGCGTGCCGGGGCGCGCGCCGGACCCGACCATACGGCGGGTCGGCGCGGTCGCGACGAACCAGTGCTCGCCATGCGGGCGGAGCGCCAGTTTGTAGCCGCCGGTGTGTTCGGTCATGGCCAATTGCTCGGCCGCGTCCGGCGTCACCGCGACGGTGACATGCGGGACGACTTGCGGCGGGTCATCCGGCTTCAGACCGGGGACGGTCTGCGCACCGGTCGCCAGGACGGGCACATCTTGCAGCACCGTCTCGGTGATGACGGCGCCGTCCATCTCACGGGTGCCAATGACATCGACATAGTCACCCGGCTTGACGAACCCGCCGACGCCCGAAATGTCGTCGACGCGCAGGGTGATCGCGCGGTGGCCTTCCGGAATCGTGAAGACGAGTCCGGTCCCGTAGTTCGCGTTGACCACCATCGGCTTCGTGAGTCGGTCGCCGCTCTTGATCGGCACCGTTGTCACCAACCCGACGGCCTCGTCCAAGGACGACAGCGCGTCCGCCGGGCGGGCGCTGGTGTTGACTTGCTGCACTTCCAACATGGACAGGTCGAGCGTCTCGCGCAAGGGAATATCACGGGTGGCGACGAGAATCGAGCCGGTCGTGGCCTCGGTCGCTTGCGCGACGCCGCTCGTGACGAGCGGGGACTTGCCCTGCGACTTTGTCAGCGCCCAGAAGACGATGGCAAAGGTCAGGAGCCCGAGCCCCACGGCGATGAGGACGATACGCCTCCGCTGCTGTTGCACCATCTGTTCTCTCTCCCTTCTGCCTTTCCGAGGTCAGCGCACCATCTGGTGCGCCCACACCCCGTTGCACGGGCCGCCAACGCCCCCGGGTGTGGTGTAGTTGATGAAGTTGGCAGTAATCGACTTCGTGCTGGCGTTACCCAAACAGTTAATCCAGAAGGCCCCGAACGCGTTGATCGTGAAGGTGGCGCCCGATCCGTTCCCGGACCGATAGGTCACAATCGGCACGATGACGATGCGCGGATTGCCCTGGTCCACGGTCGGCTCGGCGGGCGGCCCGTCGGGCGCGCCGCACGCGCCGCCTGACGGCTCATCCCCCGGGTAAAGCGTCGCGGCCCGTTGCATGCGCGCCCCGTACGCCCCCGGGTCTTGGCTCACTTGATTGCCGGTCGCCTGTTCGATGGAATGCTGAATTTGGCCCCAACTCCACCCCGTGTTGGCCCGCACGACGCCCGGCGTACCCACTTGGATGGGGCCGCTCGTGTAGACGCGCAGGGTGAAGGCGTTGGGCGTCCCAAATTGGAGCCAGTTTTGAAACACGCTGTCGTTGGTGTTGTAGGGTTCGAAGGTAGCGGGACTCAAGAATCCGTAGCTGCCCGACGGAATGGGACTGTTCCCATTGTTCAACGCCAGGTTGACCTGTTGGCCCGGCGTGAAGTCTCCGGTGATCCAGATCGGCACCAAGTGCGGGCCGCCGGGGATGGAGCCGGCGCAATCGCTGATGACGGTGGCGGCGCCGCCGATCGCGGTCGCGCCAAAACCGAGCAGCGCCATAAAGGTGGCGCGCGACGAGGTGTGCCCCCGCACCAGCAGCCCGCGTCCGAATTCCGGCGCGAAGGTGGGCGCGTTGTCGGGATCGACGGCGGTGCCATCGTCATAGCGCCATTCGATGGCTGCCGTCAGCGCGCTGTTGGTCGCCGGCGTGTCATTGAACTGGGCGAGGATGATGTCCGGGTTCGCGCCGAGAGCGGCGTCGCTGACGGTGACATGGAATTCCGAATCGCCGTTGGCGTTGTTCGTGGCCACCGCGGCCAGGACATCGGTCCGTACCGCGGCGGTGTCGGTCGACGCGCCCAACAACCGGTAGGCCGTCGACAAGACGGCGGCGTCGCAGACATTCACCGCGCGCTGCCGCGTCAGGTACAGCCGGCCGCCGTCGAGCGTCAGCCCGACGAGCCCGATGAGCGCCGGCAAGGCGAACGCCAGCCAGACGAGGCCCTTCCCCGAACGCGAACCCCAGAAGCGGCGGCGCCGCAGTACCGAGAATCGATGAGTGCGAAAACTGTTCATCCGAGCCTCCCCTCGCTCCCAACCTGCGCCTTGCACACCATTCTACAGGGCAGGCAAGCGCACGCCCAGCCGTTTGCGGGCTGCAGGTTCATGAATCGTTCAACGCGGCAGCGAAGTGGTCGGTTCATCACTCTTTCCTCATGACCAGCGCCTGGCCGATGGGGAGCCGGTTCCCGCCCACCACCCCCGGCAAGAACGAGAAAAACGAGCCGGTGATGAACTGGTGATGGAAGATAATCCGGACCCGCACCAGCGCGCTCGACGGAATCGTGTTGGGCACCGTCGGGTTGGTGATGGTGAGCAGCGTCTGGGCGGTGTAGGTGGCCCCGTTGTCGATGCTGTGTGAGATGAACACATTGAACGGGGTGCCCCGGTCGGAGAGCCCGAGCGACGAGTTACGCGCCCGGGTGAGGACGGTGTTCATGTCACTGCCCAGCGAGGCGCTGCGCACGGCCTCGCGGGTCGCCTGTCCGAGGGCCAAGTGGTCGGCAAAGGCGGCGCCGAACTCGGCAATGCCCAGCAAAAAGAGGACAAAGATTGGTAGAATCAACGCCAGCTCGACGAGCGTCTGTCCACGGCGCCGGCGAGTGTGGCAGGGGGCGACGCGCAGGGGTGACCCGGCGTCGCCCCCCCTCTCTGCTACGAGGTCGTGTTGGTGAGCGTGCCGCTGATGAAGTTGTAGACGTTGCCCACGCCGCCCGCCAAGAAGATCAGCGCGGCAATGAGCGCCACCGACATCAGCGCGACGATCAGGGCGTACTCCACCAAAGTCTGCCCCTCGCCACGACGAACTGACGCGTGCAGGGTGCGCCACATGTTGCGTGTGTATGCCCACATGGAATGTAGACTCCCTTCCTGAGAGTGTGTGCGAGAACACGGCCTGCCGTGTCCCGTTGAGGATGACTGACATCGTTACAGCCCCACCAGGACGGCCACAACGCAACCGAGCGCGATGGCCGGTCCGTAGGGGAAGCTGCCTGCCGCCCGCAGTCCCTTGTGTACGACGAATCGCCAGCGCCGCGCCAGGAAATACAGCGCGAAGGCGCCGCCGACCAGTCCCATAAAGACGAAGGTGTACGACACGAAGATGGGGCCCTTGAGCGCCCCGATGGCCGCCAGCACTTTCACCTCGCCGGCGCCCATGCCGCCCGTCAGATACATCACGCCCAGCAATGCCGCGCCGAGCGAAAAGCCCGCCACGCTGCCAAAAACACCGTCCCAGCCGCCCGACAGCGCGCCGATCCCGACGCCCAGCACGGTGGCGACGGCCGTCAGCCAATTGGGGATCCGGCCCCGCGTCACATCGTAGCCCGCCGCCAGGATGACCAGCGTCAGGCAGAAGTAGAGTTGCAGCCAGGGCAGGGTGAAATCGGTCACTGGGCGGTCTCATTGTTGAAGGTGTCGACAACGAAGTTGTAAATGGTCACGACGGTATCGCGGAACAGGAACAGCGCGCCGAGCACGGCGATAGCCAGCAGGGCCAGCAGCAGCGCGTATTCAACGAGCGTCTGGCCGCGCCGACCGGCGAGGCGCCCGCGAACGGGCCCCCACGATCCGACGAGTGCGCGCATCAGTCCCAACTGGGCACCAGCCATTCGGGCAATGTGCATTCCGTGGCCTCGCTCTCCCTGAAAGTGACGGGGTTGATCGCCTTGTGAATCCAAGTGACCAGATCATCCGGCGACACAGCGTGGCCCGTCTCCCACGCCAGTTCCCGCCAGTAGAGACTGGTGGTGCGGGTCCGGGGCGACAGGACGAAGACTTTCAAGTGCGGCCAGCGGTCGAGCAGCGTCGCGCAGGAATTGAAGGGTTCCGCGGCATCCTCTTCGGAGAGGATGACCACCTGCGGGTGCGTCTGCTCGACGAGCATCGGCAAGTCGGCGGCGGCCCGGCTGCGGGCCACGACCTCGATGCCGGTGTCGCGGCGCATATGCCCCGCAATGGCATCGGAGATCATCCGCGGCAGGCTGCCGAGGAGCACTCGAATCATCGCCTGTGACCGTTTCCCATAATGTGGAATAAACGGTACCCCGCGGCGACGGCGGGCTAAATGGAGCAGGGGGTTCATAAAGCACCTGGGGGGTGGAGAGCCATCCCCCTAGACCAAAGGGACTACGCGGAGTTACGAGGGAGTGTCGTGGTCGTGGGCCAGCAGGCCGGTGCGACGGGCAAAAAGCGCCACTTCGACACGGCTGCGCAGCCCCAGGCGTTCGAGCAGATTGTGGATGTGGTTCTTGACGGTGTGCAGCGACACCGAGAGACGCCGGGCGATTTCCTTGTTCGACATCCCCTGCCCGACCAGCGCCACGATCTCCATTTGGCGGCCAGTCAGCCGCGACGCAGCGGACGAGGCGTGTACCACTGGCACCCCGCCGGCCACATGCGAGAAGAGCAGCGCAGTGACGGCCGACGGGCAGACAATCTGCCCGGAATTGACGGTGCGGATGGCCCGCGCCAGGCCGTCTACCGTTTCGCCTTGCAGGACAAACCCGCTGGCGCCGGCGTTGATGGCCTGGACGGCGGCCCAACTTGAAGTCTCCGCCACCAGGACCAGCACCCGGGCGCCCGGCACGGCTTCACGCATCTTGCCGATCAGTTGAATGGCGCCGACTTGCGACTGCACCGCGCTGATGACGACCACTTGGGGCGCCAGGGCGGGCAACTCGCGCAATCCTTCTTCGAGGCCGAGACTGCCGAGGACGAGCAGGCCGGCATGCGTGGCTAGCTGTGTGGCGAGGGCTTCGCCGTAGAGGCGGTAGTCATCGACGACGAGCGTGCGGATCGGGCCGGCCGGGTGGGGCGCCGCGCCGTTGGCGGCCTCGGCGTGGACGGCGCCGTTCACAAAGCGCGCCACGGGCGACTCCTCGGGGGCATGGCCGTTGCCGGCCACCCGCGGACTGCGGCGGGCGGTCGCGCCGGTCTTGACCAGGCGGGCGGGGCTGCGCAAAGACGCATACGAAGATGGCGCACTGTGCCCGCGGCCTTTGGCCGGCGAATCATTGCTGGGGCTGACTCCGACGCCCGATACGCGCGGCCCAGCCGCCGACGCGTGGCGTTCCAGTTTGCTCCGCATCCAGCTCTACTCCCCTTTGGGACAGCGTTCCTCTCCTCGCCGACGCACCACAGCGTCGACAGCAACGCTGACTCCCACGCTGGTGCAGCGCTCCCGTCACTCCACTGCACTCGATCCCAGCGCTACCGGCGGAGTGAGAATTGGCGGCACGCGCCCGCGTGCGGACGGCGCCGCAGAACTCCGCTCACTCTCCTGCCTACAGTATGACCAGCCAGAGACTGCTCCCCCTGCCTAGGGGGGAGGTGATTCTTGAATTTTCTGTGACAAATAGCAAGGGGGCGTTTCGGGCCGCTCTGACACGAATCTCCGCTTGCTTGTCCGCTCTCTCTGTTTTACCGCAGTTTTTCAAGGATTTTTCCGAAATCTCCGGGTGGGCGGACCGGCAACCCACTGGAAGGGCTGCCTGAACGGCCGCCGCCTGGGCAGGGAAGCGACCGCCGTCTCCATTGCCGCTCGCCCTCTGCCAGTCGTCCGCCTGCTTCGTTAGACGCTGCTCCGGCCCCAGTCGTTCCGGCTATACCAAGCCCTTGCACAAGAATCCCACACGGACGCGCTCTACGCTGAAGCATCCCATGAAAGCCCGACGAGTCCTCGGCCGGGCGGCCTTGCGCCGCCACGCCCCCCGCACCTTCAGCGCGCTGGTGGTGCTGTTCGGGCTGTATGTGTTCCTGGTGCGCCTGGCGCCGCCGACGCAACACGACCGCCAGGGCTTCCACGCGCTGAACGGCCCGGTCTCGCTGCGCTGGGAGGCCCGGCACGCGGCGCCCGGACACGCAAGCGCAACGCCGACCGCGCTGGCGATGTCCGCCGACTCGCGCATCACTTTCGTCTCGGGCGAAGCGGACACGCTGGCGTATGACACCGTGACCGGCAAGGTGCTCTGGGCGCATCCGAACCCGGCGCCGGTGACGGGCATTGCGGTCCCGCGCGCGGGGACGCTGGTGGTGCTGGGCGGGCGCGACCGCATTTGGGCGCTCGACGCGCAGACCGGCAATGAGAAATGGAACGCGGTGTATCCGGGGTCGCCGGTGGATTTGGCAGCGGGTGAGCGCGTCGTCGCGGTCACCGGCCCGACCGCAGGAGCGGTCATCATCACCGCGCTCTTCGATCTGGCGAACGGCTACCTGCGCTGGCAGGCGGTCTTTCCCGGCAATGGCGGCGACGCCGCCGCGGCGCTGGCCATCAGCCCCGATGAATTGCGGGTCATCGTGACCGGCGAGACGGGCGGCGGCGGCGAGAAGCCGCGCGGCATCCTGACGGTGGCTTACAACGCCGCCGACGGCGCCCAATCCTGGATGGCCGTACACCACGGCCCCGGCCGCGGCGCCGGCGACCGCGGGCGCGCCCTGGCGATTGCCCCTGACGGGCACGCGGTGTTCGTGACGGGTGCCTCGCCGCTCGACGACCGCGCCAGCACGATCGGGTACGCGACGCTCGCATACGATCTGGTCACCGGTGATGAACTGTGGTCGGCGCGCTTCGACGGGCCGGGCGGCTCGAACGAGCCCGAAGCGGTCGCGGTCAGCCGAGACGGCAGCAAGGTGGCGGTGACCGGCCGCTCGCGCGACCACAGTGACGATTACGCGACCGTGTGCTACTCCGCGGCGGACGGGCGCGCACTCTGGACCGCGCGCTACGACGGCCCCGCGCGCGGCGCAGACGACGCGCACCGGGTCGCCTTCTCGGGCGACAACGACTTCGTCTATGTGTCGGGCTCGAGCCAGGGCGAAGGCAGCGACTTCGATTACGCCACGGTCGCCTATGACGCGCACACCGGCGCGCTGCGCTGGACAGCGCGCTACGACGGCCCGGCGAACCGCGCCGACTTGGCGACGCGCATGGCGGTCGCCCAGAACGAAGGGCAGGTGGTCGTCGCCGGCGCCAGCCGCAACGAACAGGCGACCGACGATTACCTCATCGTCGCCTATCGCCTCTACAACCAGCACCTGCCGGCGCCGAAGTGGGTCGGCTTCAACGAGACGGCGCCGCTCAATCAGTCGTACACCGCCCAAGCCGCGACCACGGACCCTGACGGGCATTCGGTGAAGTATTGCGTCGACTGGGGCGACGGCACCGACTTCTCGTGCGGGCTGCTGCAACCCTCGGGCGCGCCGTGGGTCGCGCACCACACCTATCAATTTGCGGGGAACTTCCGGCCGCGCGTGCAGGCGACCGACACCCGCGGCTCCGTCAGCGCCTGGAGCGACCCGGCGACGGTGACGGTCGAAGTCATCCGCCCGGCGCCGGCGCTGACGACGCCGGCGGCGGGCACCGCGCTGCACTGGCAAACGGCGCTGGCGGCGACGGTCGGGCCCAGTTCGTATCCGGTCGCCAAGGTCGAGTTCTGGGGCGAGCGCGGCGGCGACAAGCAGTTGCTCGGCGCCGCGACGCAAATGACCGGCAGCGGCGAGTACCGGTTCGCCTGGCAGACGATGGTGGACTGCAACCACGAGGGGCCGTGGACGGTGTGGGCGGTGGCGCACGATGAGCAGGGGAACACCGGCAGCAGCGCGCCGGCGGCGGTGACGGTCGATAATGTCACCTTCGCCGATGTCGGCTGCCGGCATTGGGCGTGGCGTCCGGTCGAGGCGGTGGCGCGCAGCGGCATCGCCACCGGGTTCACCGACGGCACTTATCAGCCGACTTTCATCGTCAACCGCGCGCAGATGGCGGTGTTCGTGGCGCGGGCGGCGGACAAGATGATCGGCGGGCTGGCGAACTTTCAACCGCCGCCGTGCGGGTCAGAGACCTTCGCCGATGTGCGCTGCGACCATTGGGCGTACACCTACATCGAGTTCCTGGTGAGCCAGAAGATCACTTCCGGCTATGCGACCGGGATGTATCAGCCCGACAAGCAAATGGGGCGCGACGAGATGACCATCTTCCTGGCGCGCATCGCCGACCTGCGGGCGCACGACTTTGCCGCCTTCACGCCGCCGCGGTGCGGGCAGGAGACTTTCCGGGATGTGGACTGTCAGTTCTGGACTTACAAGCCGATCGAATATTTGGTGCGGCACGACATCATCACCGGGTCCGAGGGGCGCACCTTCGAGCCGCTGCAGAAAGTGACCCGCCTGCAGATGGCCGCCTTCCTGGCCCCGGCGGTGAATTTGCCGGAGTAGCGTGAACCACTATCCAATCGAAGCCCTTGAACTCAACATAGTCACGCCTATTCTGCTTCCACTCTTGATGGTCGAATTGAGGAAACTTCGGAGAACAGCGTGAGCGGCGCTCCATGCTCGGCCAAGCGAACCAGTCTTTGGAGACGATCCCTCTTCCGTGTGTAACGTTTTGCCGCCCGCGCAGTGATTTCGCGGGCCCGAACCGGATTCCTGTCAGCCCAGCGTCTGCAGCTCTCCTTATGTCTGTGCTTGCGCTCTTCGGACCAATACTGGTACCTCATGCTCTCGGTTCGGCAGTCATCACTGCAGAACACCCATCGTCTCCCACGAACTCTCGAGCCACAGATCCTACACTTCGGAAGATGCCGAGCAATCTCATTGATGACAGATTCCTGGGATCCATCACGCCATCCGCGCTTCAATGCGGCCAGCAGCCCGGTCTCAGCGAGTACCCTCCTCAATTGGATGGCAGAACAGTCGAGCCTCTTCGCGATTTCTTCAAGACTTGATCCAGCTCCCCGCGACGGCACCTGTGCACGACGAAGGATTTGACGAACGCGCTCTCGGGAGATCGAGAACCTTTCGCCGATCTGCTGAAGGGTCCGGCCTTCAATCGTACGAAGGTGGACCATCTCCTTTAGCCGCTCAATCCTCTGGGCGTCCAGTGTCATTCTTTCACTATCCCTCAGTTGGCACACCGTCCTTCAGCCCTGTCTGGATCTCGGCGGCTTTCCTTAGCAAAGTGTCGCGCAAGTCGACGACGCGCATCCACTCCGCATCCCGTTGACAGATAAACTCCGCCAAAGATTCAGCCACGTCTTCGGCGGCATAGAACGAATGATCAGTTGTGCAGTCGAAAGCAGGATGCTCGAGATTGGAACACACGGCGAGTGTCTGGCCGTCCAGATTCCAATCCTTTCTGCCTGCTCCCACCCCTAGTTGAGCCCATTCGTGCGTGAATCGGTAAGTGCGCCTCCCGAGCCGAATGGATCGTTCGGCCAGCTGAACTTTCTTGGGCGTCCTGGTCCGCGTCGGCTCCTCCAGCGGAATTACGGTGCCAGTAGAATCCCCCGGGTCTCTTTTTTCTATTTCGACTCGCCGTTTGACGGTGGGGCCGTCCCGAACAACCATGTCGGACGGAACACCCTCCCTTCCTGCCGAAGGAGGCTCTTCCGGAAACAAGGACATTACCTCCGGGGTCTTCAATGCCTTCTCCATGCAGTCGAGCAATTCTTCTTTACGTAGTTCGGTCGATCTCGTGAGCTTGCTGATTGCCGAAAGCTCCCTGGCACGCCGGAGGATTCCCTCTCTCCTGAGGTGTTCCAGTATCGCTTGCTTTGCGGCCTCGTATTCTGGGGACGAGTTATCCCAACCCCGCTTTGTGGTCTGAGGAGGAACGAAATCCATGCGTAAGACACCAACAAGTCTAGAAAGGGTAGGGTGTGAGACAAAGAATGACTTGTCGTATTGGGTCACCATCCGCTTTCTGAAATAAGTATCAAAACCATAAGCTCCAACGTTAGACCCCCGTTTGAGGAAACCAAACCACCCTGCGATTTCCCCGTAAGCGGTCGGGATGCGCAAATCTTCAGGGCCCTCCATCAGCTCCGGGGGGACCGCTTTGCATTCTTGTCCGTTCACTACGATCCGAACGAGGCCATCTATCAGGAATGGTGAATAACGGGAGCCCAGATCTCGGGCGAGGTGGGAAATCTCCGTTTGTGCGTAAGCCCTTCTTCGCAGCTTCTCGATCCTCACAAGAGTCCCGTGCGCAATCGTTGGACTCTTCGGGCGTGCAATGAAGGGAACTGCCCAACCTGGAGTCACTTTCCATTCCTCATCGTCATAGACAATTTCGAACTCCGTCTCAGAATCGATGTGAGTTGTCGTTATCGAAAGGCGACCTCCCAAGGCAATTCCGGCCCCCTTTAGGCCTAAGCCATACATACCAAGCGCATTCCTCTTGGCAGATGCCCCAAGAACCAGACAGCGCCTAGCTTCTTCTTCGGTCATTCCCAAACCATCGTCTCGCACAGAGACGCACGTGCCTCTCAGCGGAACCTGAACGTGAATCTTCCCGCTCGCAAATCTTCCGTGCTCAATACCTTCAAGTATCGAGTCTATTGAATTATCGATCAGCTCCGCGAGGCATTCGGGCAAGCTGTAGCCGCCCCTTGCGATCTTTCGCATGAGCGACTTGTCTGGCTCAACGCTGACAAATTCCTTCCTCTGCACGGAACCTCGGTTCAGATTAGCCTTGGCAGGCACTGTCAATCCTTTCTTGTGTTCTGATGGACGAGCGGAACATTTCGGATCATGGGCAATGAGTTGGATCCTGTCAAGCCCAATTTGTGGATAACTTGGCTGGCCTGCCGGAGTAGCGCTACTTGCGCCGCGCGGCGCGTTCGGCGCGGCGGCTGACGGCGGTGAAGACCGAGTCGATGCCGTCGCGCAGGAAGTAGTCGAACTCGTCGCGCTCCTGCATCCGGCGGCCGGTGCGATTGAACAGCGGCACTTCGCCGTAGCGCTCCCGGAAGCGCAGCAGCAGCGCCCGCTCCAGTTTGCGCCAGGTCTGCACTTTGCGCCGCGGCGGGCAGGTGACGACGCGCAGGTCGAACTCGAACAGCCCCGGCCGGCGCAGGATGCGCGGGCCGACTTCCGTCGCCTTCGACGCCAGGCGGGCGAGGCCGAGCGAGGTGTTGCCGATATAGACCACCGGCGAGCGGCCAAAGGGGTACTCGATCGGACGCTGGGCGACGAGCAAGTAGGCAAAGCGGCGCGTCGTGACATCCGTGCGCCGCACGGTGAGCGGCACCGTCGTGCTCAAGCGAACTCGCAATCGCCGCATAGTCCTGCTCCTCTGACCGGCTGCCTGCCTGATTCCATCATACCGGCAGCCCGCTAGAGTCGTGCGCAGCGCCGGGGCGCTATCCCCAGCGGGGCGCAGCACGCAGGGAGATTGCCCCATCTAACCGAACTGGTGGTGGTGGCTGCGGCTGTCCTGTCACGCACCCCTGGGAGGAACGCAATGAGGCGTCGGATCGCGGCCGCCTGTGTGGCGGCTTGGTTGGCGGCGTTAGTGACAATTGGACTTCCGGTTGCCCGGGCGAGTGATTCGGTTGTAGTCGCCATCAAAGATGCGCGCATCATCACCGGCGCCGGGCAAACCATCGAGAAGGGCACCGTCGTCATTCGGGACGGATTGATTGCAGCGGTCGGCGCTGATGTGCAGGCGCCGCCGGACGCGAAGATCGTGGACGGCGCCGGGCTGACGGTGTATCCGGGGTTCATCGACGCCTACACCGAACTCGGCCTGACGCTGCCCAACGCGATGCCCGACCAGGACATCCCGCCCAACGCGCTGGCCGACGCCAGCCCCTCGATGCGCATCGCCAACCGCGCCGGGGTGCGGCCAGAACTGCTCACGGCGGAATACTTCACGCTGAACGAGGACGGCGGCAACGCGCACCGGCAGGCGGGCTTCGCCGCGGCGCTGGTGGCGCCGGGCGCCGGGCTGTTCCCCGGGCAGAGCTGCCTGGTGAATCTGAACGGCCTGCCGCGGCGCAATGTGGTGCTGCGGTCGCCGGTGGCGCTGCACGGGTCGCTGCGCCCCGCCGGGGGCGGCGGTTATCCGTCGACGCTGATGGGCGCGCTGGCCGACGAGCGCCAGACTTTGCTCGATGCGCAGCGCTACGACCTCCTCCAGCGCGCGTTCGCCAGCGGGGGCGGCACGGAGCGGCCTCCCTATGACGAGGCGCTGGCGGCGCTGCTGCCGGCGCTGCACGGCGACGAGCAGGTCATCTTCGCCGCTAACTCGGTGAACGACATCAAGCGCTGCCTGGCGCTGGCGGACGAATTCGGATTGAAGCCGATCATCTTCGGCGGCACCGAGGCCTGGAAAATTGCCGACCTGCTGAAGCAGAAGAAAGTGCCGGTCATTTTGAGTCTCGACTTTGGCACCGAGCCGCCGGATCCCGACAAGCCGCAGGAGCGGCCCGCCGGGCCGCCGGGCGGCGCGCCGGGCACCGGTCCGCGGCCAGGAGGGCCGGGCGGACCCGGCACACCGGGCCCACGCGGGCCGGGAGGATTCCAGCCCGGAGCGCCGGGTGCGCCACCAGGCGCGCCCGGACAGCCGGGCCAGCCGCGGCCGGGTGGCTTTCAGCCGCCGCCGGGCGGGTTCGGGGGTGGCGGGCCGGGAGCAGCGCAGCAAGAAGACCTGCCCTACCGCGTCCGCAAGGACCGGCGCGAGCGCTGGCTGGAGGGAGTGGCGAACGCGTCCGTCCTCTACAAGGCCGGCGTGACCTTCGTGCTGACGACGGCGGGAACGGGCCCGGCGAACTTCGGCGGCAATCTGGACAAGGCCGTCGAGGCGGGCCTGCCGCGTGAGGCGGCGCTGGCGGCGCTGACGAAGACCAGCGCGCAGTTGCTCGGCGCCGGCAATCTGCTCGGCACCGTCGAGCGCGGCAAGGTCGGCGACCTGACGGTGTTCAAGGGCGGCTTCGGCGAGACCGGCGCGCAGGTGCGCTATGTGTTCGTCGAAGGCAAGCAGTTCACTTTCGAACTCCGTGAAGCGCCGCCGGCCGGCCGGGGGCCGGGCGGCGCAGGGCAGGCAGGCGGCGGGCCGCCGGCGGCGAGTGCGATCAATGTCAGCGGTGAATGGGATGCCATCTTCGAGACGGAGGAAGGCGAATTGCCCTTCACCTTCGTCTTGCAGCAAGCCGCCGACGGACGCCTGACCGGCGAGATGCGCAGCGCGATGGCGAATGGCCGCATTGCCAGCGGGAGCGTCTCCGGCAATTCGATTGATTGTACGGTCGAAATAAGCATCGGCGGGCAGACGATCAGCGTGCAACTGACGGGCACGATTGCCGGCGATGTGATGGAGGGTGATTCGATGAGTCCGTTCGGACCGTCGAAGTGGCACGCGCGGAAGAAGCCGAGTGCGGAAGCGGGAGGGCTGCGATGAAGCGCTACATGCTGCTGTTCGTCACGCTGTGCACCCTGTGCATTGCGCCGGTGTTCGCGGAACCGGCCGAGGCGCCCCCCACTCCGCCGGCGGCGACTCCGCCGGCGCGGCCCGACTCACCGTCGGAACTCGACAGCGACCGGTTGCCGAAGACCGTCACGCACGGCAATTGCTTCATCACCAACGCGACCATCCTGACAGTGACGCGCGGCACAATCGAGAACGGCTCTATCATCGTCCGCGACGGCAAGATCATCGCGGTCGGCGCCGGACTGACGGCGCCGGCGGGCTTCACGGTGATCGACGCGCACGGCGGGTTCGTGATGCCGGGCATCATCGATTGCCACTCGCACATCGCCATCGAGCGCGGCGTGAATGAAGGCAGCGACTCGATCACCGCGGAAGTGCGCATCCACGACACCATCAATCCCGATGATGTGTCCATCTACCGGGCGCTGGCGGGCGGCGTGACGACCATCCACCAACTGCACGGCAGCGCCAACACCATCGGCGGGCAGCTGGCGACGACCAAGCTGAAGTACAAGCGCCCGGTCGAGGAACTCTACTTCCCGGGTGCGCCGCAGACGATCAAGTTCGCGCTCGGTGAAAATGTCACGCAGGCGAACTTCGGCGACGCGGCGTCCCGGTTCCCCGGGACGCGCATGGGCGTCGAAGCGACGCTGCGGCGCGGATTCACCGCGGCGCGGGACTATCAGCGCGAGTGGGACGCGTACGAGCAGAGCCGCCGCACCAACCCGAACGCGGTGCCGCCGCGGCGCGACCTGCGCCTCGAGGCGCTCGCCAAAATCCTGAAGGGCGAAATTCTCATCCACTGCCACTCGTACCGCCAGGACGAGATCCTGATGCTGATGCGCGTGGCGGAAGACTTCGGCTTCCGCGTCATGTGCTTCCAGCATGTGCTGGAGGGCTACAAGGTCGCCCCGGAAATGGCGAAGCACGGCGCGGGCGGCTCGACCTTCAGCGACTGGTGGGCCTACAAGGTCGAGGCCTATGACGCCATTCCCTACAACGCGGCGCTGATGGCCGCGGCGGGCGTCGTGGTGTCGCTGAACTCCGACAGCGGCGAACTGATGCGCCGGCTTTACCACGAAGCCGCCAAGGCGATGCACTACGGCGGCGTCTCGGAGACCGAGGCGCTGAAGATGATTACGCTGAACCCTGCCATTCAGATGGGAATCGACAAGAAGGTCGGCAGCATCGAGGCGGGCAAGGACGCCGACTTCGCCATCTTCAACGGCCATCCGTTGAGCGTCTATTCGATCTGCATGACGACCATCATTGACGGCGAGGTGTACTTCGAGCGGCCCGACGCGTTCGGGATGAACGGGCAGCTGCCACCGCCGGTACATCATGTCGAATCGAAGCCGCTCGACTTGCCGTTCCCGGCGCTGGTCAAGGACGGCACCATCGCCATCACGGGCGCCACCATCTATCCGGTCACGGGCGCGCCAATTCCGAACGGCACCATCGTGCTCGACAAGGGGCACATCACCGCCATCGGTGTGAAGGTCTCCATCCCGCGCGGCGCGACGGTGGTCAAGGCGGACGGACTGCGCGTCTATCCCGGGCTGATTGATTGCAGCACCACGCTCGGGCTGACGGAAATCGACTCCATCCGCGGCACGCTCGACAACGCCGACATCGGGCGCATTCAGCCCGACCTGGTGACGATGCGGGCTATCAACCCGGCGAGCGAGCACATCCCAGTGGCGCGCGGCGGCGGCATCACCACGGCCGTGTCGCGCCCGAGCGGCGGCCTGATCAGCGGGCAGGGATCCATCATTCACTTGGCCGGCTGGACAGTCGAGGAGATGGTGGTGAAAAGCCCCTGGGCGCTGTACATCAACTTCCCGTCGGTCCCGCGCTTTGGTGGCGGGGGTGGCGGGGGCGGAGGCGGCGCGCAACCCCAGACCAGCACGGTGCTGAAGGAACTGCGCGACCTGCTGGACAGTGCCCGCGAATACAAGCGTCTGAAGGACGCGGCGCAGGCGGCGCACAGCACGCCGCCGGAAGTGGACACGCGCCTCGAGGCGTTGCTGCCCTATATTTCGAAGGAAAAGCCGGTCGTCATCAATGTCGGCCGGGCCAACGACATCCGCGAGGCGATCAAGTTCGGCGAGGAGCAGGGGCTGCGCATCATCCTCTCCGGCGCCGATGAGGCCTGGAAAGTCGCCGACCTGCTGGCCGAGAAGAAGGTGCCGGTGATCCTCGGTTCCGTGCTCGCCACGCCGTCCAATCCCTACGACCCGTATGACACGCCGTACACGAAGGCGGCGCTGCTGGCGCGGGTGGGGGTGCAGTTCGTGTTCTCCACCGGCGACGCCGCGGATGTGCGCAACTTGAATCACCACGCCGGGATGTCGGCGGCCTTCGGCCTGGCGCCCGACGAAGCGCTGAAGTGCATCACCATCAATTCGGCGCGGCTGCTCGGCCTCGGCGACCAGATCGGGAGTCTGGAAGTCGGCAAGATCGCCGATGTCATCATCACCGACGGCGACCCGCTCGAACTAACGACGCATGTCCGCTACATGTTCATCGGCGGACGCCCGGTCTCGCTCGAGTCGAAGCAGACCCGGCTCTACGAACTCTACCGCCAGCGGCTGGCCGCCAAGTAACCGCTGGGCTCCATCTGAAATGACTGCTGGGCGAGGGCACTTTGCTCTCGCCCTTCCCATTCCTCCCCGCCGCTAGCGTGACAGGGGCAAGCGGGACACGCAGGGAATCTGAACAGATAGATCGGCCGTTGAATGGAGACCACTAGTGTTGACGCGACTGCTCCTCATTCCCGCCATGGGGCTGCTGGCGCTGTCGGCCCCGCCCAGCGACGAGGCGCTCCTGCGCCGCGCGCACGATGTCGAGCGGGCGGTGCCGCTGATCGACGGGCACAACGACTTCCCCTGGGCGATGCGCAGCCGGTCGAACTATGACCTGTCGAAGTGGGACCCGCGCACGCGGCACGAGGACGGCCAGACCGACATCCCGCGGCTGCGCGCCGGCGGGCTGGGCGGGCAGTTCTGGTCGGTGTATGTGCCGGTGTCGCTCGAAGGCGCCGCCGCCATCAAGGCGACGATGGAGCAGATCGAGTTCGTGCACCGGCTGGCGGCGGCCTATCCGGACACTTTCGAAATCGCACTGACCGCGGACGATGTCGAGCGCATCCACCGCCGCGGCAAGATCGCCTCGATGGTCGGGATGGAGGGCGGGCACTCGATCGACGAGTCGCTGGCGGTGCTGCGGATGATGTATCAGCTGGGCGCGCGCTATATGACGCTGACGCACAGCCGCAACACGCCCTGGGCCGACTCGGCGACCGACACGCCGGCGCACGACGGCCTGACCGCGTTCGGCGAACAGGTGGTGCTCGAGATGAACCGCCTCGGGATGCTGGTGGACTTGAGCCATGTCTCGCCCGACACGATGCGCGACGCGCTGCGGGTGACGAAGGCGCCGGTCATCTTCTCGCACTCGGGCGCGCTGGCGGTGTGCAATCACCCGCGCAATGTGCCCGACGATGTGCTGCGGACGGTGAAGCAGAACGGCGGCGTCGTGATGGTGGTGTTCCTGGCGAGTTATGTCTCGCAGACGGTGAAGGATTACGGCGACGCGCGCGGCGCCGAAGCCGACCGGCTGCGCGCCGCACATCCCAACGATGACGCCGCCGTGCAGGCGGGATTGCAGGCGTGGGGCGCGGCGCATCCGCGGCCGGTGGCGACTGCGCAGCAGGTGGCGGACCACATCGACCACATCCGCGCCATCGCTGGCATCGACCACATCGGCCTGGGCGGCGACTTCGACGGGGGCGGCGGCTGTCAAGGGCTGGAAGATGTGTCGAAATACCCGAACCTGCTCGTCGAACTCTTCCGCCGCGGCTACAGCAAGGACGATGTCGCCAAGATTTGCGGCAAGAATGTCCTGCGCGTCATGCGCGGGGCCGAGAAGGCGGCGAGGGAGATGCAAGAACAGCCGGGCTAGGTCACTTCAGGTTGCGCGTGAAGAAGGCCACCATCTCGCGATAGGCGTCTTGAGCCGCGACGCTGTCGGAGAACTGCCCGTCCTTCAGCGCGAAGGAGTGCGGCTCGCCCTGATAGACCTTCAGTTCGTAGTACTTGCCGGCGGCGTCGAGTTCCTGGGCGTACTTGTAAATGTCGGCGATTTTCGCCGCGGCGTCGGCGCTGCCGTGCAGAATCAGCAGCGGCGCCTTCAGTTGCGCCAGGACATCGGCGGGCCGCTTCGGCTGTATCTCGGTGCCGCCCGCGTAGGGGAAGCCGTACCAGGCGACGCCCGCCTTGAAATCGGAGACCAGCGGCAGGAACAGCATCGTGTAGCGCCCGCCGATGCAGAAACCGGTGATGCCCAACTTGGCGCCGTCGACATCGGAGCGCAGGCGCAGAAACGCAATCGCGTCGCGCAGCAGTTGCTCGGTGGTGGCGTCGGGCGGCGTGCGTTCGAAGGTCTGCCACTTCAACGCCAGGACGACGAACCCCTCGCCCGCCAGCCGGCCCACCATCGTCTCATAGCCGGGCTCGTAGCCGCGGATCGAATGGATGTAGACGATGGCGGGCTTACGGCCCGCGGTTTTCGGCGCCGCGATGTGGGCCGGGTAGTCTTTGCCGATGCTGGTGATCGTGACTTCCGCCGTCATCACGCTCGCTGCGGCGCCGTGGCCGGGGAGTGAAGCCGTCAGGAGTGCCGCCATCATCACCGCCAGTTTCAGGATTCGCATCGCCGCCTCCGCATTGGGTTCGTTTCGTAATTCGACGGCGGGGCGGCGAGTCCCGCTGCGCCCTATTTCGGTGCTTCCGCCTTCGGTTCCAACTTGAGCGCCGCCGAGTTGATGCAGTAGCGCAGGCCGGTCGGCTTCGGGCCGTCCTCGAAGACATGGCCGAGGTGCGAGCCGCACTGGCTGCACAGCACTTCGACGCGGCGCATGCCGAGCGTGCTGTCCACGCGGGTGACGACGCCGTCGCCGGACACCGGCTGCCAGAAACTCGGCCAGCCCGTGCCCGAGTCGAACTTCGTCTCGGAACTGAACAGCGGGTTGCCGCAGGCCGCGCACCGATAGGCGCCTTTGCCGTGTACGTCCCAAAAGGCGCCGGTGAAAGCGGGTTCGGTGCCGCCCTCGCGGCAGACATGGAACTGCTCGGGCGTCAGGGTTGCCCGCCATTCGGCATCGGACTTCACGATGGGCCAGGTCCTTTCTGTGGGCGGCGTCTTCGCATCGGAGAAATCGGTCTGCTTCGCGCAGGACATCCAAAGCAGGAAGGTGCTGGCACCGACTGCCAGGAGTATGGAAGTGCGAAACGCTCGGTGGAGGAGCATCGGCGTTCAGTGTAACGCGTGGCGGCGCCGCCGAGTTCCGCCCCGATAGGAATTGCCAGGCGCAGGCCGAATCCTGCCCGTATGGACGACCAACAGGGGCTGACCAGACGAGATGTGCTGCGCGGGGCGGTGGCGACGGCGCTGTCCGGGGTCGCCGCCAAGATTGCCGGGGCGGCACCGGCGGCGACAACAACGACGGCGCCCGCGGTGCAGCGCGGGATGCCGGTGGTCATTTCGAGCGGGAACGGCATCCGGGCGACCGAGAAGGCGATGGCGCTGCTGCGCCAGGGCGCGGACACACTCGACGCGGTGATTGCGGGGGTGAACATCGTCGAAGAAGACCCGGAGGATATGAGCGTCGGCTACGGCGGCCTGCCCAATGAGCGCGGCGATGTCGAACTGGACTCGTCGTGCATGCACGGCCCGACGCATCGCGCCGGCGCGGTGGCGGCGCTGCGCGGCGTCAAGACACCGTCAAAGGTGGCGAAGGTGGTGCTGGAACGAACCGACCACATTCTCCTCGTCGGCGCCGGCGCGCTCGATTTCGCCAAGGCGCACGGCTTCAAGGAAGAAGACCTGCTCACCGACAAAGCGCGCGAGGCCTGGCTGAAGTGGAAAGAGGGCCTGTCGCCGCTCGATGACTGGTTGAGCGACGAAGACCGCGCGCTCGGCTTCGTGCGCCCGACCGGCACGATCAACTGCCTGGCGCTCAACGAGAAGGGCGAAGTGTCCGGCGTCACGACCACGAGCGGGCTGGCCTTCAAGATCCCCGGCCGCGTCGGCGACTCGCCCATCATCGGCGCCGGGCTGTTTGTGGACAACGAAGTCGGCGCCGCCGGGTCCACCGGCCGCGGCGAGGCGTGCATTCTCTCGACGGGCAGCCGGATGGTCATCGAGCAGATGCGCCGCGGGCTGAAGCCGACCGACGCCGCGCTGGAAGTGCTGCGCTACTGCGTGCGACACACGCTGGAGAAGCGCCTGCTGAAGGCGCCGGGGCGGCCGGACTTCCAGCTCAATTTCTACGCGCTGAACACGAAGGGCGAATACGGCGCCGCCGCCATCTACAAGGGCGCCTACTTCACCGTCCACGACGGCACGACGAACCGGCGATTGGACAGCGCCTACCTGTTCGAGTCGTAACCCGCGTCACTTCTCCGCGAGCAGCTCCTCCACGCGCCGCTCGATATCGGCAGGCGTGAACTGCTTGGCCGCGAGCGGGTCGTTGCCGAAGGTGAAACGCGCGACGCCCTTCCGGTCATAAAGCCGGTAGAAGGGCAGCGCGCCGCCGTCAATTTGGTAGGTGTCGTACGCGGCCTGCGTGCCGCCCTGGTCGCTCACTAGGTTGTCGAACCCGGCGCCCTGCTCCTTCAAGAACTTGAGGACTTCGTCGCGCTGTTCCGGCGCGTCGAGACTGACCGTGATGACCG
>CAYNSX010000029.1:0-33957 GCA_964400165.1 uncultured bacterium
CGACGCGACGCGACCGGTCGGGACGCCGAGCGGCGCGGCGCTGACCACGCCGGCGGCGCGCGGCCGCAACGAATCGGGAACGGATGCGACCGGCGCGGCGCTCGCGACCGCGACGCCGCTGCGCGGGCGCAGCGCGTCGGCGGGAAGCGTCACGCGGCCGAGCGCGGCGTTGCCGGGCACAGCGGCGCCTTCAGCGCCGGCGACGGGCAGCGGCAGCGCCCCGGGGGGCGCGATGACGCCGTGCGCGCCGGCGGGCGGCGGGACAATCGGGTTGGGCGCGACGACCGGCCGGGGCGCGTTGCGAATCTCAATTTCGACGGGGTCGCTCCACTGCTCGACGCCCTTGTAGTCGACGAGGAGCGCGCGGACGGTGTGGATGCCGTCGGTGAAGCGCGCGGTGGTCAGGTTGAAGGTGAACGGCTCGGTGTTGCGGACGCCGAGCGAGCGCGGCAGGTCATCCACATACATCTCAATGAAGTGAATGCCGTAGGGGCTGAAGGCACGGACGCGGACTTGGATGACGCCGCTGACCTCGGCCTTCGCAGCCGGGAAGTAAATCTGAACGAGCGGGGCGTTGGCTTCTTCGGCCCCGCGGGACGGCCACCCGAAGACCAGGGCGACGCCGAGCAGCGCCGTCAGCCACTTGGTCCCCCGGCCCGTTCGCAGGCACAGACGCTTCATTGGGCCCTCCTCGTGAGTAGGCCTCGCAGGGGTGACTTCGCCGCTCCGCTGGTGGAACCCTTCCGCTGCCGAGCAGCCTAGCAAGCGGCCTGGACGGGTGTCAATTCGGGGGCGCACGGGGTTCTTCCCCGGTTCAGGGCGAAGCAATCAGCGGGGCGCGGGCGAGCCCTCGGCGCGGGACGGGATCGGGAGCTCGAACTCCTCCAGAACATCGTCCGGCACAAGCACGCGAAGGTCTTCCGGTAGCGCACGCACGATGTCGTACATAGAACGCCAACTCAAGGGAATTTCCGGCACCCACCACTCGTCGGAAGCGAAAAGCACGATGTCCCCATGCGTCTTCCATTGGAGCCCACGCGACCGACCAGCAAGCGCGTCTAGTGCGCCCTGCAGGTTTGCGCCATACCATCCGTTCGGGAGATTGAGGCTGCTTCCAGACTTCACGCCCCGCCGCGAGAACGCGAACACCGAGCGGCCGCTCCAATCGCTCAATTGCTTGAGGTAATCGAACTGCGTCACGCGGGTCTTGGATGTGGAAAGGACTTCGTACGGCTCCACGCCCGGCCATGGTGTGTCGGGTTCGGACTCGAGGTCATCGGGCGCCGACCAGCCGTCACGCCAGGCCTTTCGGGCATAGTCAAAAGTTTTGGTCAAGTGGTCTCCAGACAGCGGCGAGGTCGTGCCAAACCACCCTCCTCCTTCTGTCTCAACAACCACAACCAAGCGATGGGTGTAAAACGCCCCGCCGTCCCTATTGATGAGCACACCCACCTTCTGCATTTTGGACAGCGCGTCTTCGAGACCCGGAGTCCCGTGAAATTGACGGTCGACAAACTGAAATGCCAGCTCTCGCAATTCACTGGACAGTTGTAGTGCGGGGATCCACACCATTCGCTCCCCGCCGAACAGGCGCGATTGCTGTTCCTCGGTGAGGCGATCGAACACTGCAGGCCCAAGCGTGCTCGGGCCTTGTTTCTCGCCTGCTAAATCGAATTGACCGCGTGCCCAGGGCTCTTCGGCCAGAATCTTCTCGGCGGCCTTGGGATCGCTCTTCGCCAGTCGGGCAAGCGTGTCGAACTTGTGCCTGAAGTACTGTTCCTCCCAGGCTGCGACGGTTGAACCTCCTGACGGAGCGGTCAGCCAATAGACCGGGGCTGGGTCCGGCGTCTGCGGCGTGCTCAAAAACCGGTGCTGTTCCCACCGCCACTTGGCGCCTTCAGCGGACAGGAGTGCCGCCATCGCTCCCATCACTTTGCGCAGCGAATCGTCCTTCAGAATGGCTGTAACGAGCATGCCTTGGGCAGCCTGGTTGCCGGCGACCGCCCGCGCGACGGTCTCGTCATGCTCGGCCAGCCGGACAAACCATTCCGGAACCTTGGCCGTCGGCGCCGGTGCGTCGGTCCGGAAACCCACGCCTGTCTTTTCACCAAGCACGTGAAGGAACTCGTGCAACGGCAGATCCGCAAATTCCCCGCTAACCGATTGGTCGAGGCGCGGGTCCTCATACCCGACGGCGGAGTCGACGGACGAACTCTGGCCAGCGGCTTCCCCGCGTGCGGCAGCAGGCCGGGTCTCGGGCACAGTCCCAATCACTGCAGTTCCAAGAGACCCGGCGCACAGACTCAATCCGATACCAAAGGTTCGAACAAAAATACCCGCGGTCATTGGATGCGTTCCTCCTTCGACCCGGTTAGAGGCAGGTCATATCGAACCCCCGCGACTCGGCCGGGTCCCACTTCAGTGTGCCCCAGTTTCCTCCAGAATTTGGTTTCGTGCGAACAAGCAAGATAAAGCTGGCAGTGTAGCGATACCCCGTGTCAAGCGGCACATCGGGAATGGAAACCGAAGTCGGGGCTGGATTCGACGGGTAGGCGAAGAACTGACTGTCCCAGGTGTTGCCTTCAGTTGAAGGATCGTAGTTGCTGTCCGCCACGGTCCATCCAATGCTGGGTTCTTTGGGCGGACCTTGGGATAACGGATCGCAGCCATCGAGAAGGTCTCCGCGCGTGTTGGTAATCCAGGCCCACGACTCCACAGTCATTACAAGCGACGGGCCTGAATACCAGCGAACCTGCGTGTAAGTCTCACTGAATCCTTCGGGAGCCTCGCCATCTTCGTACATTCCGTCTTCCTGGGGGTTATCCATCTGGCCTTGAATGTACAGCTGCATCGTAGTGGAACCCCAGGTGATTTGAGTGGATTCCCATGGGGTGGCTTGAGCGACGAGTGACACTCCATTCAGTCCCGAGAACAAGGCGAGGACAACACCACACCGCACGAATATGACTCTAACTAGCCGCGCCCCCCCCCCGATGGTTAGCTGCTGGTTCGAAGACATCTCGCAGATTCATCCTGGCACCTCCCCTGGTGTTTCAGCAGACTTTGCCCGGACTGCTCGACTCTCCGTGCTTCCTGCTTGGCGCGAATGGTCTGCCTGCTGCAAGGACTTGTCAAGGAGTTCTCCACAGCCCTTTTCCATCAATGAATTGGATCAACGGATTAGTTGCTGACGTCAACCTCAGTCCGTTGAGAGGCGAATTCCTCGCAACCGCAGGGAATTCCCCACCACGGTGACGGAGGAGAGGGCCATGGCGGCGGCGGCGAGCATCGGGTCGAGGCGGCCGGTGGTGGCGAGCGGGATGAGGACGATGTTGTAGATGAAGGCCCAGAAGAGGTTTTGCCGGATGACGCGTACGGTGGCGCGGGCGAGGCGGACGGCGGCAGGGACGAGGGTGAGGTCGCTGCCGATGAGGGTGATGCCGGCGGCTTCCATCGCCACCTGGGTGCCGCTGCCGATGGCGATGCCGAGGTCGGCCTGGGCGAGGGCGGGGCCGTCATTGATGCCGTCGCCGACCATGGCGACGCGCAAGCCTTCTCCTTGCAGACGGGCGATGCCGGCGACTTTGTCGGCGGGGAGCATCTCGGCTTCGACGCGGGTGATGCCGACGCGGGCGGCGACGGCCTGGGCGGTGGCGCGGCGGTCGCCGCTGAACATGATGGGCTCGAGGCCGAGGGCGCGCAGTTGCGCGACGGCGGCGGGGGCTTCGGGGCGCGGCGGGTCGGCGAGGCCGAAGAGCGCGGCGGGCACGCCGTCAAGCAGGAGTACGACGGGCGTCTGTCCCTGCTGCGCCAGCGCGTCGGCGCGGGCGGCCCAGGGGTCGCCGGCGGGGCGGTCGCGCAGCAACGCGGGCGAGCCGACCGTGACCGCCCGTCCAACGACGCGAGCAGAAACGCTGACGCCGGTGTGCGTAACGAAGTCTTGCGGCGCGGGCAGGGCGAGGCCGCGCGTCTGCGCAGCGCGCACCAGCGCGCGGGCGAGCGGATGTTCGGACGGCGACTCGGCGGCGGCGGCCCAGCGGAGCGCGTCGCCGGGGGCCAGCGCGTCGCTGATGATGTCGGTGACTTCGGGGCGGCCTTGAGTGACGGTGCCGGTCTTGTCGAGGACGACGGCGTCGAGGCGGCGCATCTGCTCCAGGACCGCGGCGCTGCGAATCAAGATGCCGGCGGCGGCGCCGCGGGCGACGCCCATCGTCAGCGCCGTCGGCGTGGCGAGGCCGAGCGCGCACGGGCAGGCGACGATGAGAACCGCGACGGCGGCGATGACGGCGGTCTGCACGGAACCGCGTGCCATCCAGACTCCGAGCGTGCCCAGCGCGATGAGCAGGACGGCGGGGACGAACCAGGCGGCGACTTGGTCGGCGAGGCGCTGCAGGGGGGCCTTGCTGGCCTGGGCTTCGGCGACGAGGCGGGCAATCTGGGACAGGGTGCTGTCGGCGCCGACGCGGCGGGCTTCGATGCGCAAGGCGCCGGCGTGATTGACGGTGCCGCCGATGACTTCATCGCCGGGGGCCTTGTCGACGGGGACGCTTTCGCCGGTGAGCATCGACTCGTCGACGGCAGAGCGGCCGTCGCGGATGATGCCGTCGGCGGGGATGCGCTCGCCCGGGCGGACGAGCAATTCGTCGCCCGCGGCGACCGCAGAGACAGGCACTTCCTCTTCGGCGCCGTCGCGCAGACGGCGCGCCATCGGGGGCTGCAAGGCGAGGAGCGCGCGCATGGCATCGGTCATCCGATAGCGGGCGCGGGCTTCGAGAAAGCGGCCGAGCAGGACAAGCGTGATGATGACGGCGGCGGTATCGAAGTAGAGCGCCCGCGCGTCGGGCGGGAGCCACTCGGGGGCGAGGACGACGACGGCACTGTACGCGAACGCGGCGGTGGTGCCGACCGCGATGAGGGTGTCCATGTCGGCGGTGCGGTGGCGTGCCTGGCGGACAGCGCCGGCGAGGAACGGCCAGCCGCACCAGAATTGCACCGGCGTCGCGAGGAGCAGGCCAAGCCAGGCGCTGACTTGGTGGTTCCAGGGGAGCGGCCAGGCGAAGAGGTGCGCCAGATGCAGGGCGACGATGGGAACGGTGAGCGCGGCGGCGAGGACCAGGCGGCGCTGCAGGAGGCGCGCTTCGGCGGCAATGCGGGCGCCCGGGTCGGCGGCGCCGGCGCCGGGGGCGTGGACGCCCGCGACCGAATAGCCGGTGCGCTCGACGGCGGCGCGCAGGGTGTCGTCGGCGACGCCATTGCCGAGGCGGACGAGGGCGCGGCCGGCGGCGAGATGCACGCTGGCATCTTCGACGCCGGCAACGGACCGCAGGCCGCGTTCGACGCGGGCAACGCAGGAAGCGCAGTGCATACCGTCGATGTCGAGTTCACGCAGGCGGGACATTGGACTACAGGATAAGAGGAAAAGAGGAAAAGAGGAAAAGCGGGGCGGACAGTTCCACTCCCAACTCCCTTCCTCTGATCGCCCTCACCCGGCCTTCGGCCCCCCTCTCCCGATTGGTAGAGGGACAACGCATCGTCCCCGGCGCCCGCTCGGTGAAGCGATTGGGCGCACCAAGCAGAGAGCCCCGGGTGGGGGCCGGACTCCCTCACCCCCGCTGCGCCCCTCGACTTCGCTCGGGGCAAGCGCACCCCTCTCCCTGACAGGGAGTGGGGACTACAAGCGCCGCCGGCGCGTCGCGTCAGCGCAGCGGCTTAGCAAAAGAAGAGGGCCCCCGGATGGGGGCCCTCACAACACAGTCCGTGGGCGCAGTGCCCGTTAGAAGGCCACGACCGGGAACGGCAACTGGTCGCTCTCGTCACCGGTGGTGCGGATGAGCATGACGGACATCGCTGCGCGGTCGACCAAAGCGGTCGGCCGGTAGGTGCCGTCACCAAACCCGCTGGTGATGAGGTGGGCCTTGATGTACTCGATCTCCTTGTAGAAGGTCGCGACACAACCGACATCGGGGAACGACTCGGAGCCACAGATGGGCGGCACGAAAGCCGCCAATGTGGGCGCCTCGTTGTCACCGAAGTCCTTGGCCTTGGCCATGAAGACGGCCATGGCGTTGCGGCGCAGCAGGAGGGTCGGTCCGTAGGTCGTTGCAGTCGTGCCCGCGGCGACGCTGTTGGCTATCAAGTAATAGATGTGCTTGTACGCGAAGTACGCGCAGGGCACATCCGAGAAGGTAGCCGGAGGCACACCAGGCGTCACACAGGCCGGCGGGACAAACGCGGTGAAGTCGGTCTGGTCGCCCACCTTGTTGTAGGAGACGACGCGGGCAGTGAAGACCGACATCGACGCGCGGTTCACCAGGTCGCCGGGGTGGTAGGAGCCATCCGGGAACCCGGCGGAGATGCCGGCGCGCTTGCAGGCATTGATGAACAGGAACGCGAAGTGGAGGCAGTCGACATCCGTAAAGAGCATGTTGTCGACATCCACGGCCAGCGAGCCGAAGCCGCTCAAGGCACTGGCGTCCACTGCTTCGCCGTCGAGGGAGTGCAGGCCCTCGGTGGCGGCGCAGGCGGCGGGGATGAGCGCCGGCGTCGTGTTGTTACGGCTGGAACGCCAGGTGCCGTTGTAGGTGCCCGCACCCGGGCCACCGGAGAGCAGCAGTTCTCGCACGCCGTCACGACCGATGTAGACGGCCTCTTCAGGAGTCTGGACCGGGTCGAAGCCGAGCGGGAAGTCGCCCAGCGCCACCAGCACATCGGCATTGAGGCCGACATACGCGGTCGACGTGTCATCCACGATCGGAACCGGCGGAGTCCCTGACGGGTCGGTGACGGTGACGGTGGCGGGAACCGGAACATCCGGTTCGTACAGAATGACGGTGAAACGCGAGGAGCCGTATTCCGTCACGCCGACCGCGATTTTCTGCGAGGTCGGGGTTGGGCCGGTGAACTGGGTGTTGATGTCCAAGAGCCCCTGTGACGGGAGGTCGTGCTCGTAGTCCGCGCGAGTGAAGGTCTCGAGAATACCACTGGCAGGACTGGAGAAGCGCTTGTTCTCGTCCGACGGGGTGTCGACGCCGTCAAAGAGCGAGTTGCTGGTGACCTGGCCGCTGTTGAAGGCGGCGTCTTCCAGCGACCCGGCGACGATGCGCGCGGTGGCGCTGACCAGCGACGAGTCGACGTGGTCGACAGCGCCGTCGAAGTTGTTGGCACTGGCGCCATCAATTTGCTCGGCCCGCAGAATGTAGAGCCGTTCGCCGCTCAACGGGAAAACGGCCGGGGCGCTGCGCGCGGCGATGGACCAGTCGGGTTCCGTCAACGAGTCGCCACCGAAGTCGAGCGACACCGGCCAAAGGACCGCGTTCACCGTGACCCCGAAGTCAATGCCGGTGCAGGAGATGCGGGACAACCGGCTGGTCTGCGGGTCCGTGGCCAGAGTACGGCGGGTGCCGACCACATAGGCGCGGCTGCCCGTGCCGGGAAGGGCGGCATCGTCACCGGAGGCGACGAGGACATTGTGGCCTTCCCCGGTTCGGCCGAAAGTGAAGGTCGAGAAGAAGTGGAACGCCGACCCGGGCTGGGTGGTGTCCCAGTCCAGTGTCATAAAGCCGGCGTCCGTGGATGCTCCCGCCATGACGCGGGCGCCCAGGGTGACCGTGGCGTACGAGCCGTCGACGAAGTCCGTGTTTTCGTCCACGGACAGACTTTGCACGGCGCGCTCGGTGCCGCTGAACGAGTTGAAGGTGTTGTTGGAGGGGTCGTCCACGCCCGCCGTAATCACGCCATCCGTGCGGAACTGAATCAGGCCGGGGCTGCGGTCGTCGCCGTCGCCGAAACGGTTGACATCAGAAGCACCGACGAGGACGAAGGCGTCACTGTTGGTGCATTCACAGTCGGCATAGCCCGGCTGAAAGCCGATCGCCAGCGTGCCGCTGTTGTCGGCGACATTGCCGGTGGTGATGTAGGCATTGCCCCAGACCTGCGAGCCGTCGGAAGTGTCAACCGCCACGATGTTCATTTGCGCGGCGCCCGACACATAGTCCTCGGCCCCAGGGCCGGCCGGGGGGTTGTCAATCGCCAGCGACGAGACGGTCTGGCCGACGATGAACAACTGCAGCCCGTCGTCCTGGATGCAGGAGCCGTACGGCATCTCGCGGCTGAAGCCGCCGAACGCCGGATAACTGACGGCACCCGCCCAGCCGGCGGCAAGGGCGCCGGTGGCGACAACATAGGCGATGGCCGAGGTCTGCTGCGACACATTCACGCCGACGACATTCTCGGACGCGAAGGCCACATAGACCGTGGAACTGTCGGGCGAGAACTCGAGACTGCGAGCGTTGTCCTCGAACCCGACCGCCGGGCCGTCAAAGAGATTGGTCCAGAGCGGCGCGCCGCCGAGGGCGGCGTCAAACGCCACAACGAGCAAGTCGTTGGAGCCGAAAGCGGCGTCGAAGCGGTCACCAATGGCGACGACCGTGCTGCCGTCCGGGCTGATGCCCACCGCGCGGACGAAATCGTCCGAGGTGAGCGATTCGTCCCAGACCGCCGAAGTGGTGGAGCCGGCGCCCGCAATCAGTTCGATACTGGTGTGCGTGCCGCCATGCGTCGCGGACCCAGGCGTAATCAGGAGCACGCCAAGGGCTGCGAGCAGCGTCGCGCCCGCCACAAAGAGGCGGGGCATCGCATTCTTCCCTCTGCTACGCATGCAGATACCTCCTCAAGATGTATTAATGAGGCCAGGACTCGGGCCCTGGCCGAACCGCGGGGGCGCGGCTGCACCGCGCTCCCTCGGCCGGGACGCGACTCTTGCGCAGCAAAAGGCCCACAGCCGCCCCGTATGATCTAAGAAAAGAACGCATTCGGCAGCAGCGAGCATTCGCTTCCCAGCCGTTTCACTCGACCGAGAGAATCAAGTGCCAAAACGCCACCTGCAACGGCACCAACGGCGTTTCGCCGATAGACCTCCCGTACAGAGATACTACGACGGAAGCCCCCTGGTTCCCCGCTGCAAATGTGAAATTTTTGTGACAATTTGGCCTTCGAAAGAGCGACATTCGAGGCAAACCGGCGCAAAGCCAGCCGGCCTGACTGCGCCGAGGAGACCCATAGGAAGGATTGTGACGCCGGGAACGAACGCAGAATGACCGGCCAGCCTGGTCAGTTCCCCGTGCCGGTGGTCGTCACGGTGGTCTTTCCGTTCTCGTCCACCGTGATGACGGTTTCCTTTACTTTGCCAGACGGTTCACGGGACCCACGGCCTTTTGGCAAGGTGCCGCTGGGGGTTGCTCCAGGGGAAGTTGTCGCCCGGGCATCGGCCGTGGCCGTGTTGGCGGCGGTGCCTGTAGTATCGCCAGGCTGGGCGGCGCCGGGCGGGGCTGGCAGCTGGGTCGCCGCGGCGGTGTTGGTGACAGGCGCTACTTCGTTGGCGCAGCCGCCCAGGAGGGCTGCGACGGCGATCATTAGACCGACGACCAGCGTGCTGCGCATCCGAGACAGATTCATGATTGCGGCTCCCCGGTGAGAGTCTCTCCCAACTGCGGTGATTATACCCCGCTTTGACGGCGATGACAGGCTGGGAGGTCACTGTCAATGGAGATGGTCTCCGGCCCGCGGTTCCGGGGGCGCCGGCGGAGGAGGGATGCGGTCGCGCGCCGGGCGGTTGGGGAGCAGACAAACGGGCGCGGGTGCGCTATACTGCGGCGCAAGGCGGGGCTCCTGGCCGGGCCGGCCATCCGCTAATCCAGAGTCGTCGTCACGCCACCGCGGAGGTGCTGGTGATGCGATGGAGCCTGGTCGCCGTCAAGTGGGAGGATGTCACCTCCCTGGCGCGTTTCAGTTTGGCGGGGGATTTCGATGCGCGGCGGCTGTTCAAGCTGACGGTCGGGCTGGTGGTGCACGAGACCGACGACTACATGGTGCTCGCCGATGATCTCGACTTGTCGCTCGACCCGCACTCGTCCAACAATTACGGGACGCTGATTCCGAAGGGCTGCATCCGGCAGATGTGGTCGATTTCGCAGTTTGATGACGGGCGGGAGAAGATGCTGCCGGACCCGCCGCTGCCGGTGCTGGCGGGCAACGGGCGGCCGCGGCGCAATGGGAAGCGCGGGCGCTCGCGGCCGGTAGCGGAAACCGAACGCGTAGCTTCGTCCTCCCCCACTTCCTCCGAACAACCGTCCTCACCCGTCCCTCGCACACAACGACCTCACCCCCATCCCCTCTCCGTCTCACGGAGAGGGGCGACAGTTAGCAACCCCAGCCCCAGCCCTTCCCGGTGCACGGGGAAGGGAGTGACAACTTCACACACGCTGAAACTGGGGCGCGTATGACACAGCCCGTCCTCACCCTGCTTCGCCGAGGCTTCGCAGGGCAAGCCCACCGCGGCTGACGGAGCCGCGGTCCCCCCTCTCCCGAACTGGGAGAGGGAACGGAGAACTGACCCTGTGCGCGACAATTACCCCATCCTCAACCCTTCCCGGTGCACGGGGAAGGGAGTGACAACTTCACACACGCTGAAACTGGGGCGCGTATGACACAGCCCGTCCTCACCCACCGCGGCTGACGGAGCCGCGGTCCCCCCTCTCCCGAATCCCTGACCCCGCCTCTGGCGGGGCGGGATCCCGCCTTCGGACAGGGACTGGGAGAGGGAACGGAGAACTGACCCTGTGCGCGACAATTACCCTTCCTCAACCCTTCCCCGCGCGCAGGGAAGGGAGTGACAACTTCACACACGCTGAAACTGGGGCGCGTATGGAAGTGTTAGTATAGGTACGCGAGTGGATTCCCTCGCCGCGAAGGGGTTCGATTCCCATGGCTGAAGCCGATCCCGAGCAACCGGACATGACGACGGAGCCGTCCCCGCTGGAGCGTCTGGCGCGCGTGCCGGAAGTGCTGCCGGTGCTGCCGCTGAAAGATATGGTGGTGTATCCGGGGATGGTGTTGCCGTTGTTCGTGGGACGGCGGCGCAGTCTGCGCGGGCTGGAGCACGCGCTGAACTCGCAGAAATTCATCCTGCTGACGGCGCAGCGCAATTCGGAGGAGGAGAACCCGGGCACGGACGACCTGTACCGCATCTGCACGGTAGCGGAGTGCATGCAGACGGTGCGGCTGCCGGACGGGATGATCCGGGCGGTGGTGGAGGGCGTGGCGCGGTTCGAGATTCAGGAATTCACCGGGACGGCGGACTGGTATGAGGCGCGCGGGTCGCTGATCGCGGAGCCGGAGACGGCGGGGGTGGAGATCGAGGCGCTGACGCGCAGCGCGCTCGGGCTGTTCGAGCGGGCGGTGAAGATGGGGCGGCCGGTGGCGCCGGAGAGTCTGGAGATGGTGCGCGGGTTGCGGTCGCCGGGGCGGCTGGCGGACTTGGTGGCGCACTTCATGAATTTGAGCCTCGAAGTGAAGCAGAAACTGCTTGAGACGATCCCGGTGGACGACCGGCTGACGACGCTGATCAAGGAATTGTCGCGGGAATTGGAAGTGCTTGAGATCGAGCAGAAGATTCATTCGCGGGTGAAGAAAGAATTGGAAGACGCGCAGAAGGAATTCTATCTCCGCGAGCGGATGAAGGCGATCCAGCACGAATTGGGCGAGCGCGACGAGCGCGGCTCGGAGATTGACGAACTGCGCAACCAGATCAAGGCCGCGGGGATGCCGGAGGAAGTGGAGAGCAAGGCGCTCAAGGAAGTGGAGCGGCTGGAGCGCATCCCGGCGGCGTCGCCGGAGGTGGTGGTGGTGCGCACCTACCTCGACTGGCTGCTGGCGATGCCGTGGAAGGTGCGTTCCGAGGAGAAACATGACATCGAAGAAGCCGCGCGCATCCTGGACGAGGACCACTACGGCCTGGCGAAAGTAAAGGAGCGCATCCTCGAGTTCCTGGCGGTGCGAAAACTGAATCCGGGGATGAAGGGGCCGATCCTGGCCTTCATGGGGCCGCCGGGGGTGGGCAAAACTTCGATGGGCAAGTCCATTGCGCGGGCGACGGGGCGGAAGTTCGTCCGCATTTCGCTCGGCGGCGTGCGCGACGAAGGCGAAATCCGCGGGCACCGGCGCACCTATGTCGGCGCGCTGCCCGGGCGCATCATTCAGGGGATGCGGACCGCGGCGGCCAAGAACCCGGTCTTCATGATGGACGAGATCGACAAGATCGGGATCGACTTCCGCGGCGACCCGTCGGCGGCGTTGCTCGAGGTACTCGACCCGGAGCAGAATGACTCGTTCTCCGACCATTATCTGGAAGCGCCGTTCAGTCTGTCGGAAGTGATGTTCATCCTGACGGGCAACCTGCTCGACACGATTCCGCCGGCGCTGCGTGACCGGATGGAAGTCATCGAATTCCCCGGCTACATCGAGGAAGAGAAATTGCAAATCGCGCGGCTGTTCCTGGTGCCGAAGCAGTTGAAGGAGCACGGGCTGAATGCGGAGGAGATCGAGTTTTCCAAGGCGGCGCTGATGGCGCTGATACGCAATTACACGCGGGAAGCAGGCGTGCGCAACCTCGAGCGCGAGGTAGCGAGCATTTGCCGCAAGATCGCCCGCGCCGTGGCATCGAAAGGCGCGAAGCCGGTGCGCGTGACGCCGGCCACGCTGCGCACCTACCTCGGCCCGGTCCGGTTCCGCTACGGCGTCGCCGAGAAAGAGGACGAGGTGGGCGTGGCGACCGGCTTGGGATGGACACCCGTCGGCGGCGACATCCTGTCGATCGAGGTGTCCCTGCTCAAGGGCAAGGGGGCGCTGACGCTGACCGGGCACCTGGGCGAGGTGATGCAGGAGAGCGCGAAGGCGGCGCTGTCGTATGCGCGGGCGCGGGCGGCAGTGTTCGGCGTGGACACGGATTTCTATCGCAAGATCGATGTGCACATTCACATCCCGCAGGGGCAGATTCCGAAGGACGGGCCGTCGGCGGGCATCACGCTGGCGACGGCGCTGGTGTCGGCGCTGGCCAAGCGGCCGGTGCGAGCCGATGTGGCGATGACGGGCGAGATTACGCTGCGCGGGCGCGTCCTGCCGGTGGGCGGGATCAAGGAGAAGGTGCTGGCCGCGCACCGAGCGGGCATCCGGACACTGATCCTGCCGGCGGAGAACGAGCGCGACCTGGACGAAATCCCCGACCATGTGAAGCGGCAGATGCGTTTCATCTTCGTGGAGAAGATGGACCAGGTGCTGGAGAACGCGTTGCGCGGCGGGATTCCGCAGGCCCAAGCGACGGCGGAACAGCCGTCGCAGTTCGGGCAAATCCACTAACTCGCGCTACTGCGGGGGAGCGCCGGGCGAGGGCAGCGACGGGGCTTCGGTGCCGTAAGCCTGCAGCAGCAGGCGGTTGAACTTCCGGTTCGTGTCCATGGAGTAGTTGTTGAAGTAGAAACTCGAATACGCGGCGAAGCCGAGGACGCGGAAGGGCCGGCGCGTGACATCCACCGGGATGGTTAGATAGCCGGAATTCTGTCCGGGCAGCCCCTTGGGCGCAGTGCCATAGTCCGAGATGGGGACCTGGAACTGCCAAATGCGGTGTTTGCCGCGGACGCTGAATTTGCGCTGCGAGAAGTCCATCCGCAGTTTGAACCCCGAGAAGAATGAAGGTTCCACCGCGCTGTTCAATTTGGTGCGCAGCTCACCTTCATCGAGCAGCGGGATGTCGGCGCCTTGCGGGCCGAGAGGCTCGGCGGGCGCGAGTAGGGCGTATTGGCGGGGGAACTCGTCGGCATTGACGGCCTCGGCGAATGCGCGCGCGACACGCACGGCATCGCCCGGGACGCGCGGCACCGCGTACAACACAATCGCGCCGACGCCGCCGACAATGACCGCGGTCACGAGAATTCGGGTCAGCCACTTCCGCACCGGCCCCACTGGTTCATAGGCCAGTTCTTCGATCGGCGGCGGCAGGCCAGTGGTCTTCGCGGCGGATGGGGCCAGGGGCTGGTCGGGGGTCATGCCAGGGTCTCCAGGTCACACCAATTGGGGCCGGCCTGCAGGTCCACGGTGATCGGGACGCGCAGGGGGAACGCCGAAGACATTGTATCCCGAACCAGCGCCGCCACACTCGCCACCTGGGCGGTTGGGACCTCAAAGACCAGTTCGTCGTGGACGGTCAGTACCATCACGGCGGCGGGGGCGCTGGCCCGCAGGGCGGCGGCGGTCTTCAGCATCGCCAGTTTCAGCAGATCGGCGGCGCTGCCCTGGATGGGGGTGTTGATGGCGACGCGGCGGGCGAACTCGCGCTGTGGGCGCGAGCCGCTGTCGAGGTCGGCGATGGGCCGGCGGCGGCCGAGCAGGGTGGTGACGAACCCGTCGCGCCCGGCCTGTGCGACCACCTCATCGCACCATCGGGCGACACGGGCGAAGCGCGCGAAATAGCGGTCGATCAGCGCCTGGGCGTCGGCCATCGAGAGGCCGAGTTCGCGGGAGAGGCGCTGGGGGCCGACGCCGTACGGGATGCCGTAGTTGACCATCTTGGCGACATCGCGCATCGGGCTCGTGACCTGATCGAGGGCGACGCCGTAAATTTCGGCGGCGGTGGCGGTGTGCAGGTCGAGGCCCTGCTCGAAAATGGCGAGCAGGGCGGGGTCGCCGGTGATATGGGCGAGGACGCGCAGTTCGATCTGCGAATAATCGGCGGAGAGGAGTGTCGTGCCCTTCGGGGCGATGAAGGCGCGGCGGATGCGTTTGCCGAGTTCGGTGCGGATGGGGACATTCTGCAAATTGGGCTCGCGGCTCGAGATGCGGCCGGTGGCGGCGCCGATTTGCTCGAAGGCAGTGTGCACGCGGCCGGTGCGCGGATTGATCATCCGCGGGAGCGCCTCGATGTAGGTCGAGAGGAGTTTGGCCAGTTCGCGGTGGCGGATGATGACGGCGGCGATGTCGTGATCGGCGGCGAGCGCCTGCAGGACATCGGCGTCGGTCGACCAGCCGGTCTTGGTCTTCTTGCGCTTGGGCAGGCCGAGTTCGTCGAACAGGACCTGCTGCAGTTGCTTCGGCGAGTCGAGATTGAAGTCGTGGCCCGCGAGGGTGAAGGCGTCGCGGCGGATGCGGTCGAGGTCAGTGCGGAGTTCGGCGGCGAGCGCGTCGAGATAATGCGCGTCGACCAGGACGCCGTGGCGCTCCATCTCGACGAGCACGGGGACGAGCGGCGCTTCGATGTCGTCGTAGAGCGCGGCCTGGCCGGTCTCGGCGAGCGCGGCGCGCAGCGGCCCGGCGAGGCGGCCGCCGAAGTCGGCAGCGACGCAGGCGCGGCCGGGGGCATCGTCATCGCCTGCAAGGCGGGGGGGCGCGGGCGTCTCGGCGCCGAGATAGCGATAGGCCGCGGCGGCGAGCGAGGCGCTGCCGCCGGCATCGAGCAGCGCAGCGGCGAGGGCAATGTCAAACGGCTGCGCGGCGATCGGAATTCCGGCGCCCGCGCAGGCATGGCGCAGCGCTTTCGAGTTGGCGGCGACGAATTCCAGACCGGGCGGCGAGACGAGGTCGCGCAGCAGTGCGGGCGCGTCGGCGCCCGCGACGAAGACGGCGGCGGCGGGGACGACGGAGACGGCGACGCCGAGCAGCGGCGCGTCCATCGGGTCGCCGTCGCCGACGGCGACGGCGAGCGCGACGCGGCCGGCGGCGCGCGCGGCCTGCGTCAGCGCGGCGGCCTCGGCGGCGCCGCCGAGGCGATAGTCGGCGGTGACGGGCGCGTCGCCGGCGAAGCGCTTCGCCAGCGAGCGGAACTCGAGGCGGTGGAAGAGGTCGAGCAGCGCGGCGCGGTCGGGCTCGGCGCGTTCGAGGGAGTCGCCGAGGTCGAGAGGGTGATCGCGCTGGATGGTGACGAGGCGCTTCGAGAGCAGCGCGGCGCCCTTATGCGGGGCGAGTTTGGCGGCGAGGCGGCGGTCGTCGAGTTGGTCGAGGTGGTCGAAGAGCGCCTCGACCGTCGGGAATTGTTGCAGCAGTTTCGCCGCGGTCTTTTCGCCGATGCCGGGAACGCCCTTCACATTGTCGCTGGTGTCGCCGCGCAGCGCCTTGAAATCGGCGATGTTCTCAGGCGCGACGCCGAACCGCTCGACGACGGCCGCGGCGTCGTAGCGGGTCAAGTCGCTGAAGCCGCGTTTGTGGGCGAGGACGGAGACGCCGTCCTGGATGAGTTGCAGCGTGTCGAGGTCACCGCTGACGATGACGACCTCGTAGCCGGCGGCGGCAGCGCGGTCGCTGACGCTGCCGATGAGGTCGTCGGCTTCGAGGCCGGGCTCCTCGAAGGCGGGGATGCGCAGCGCGTCGAGCAGTTCCCGCACGGAGGCGAACTGCGGCGCGAGCGCTTCGGGGAGTTCCGGGCGCGTCGCCTTGTACTCGGCGGAGAGTTCGTGGCGGAAGGTGGGGCCGGGCAGGTCGAAGCAGGCGGCGACGGCGGTGGGCTGCTCCTCATCGAGCAACTTGAGCAGCATCGAGGCGAAGCCGTACACCGCGCCGGTGGGCTCCCCGTGCGCGTTCGACATTTCCGGCAGCGCAAAGAAGGCGCGGAAGAGCAAACTGCTGACATCGAGGATGAGCAGTTTGCCCGGCGCGCGGCGGCTCCCCTTCCCCACCCGGCGTTACTCCAGCAGGCGCCGGGCGCTCGATGCCAGCGGGTTGAAGAACATCAGGAAGGAGTGCAACTCCGGCGGCGGGCCGAAGAGCGCGTCGAGGAGATTGCCGCCGCCATAGACGACGGCGCGCGGCTCGCCCTTGATGCCGCCGAGTTCGCCGGCGCGTTCGACCGCCTGGCGCAGACCGCCGGGCTTGTCAACGAGCCCGAGGGTGATCGCCTCGCGGCCGGTGAAGATGCGGCCGTCGGCAATCTTCTTAACGGCGGCGACCTCCAGCTTGCGGCCGGCGGCGACGGCGTCGATGAACTGGGCGTGCACATCGTTGAGCAGGCCCTGGATGAGGCCGCGCTCTTCGGGGGTCATCGGGCGATAGGGACTGCCGATGTCCTTGAGACGGCCGGCGGTGATGGTCTCGGCCTCGACGCCGATCTTGCCGAGCAGGCCGCGCACATTGAGGCCGGAGAAGATGACGCCGATGCTGCCGGTGACGGTGGCGGGGTCGGCGAAAATTTCATCGGCGGCGGCGGAGATGTAGTAGCCGCCGGAGGCGGCGACATCGCCCATCGAGACCAGGATGGGCTTGCCGGACGCCTTCCGCACGCGCTGAATCTCGTTGTAGATTTCCTGCGAGGCGGCGGCGCTGCCGCCGGGACTGTTGACGCGCAGGACGATGGCCTTGACATCGCGGTTGTTGCCGAGCGCGCGCAGCGTGCCGATGATGGACTCGGCGGTGGTGCCTTCGCTGCCGAAGCCGGAGACGACGCCGCTCATAATGACGCCCTCGATGGGGACGACGGCGACGCGCTCACCCGGCATTTCGGCCTGCGCGAAGGCGGTATTGGCCACCATGCCGAAGCCGATGAGCAGAGTGACGAAGAACCCGATAATCAGCAGCGCCACCAGACCGACGACGACCCAGGCGGTGACATTGGGGCCGCGGCGCGGTGGCGGGTAATAGGGATACTGCGGCGGTGTGGGCGGCGGGGGCGGAGCGCCCGTGCCGCTGGGTTGGTATTGCATCGTGTCCTCCCTCTCCTCGAATGAGGCGAGAGCAGTCTAACGGATTGGGGAGCAGAGAGGAGAGATGAGAGAAGGGAGCCGGCAGCCGAGAGCCGGTAGCAGAAAGAAAAGTACGGTGTCAGGTGTCAGGTGATACATCCGTTTCCCTGCCTCCCTGCCTCCCCGCTTCCCTGGTTCCGATAGAATGTTGCCGCGGGACAGGAGACGAGGGCAATACCGGATTGCGAGCGTGCGGTGCCATCGCCGGTTGAAGTGACCATCATCATCCCGGTGAAGGATGAGGTGGAGTCGGCGCCCATCCTGGCGGCGGAGGTGGAGGCGGCGATGGCGGCGGCGCCGTGGGCGTGGGAGTGCCTGTGGGTGGACGACGGCAGCACGGACGGCACGCTGGCGGTGCTTGAAGGGCTGCACCGCACGGCGCCGTCGCGGCACCAGTACCTCTCGTTTGACCGCAACTACGGCAAGGCGGCGGCGCTGGCGGCGGCGTTCCCGGCAGCGCGCGGCGGGATGCTGGCGACGCTCGACGGCGACCTGCAGAACGACCCGAAGGACCTGCCGCGGATGCTGGCGATGCTCGAGCGCGGCACGGTGGACTTGGTGAACGGCGCCCGGCTGCGGCGGCACGACTCGTGGGTGCGGCGGATGTCGTCGCGCATCGCCAACGGGTTCCGCAATCGCATCACCGGCGTGCACTTGCAGGACGCCGGGACGGGCGTGCGCGTGTTCTACCGCGAGTGCATCGAGGGCGTGCCGGTGTTTCAGGGGCTGCACCGGTTCATTCCGACGCTGGCGGTGCTGAACGGCTTCAAGATGGCCGAAGTGCCCGTCTCGCACCGGCCGCGGCAGTACGGCAAGGCGAAGTACGGCATCGGCAACCGGCTCTGGGTGGGCATCGCGGACTGCTTCGGGGTGCGCTGGCTGCGCGCCCGGCGCACGCCGCGGGCGCGCATCGCCCATTCGACATTGGACACCTCAACGGAAACGAAGGAGACCGCATGGACCCGACCCAGGTGACGCAGAAGTGGCTGACCCCCGACAAACTGTGGCTGGTGTTCGGGTTCATCGGGCAGGGGGTGTTCGGCGCGCGGATGGTCGTGCAGTGGCTGGTGAGCGAGCGGGCGAAGCGGAGCATCGTGCCGATGTCGTTCTGGGTGTTGAGTCTGGTGGGCACGACGATGGTGCTTATCTATGCCATCTACCGGAAAGACCCGGTGTTCATCGTGGCGCAGGCGGGCGGGGCGTTCATCTACATTCGCAACCTGTTCCTGATTCGGCGGGCGGGCGGCCATGGCCACCCGGCCGTTTCCTAACCGCGCCGCCTGGGTCGCGCTCGCCGCGCTCTCGGCGGCGCTGGCGTTTCCGTTTCTGGACGCGCGGGGGCTGTACGAAACGACGGAAGGCCGGTACGCGCTGGCAGGCGCAGAGATGCTCGAGACGGGGAACTGGTGGGTGCCGCAACTCGACCACATCCCGCATTGGACGAAGCCGCCCCTCACCTACTGGGCCATCGGCGGCAGCATGGCGGTTTTCGGGTCGAACGAGCGCGGGGCGCGGTTCCCGAACGCGGTAGCGCTGGTGCTGCTCATCTTCGGCGTGGCGGCGCTGGGGGCGGCGCTATGGGACCGGCCGACGGGGTACCTCGCCGCGCTCGTCTACGCCGGGTCGCTGCTGCCGGCGATTGCGGCCAATCAGGTGTCGACGGATGTGCTGCTGGCGCTGTGGGAATTGCTGGCGGTGCTGTTCTATTGGAATGCGGTGCGGTTTCCGCGCGCGCAGCGAAAGTGGGTGGTGCTGATGTGGGTGATGTTCGGGCTGGGGTTCCTGACGAAAGGCCCACCGGCCCTGCTCTCACTCTTGCCGATTCTGGTGGTGCAGGTGTGGCAGAAGCGGCGCGGCGTGCCGATGCCGCGGCTGCTGTCGCCGGTGGGGCTTGTTCTCTTCGCTGTGATTTCGTTCACCTGGTTCTTGTCGGTGACGACCAGCCACACCGGGTTGATGTCGTACTTCCTCTTGCAGGAGGTGTGGGGGCGGGTGTTCAGCAGCGAGTTCCATCGCAACACGCCGTGGTATTCGCCGGCGACGATCTACCTGCCGCCGCTGATACTGGGGCTGGGGGCGTGGCTGGTGTTCTGGCCGCGGTTGATTGCGCGATATCGCGGGTGGTTCCGGTGGGCGGAGTTGCCGAAGAGGCCGGAAGTGTTCTTTCTGCTGCTGTGGGTGGTGCTGCCGCTGATTGTTCTCTCGATCTCGAAGAGCCGGCTGCCGCTGTATGTGGTGCCGTTTTTTCCGGCGCTGGCGCTGGTGACGGCGCGCGGGCTGCTGCGGGAGTTCGGGCTGGCGCGGGCGCTGCGACTGGCGATGCCGATTGCGGCGGCGACCGCGGCGCTGCTCATCGCGGCGAAAGGCACGAGCGGGCTGATCGAGGGCCGCTCGGACATGCGGGCGCTGGCGGCGCAGGTGCAGCCGCTGCTCGGCCCCGACACCCGCATCTATGCGGTCGATGCAGGGGTGCTGTTCGGCTTGCAGTTCTACTTGCAGCGGCACATCGAGCGGGTGTCGAGCACGCTGCCGCTGCCGGAGAAGTTCACGACGACGCTGGACGCCGCTGCGGCCGAAATTCGCGGGCTCCCGCCGTACACCCGGGCGCTGATCATCACGCGGCCCATTGCGCCAGAGGGCATGAAGGCAATCTGCGTGTCCGCCGGTCCGGAGTGTACTCAAACTCCCCTTCGAAGCGGGTACATGCTGTGGCTGATCGGGCCGACGCCGCTGCAGGCGGACGGCCGGGAGTATCGACAGAAAGAAGAGGACTCGCTGCGACCTCACCCCCGCCCCTCTCCGTCTCACGGAGAGGGGAGCGGAGGAGAGCGACCCCTCCCTGCTTCGCCCGGACAACGGGCTTCGCAGGGCAAGCCCCCGGCCCCCTACTTCGCCAAGGCGACGCAGGTCAAGCCCTCTCCAGTGTGGGAGCAGGACAGCGCAACTACCCCGCTGCGCGGAGGTTGTTACAATCGCGGCGGGCCCGAGTGGCGACCCTCCCTGCTTCGCCCGGACAACGGGCTACGCAGGGCAAGCCCCCTTTCCTCGGCGTGCACGCGGAGGGGAGACGAGCAGCGAGTGCTGGAAGCAGTGCCAGAGTGGCGGAATGGCAGACGCGCGTGACTCAAAATCACGTGGGCGCAAGCCCATGGGGGTTCGACTCCCCCCTCTGGCACCAATTTCGTGAAAAGTCTTCAGGTAGGGATTTGTGCGATTTTTGCGCCGCAGGATGTTCAGTCACGGCGGTTCAGTTGCGCTGCCAGAATCGGAATGGGAGAGATTCATGAACGGCAAACAGGAGCTGCTCGACTGGTTTGAGCATCGCGCGGGATTGGCAAAATTGGAGCAATTGCCTCCGACGCTTCAGTATTTTACGAAGGCGCTGGAGAACAGTCCCAAAGGGCAGGACTTCGCACAGAAGTACGGGCAAAGGGATGTGGTCGCGTTCGTAGGGTTTGTTGACCTCGTTGGCTTCTCTGAGAGAGTGAAAGGAATGGAGCCGAGCGAAGTTGATGCGTACTTGCAGCCTTTCTTTGAAGCGCTGCTTGCAGAGATTTCCGACAACTCTGGACTCGTTGACAAGACCATCGGCGACGAGATTATGTTCATCGTTCCGGATTTGGATGATGATGGAGGCGTCCCTGCAATTCTAACTCTCCCCCGACTCCTTGCAGGAGTTTGCCTTCGACAGGAAGCGCTGGGAGACCAGTACCAACTCAAGTTTGGTCTGGCATTTGGTCGAGTGCATGTATCGGCGAATCGAGGTGGAGATTACACAGAGCACAGTGTCGTCGGAGAGGTTGTCAATCTTGCAAAGCGACTTTGCGGAATTCCCGAAATGCAGATCAAACATGGGGTGGGCGGAGCGTTTGGTGTCTTGTCATCAGAAGACGGTCAGGATGTATTCGAAACAGTTTTGTCGCAAATTGCATGGAGTGGAGGACGATTCGAAAGTTTCTTGCTCGAAGAACAGCCCGTACTCAAAGGAATTGGATCAACTCAAACTGCGCTCTTGATAAACAAGGGTTCCGGTCGCTAAGGTTCTGCCCGAATAGAATTCGACGCAGTCCGCTGTTCGTCGTCGGCACTCGGGGGGATGGCCAAACCTGGCCCTCTGCTAGAATCTGCCAATCAGGCGCCCGACGCCCTCTCCCCGCCCTGCGGGCACCCTCCTTCGCCCCACACTCCGGGGCTTCGTAGGGCAGACCCCTCTCCCAGTTTCTTGAGAGAGGGGGCGGGGGCGAGGGTCAGTCGAGGATGAGGCGGTGGCGCTGGCACATCGGGAAGGTGTTGTTCGAAAGAGACTGGCTGCGGCGCTGGTTTTGAGGAGGCCCCCGTGAAATTGGGAATTGTCATCTCCAGCAACGAACCGGAAACGGTCTTCAACGCGTTGCGACTGGCGAATTTTGCCGCCGGCAAGGGCGACGAGGTCGGAATCTTTCTCCTGGGCCGGGGCGTGGAGCTCGATCGGATTCAGGACGAGCGGTTCGATGCGCTCTCCCAGGCGGAGCAGTTCACCGCCGCCGGCGGGACGATTATGGCCTGCGGCACCTGCTTGAAACTCCGCCATTCCGCAGGGTCGGAGATCTGCCCCCTGTCGACGATGAACGACCTGTATCAACTGATTCGGAATGCCGACCGCGTTGTGGGCTTCTGAAGCGGGGAGAGACCGTCTGTGCGTGAACGCCTGACAGGCTTCGCTCTGGGCGTCCATTCCCTGAAGTGGAGAGGGACAACGCATCATCCCATTCCGAGAATCGAACTCCTCATTCTCAAAACTGAAGGTTCGCGGCGCGCGTCAGGAACACCGCCCTCACCCGCCCTTCGCTTCGCTCTGGGCACCCTCCCCCGATGGGGAGAGGGACAACGCATCTACCCTCGTAGAGACTCGTCGAGTCTCGTCAGAATTGCAGGTTTGCAGCCCTGGTGAGGAACACCGCCATTTGGCCGCGCGTCACCAGGGCGGCGGGGCGGAAAGCGCCGTCGGGGTAACCCGAGGCGATGCCTTTGCCGGCGATGTACTCGACGAACTTGAAGGCGCCGGCGTCGCAGGAGATATCGGTGAATGACTCGCTGCCGCAGGCGGGCGGTGTGTAGCCGGCGAGGTCGCTGTCTTCGATGGTGCGCAGGCGGGCGAGGAAGACGGCCATCTGCCCGCGGGACAACAGGGCGTCGGGCTTGAAGGCGCCGTCGGGGAAGCCGGAAGCGATGCCTTTGGCGGCGATGTACTCTACGAACTTATACTGCGCGTGGTCGCAGGTGAGGTCGGCGAAGTGCTCGCTGCCGCAGGGCGGCGGGATGTAGCCGGATAGGTCCACCAGGAACTGATCGGCGCCGCGGGCGACGAAGACGGCCATCTCGCCGCGGGGGACGGAGGCGTCGGGGCGGTAAGTGCCGTCGGGATAGCCGGCGGTGAAGCCGTTGCGGAAGAGCGCCTGGACGAAGCGCCAGGCGAAGTGCGTGCAGGGGACATCGGTGAAGGTGGTGTTGTCGACGGTGATGGAGACGGCGGCGGAGTCGCCGGAAGTGCCGTCATTGGCGACGGCGCGGGCGAAGAGCGTGTGCGGAACTTCGCCGCTGCAGTCGGTGATGGTCTGCCAATTGGCGCGGAAGGGACCGATGGCATCCTCGCCAATGAGCACATCGCCGTCGCGATAGAACTCGACGCGGGCGATGCCGGAGGGGTGCGTCGCGTCGGCCTTCAGCGTCCAGTAGCCGTTGATGATGTAGCCGTTCTGCGGATTGAAGAGTGTGACGGTGCCCGGCCAGGCGCCCTCATCGGCGAGGACATGCGACGAGAGTAACGCCACAACCACCGCGGACACGGACAGGCCCAGCAGAACCCAGCGACGCGCCATAAGGAATTCCCCTAGAGGTATTCCATAGAGAGGCGTTCCGACTTCCCGGCCCCTTCCTCCAACTGTGTGGAGCGCGGAGGCTGCTCTCACCCGGCCTCACTCAACCCTCTCCCAGCACTTCGTGCTCCCCTCTCCCAAGTACTTGGGAGAGGGGGAAGGTGGGAGGGTCAGAACTGCAAGATCGCTGCCCGGGTCAGGAACACCGCCCTCACCCGCCCTGCGCTCCGCTCCGGGCACCCTGCTTCGCCAGGGCTTCGCAGGGCAAGCCCTCTCCTCCTGGCCCCGGCACAGCCGGGGCACGGACAGGCGAACTGGGCGAGGGACCCGAGATGACCCGAGGGATGGAACCCGAAGGCGGCGCCCTCGTCTTTTCAGATAATCAGAGGGTGTAGTATGGAATATGCCGGCCTGTCCGCCCTGTGGCGTGGGACGCAGGGACGATCTCTGGGTATCGAGCCACGCGTGCGGCGGCGCCGCGCCGTGCGACGCCCGCGACGCGCCGGCCTTGCCGGCCTCGCCGTGCTGCTGGCGCTGTCCGGCTGCGCCCAGCAGACGCCGCGCAGCGCAAACTCCCCCGCCCCGACAGCGCTGCCCCCTGCCGGGCGCGATGCCTTCGTGGACATCACGGCGGCCAGCGGCGTGGATTTCACGCACTCGATTGGGGACGGAAAATTCGACAACCTGGTGAAGGGGTCGGGCGGCGGGGTGGCACTGCTCGATTACGATCAGGACGGCTGGCTCGACATCTACTTCGTCAACGGCGGGTGGCATCCCGAACTGTGCACCGGCCCGGCGCCGCGTCCCCTCCCCACGAACCACCTCTATCGCAATGACGGGAACGGCCGCTTCGCGGATGTGACACGCCAGGCGGGCGTCGGCGACACCGGTTTCGGGATGGGCGTCGCGGTCGGCGACTACGACAACGACGGCTTCCCCGACCTCTATGTGACGAATTACGGGCCGGATGTCCTCTTTCACAACAACCGCAATGGGACTTTCACCGATGTCACCGCTGCGGCGGGGGTGGGCGATCCGCGCTGCGGGGTCGGCGCCACCTGGCTCGACTATGACCGCGACGGTTTGCTCGACTTGTATGTCGGCAATTACATCGTCTTCGACCCTGCCTATCGCGCGTTCTATCCGCCCGATGGGTTCCCGGGCCCGACCTCCTACGCGGGTGAGCGCGACACGCTCTACCGCAACTTGGGCAACGGGCGCTTCGCGGATGTCACCGAGGCCGCAGGCCTGGCGCAGTTCGCCAATCGCACGATGGGGCTAGCCGCCTTCGACGCGAACGACGACGGCTTCCCCGATGTGTATGTCGCCAATGACAAGATGCCCAACACTCTTTTCCTGAATGACGAAGGGAAACACTTCCGGGACGCGGCCGGGAGCGCGGGCGTGGCGATGAACCACCTCGGCGACGCGACGGGCAGCATGGCGGTGGACTTCGGTGATGTCGATGGGGACGGCTTGCTGGATCTGTATGTGTCGGACTCCTCATTCGGGTCCCTCTTCGTAAACGCGGGCGGCGGGCGCTTTGCCGACCGGGTGATGGCCGCCGGCCTGGGCGCGCCCAGCGCACAGTATGTCGGGTGGGGCGCGTTCTTCTTCGACTACGACAACGACGGCGATCTCGACCTCTTCAAGGCCAACGGCGACCTCTCGCGGCTGTTCGGCCAGGAAGACCAGCTGTTCGCCAATGACAGCGCCGGGCACTTCACCGATGTGTCCCGCGAGGCCGGACCGCATTTTGCCCGCGCCTTGATGGGGCGCGGCGCGTGTACCGGTGACCTCGACAATGACGGCGACCAAGACCTCGTCATCGTGAATCTCAACAGCCCCGCCGTCGTGCTGCGCAATGATACGGGGTCGCAACGACACTGGCTGCTGCTCCGGCTGCGCGGGCGCGCCAGCAACGCCGACGGCGTCGGCGCGCGCATCCGGGCGCGCACCGCCGGCCACACGGTCGTCACCGAAAGGCGCAGCGCCAGTGGCTATCTCTCACAGGGCGACCCGCGCGTGCATCTCGGCCTGGGTGCGGCGACCCAAGTGGACGAACTCGAGATTCGCTGGCCGTCGGGCCGGGTGCAGACCCTCAAGGCCGTGCCCGCCGACCAGATTCTGGAGGTCGAGGAACCCGATGCGTAGGCGCATCCGGCGCACCGCGGCGGCGCTGGTCCTCGTGGTCGCCGTGCCGGCGGCGACTGTCCTTGCGGGGCTGGTCCCGGGGCGAATGGCGGCCGCCCCGATCCTGCTCTGCTCCCGGGCGCCGGCCAGCACGCCCGTGACGGCATTCGACGCTATCCCGTGGCAGTACCCCAACGGTTCCGAGGTCGTGGCGCTTACGCCGCCGGGCGGCGCGAGCGTCCGGGTGCTGTCTCACGGTTTCGACGCCGCGGGCGCTCCCGCCATCTCCGCCGATGGCCGCGCAGCGGCATTCACCGGGCGCCGCGCCGCGTCGGACCGTTGGCGCATCTGGCTGACGACGCCGGGCGGCAGACGGCCCCGGGCGCTGACACCGGCGACGCACGACTGCACCGCGCCGCTGTTTCTCGCCGACGGCCGCGTGCTCGCCAGTTGTGCGGAAGCAGGCGGGGCGTGGAACCTCTTCGCATTCGACTCGCAATCCGGCGCGCCGGAGCAATTGACCTTCGGCGCCGTCCGCGACGGGCCGGGCACTCTGCTGGCGGATGGGCGAATCCTCTTCGTGCGACAGCGCCTCGACACAGCCGATTCGTGTCAGCACGGGCGCGCGACGCTGATGACCATCCGCCCGGACGGCACTGGGCTCGAGTTGTTTTATGGCGACACCGCGCACCCGGCACGGGCGGCCGCGCCGGCCGAGACGCGGGACGGTCGCTTTTGGTTTGTTGAAGATGACGCGGCGTCGCCGCGGCTCGCGGTGGTGGACGGGCGGAATCCGCTTGACACCTTCCGGCGAGCGGGCGAAGTCAGAGGGGTGGGCGGTCTGTCGCCGGCCGGCGATGGCTCGATCGTGGCGGGCGTGCGCGACGAAGTGACGGGCCGGGTGCGCCTCGTGCGCATCAGTCCGGGCGACCCCGTTTCCGCGCAGCCGCTGGTGGCCGACGCATCGTGGCACTACTTTGAGTCCGCCGCGCCATCGGCAATTGCCGCGAGGCGCCTGACCAGCGTCGTGGACCGCAAAGCCACAACCGGCCGCCTGCTGTGCTTGGATGTGCGCGATTCCGACCTCGCTGCGCTATTCGCAGCGGATGCTGCGGGGACCCTGCGAGTGCGCGTGCTGCGCGCGACGGACGGGAAGTCGCTGGGCGATGTGCCAATCGAAGCGGACGGGTCGTTCTATGTCGAAGTGCCGTCGGACACACCCCTACTCCTCGAGCTACTGACGCCCACCGGCGCCCGCCTGATCCAGACGCACGCGCCGCTGTGGGTGCGCCCGAACGAAACGCGCGGATGCATCGGATGCCATGAGTCGCGCACGCTGGCGCCGCGGAACCGGGCGCCGCTCGCGGTGCGCCGCGGCCCGGTGCTGCTGGCTGGCTCGAAGGTGGCACTCCCGGAAGGCATCGCGCCATGAATCTGCGGATGCGCATCGGCGGCGGTCTCGCGGTCCTCGCCGTCGCCGGCACCGGCATGGCCGCGGGGCACCGGTGGGCGGGACAGCATGTGCGCTACTTCACGCACAGCGAGCCGCAAACCCTCAATTGCATCGCGTGTCACGAGGTGGCCTACGACGGCAGTCTGCGCGACCGCGTGTCACACCCCGTGTATCCGACGCCAGTGGATGTGGCGGTGGCGCCGGACGGCGGGTTGCTGTATGTCGCCGCGGAGGACACGCAGCAGTTGTTGGTGGTGCGCCTTGACCGGCGGCAGGTCGAAGCGGCAGTGGACCTGCCCGGGCGCCCGCAGCGACTGGTCCTGAACGCGGCAGGCGACACGGCGTTCGTCAGTCTGAACGCGCCCGACGGGGTGGCGGAAGTTGATTTGCGCGCGCGGAAGGTGGTGCGGACATTTGCCGCGGGCGAATCGCCGGTGGGCCTGGCCGTCGCACCGGACGGGCAGCGACTCTTCGTCGCCAATTGGGCGTCCGATGATGTGTCGGTCATCGACCTGGCCGCCGGGCGAGAGGTCACGCGCCTGGCCGCGGGGCGCGGGCCGCAGGGCCTGGCGGTGACCCGTGACGGCCGGGAACTGGTCGTGGCGAACCAACTGGCGTGGTCGGCGGCGTATCCCCAAGCACCCGCCGGTGAACTGACCGTCATCGACATCGCCCGCGCGGTGGTCACGCGCCGCATCCGCATTCCCGATGTGTCGCTGGTCGAGGGCGTCGGCATACTGCCCGACGGCACGGCGCTGGTGGCCGTGGTGCAGACCCGCAATCTCGTGCCGGCGTTGCAGGTGGCCCGCGGGTGGATCATGAGTTCCGCGGTGGCGCTCGTCGATCTGGGGCGCGGGACGGTGCAGCAGGTGCCGCTCGACGAGATGAACGCCTACTTTGCGGACCCGGGGGCGGTGCGCACAACGCCCGACGGCCGCGTCGCCCTGGTCGCGCACAGCGGCGCCGATGTCGTGACGCTGCTCGACCCCGCGCGCCTGCGATCGCTGCTCGCCGCGACCCCGGCGTCCGCGCGCGACCGCCTGGCGCGCGACTTGGGCGCCAGCGGCCAGTTCGTCACGCGGCGGCTGCCCACGGGGCCCGAGCCGACTGGCATGGCCATCTCGCCGGACGGGCGATTCGCCTATGTGGCCGACCGGCTGGGCGACTCGATTACCGTACTCGATCTGCAACGCGGGCAGCCGGCCGGCGCGATCCCGCTCGGGGGCCCGGCCTACCAGACCACGCGGCGACGCGGCGAGCGTCTGTTCACCAGCGGCGCCGGCAGTTTTCAGGGGCAGTTCAGTTGCCGGAGCTGCCATCCCCGACTGCATGCCGACAACCTGCAATACGACCTGGAGCCCGACGGGCTGGGTCGCAATGTCATCAACAACCGCTCGCTGCTGGGGGTGCGCGGCACCGGGCCGTTCAAGTGGAACGGCAAGAACACCAGTCTGTACATGCAGGACGGGTTTCGCTTTGCCACCTTCCTCACCCGCACGGAACCGTTTGGGATGGACGACCAGGTGGCGCTGGCGGCGTTCCTCCAGTCGCTGCAGCCGGAACAAGTGTTCCGCGCCGCGTCGCCGTCTGACTTGACCGCAGGGCGACGCCGCGGGGAGGCCCTCTTCGAGCGCACGCGCACGACCGATGGGCGCGCGATCCCGGCCGGCAATCGCTGCGTCACCTGTCACCCGGCGCCGCTCTACACGGACCGGCGCACCCACGAAATCGGGTCGCAGGGTCCGACCGACACGGGCCGCGCCTTCGACACCGCGCACTTGCGCGGCGTCCGTCATTCGGCGCCGTATTTGCACGACGGCCGGGCCGCCACGCTCGAAGAGATCTGGACCCGCTTCAATCCGCACGACACGCACGGCGTCACCAACGATCTGACCAAGCAAGAATTCAACGACCTCATCGAGTTCGTGAAGGGACTGTAGCGATGCCGCGCCGCCCCGCCGCGTCGTTCTCCCGCTTGCGCCTCGCGCTGCTGCTGGGCATCGCGGTGGTGTTCGTGGCCGCGGCGCCGGTGCGCCTTCCCGCGACCGCCCGCATCGCACCTCCATCGCTGGTCACCGCGGCCACCGACACCAGCCCGCGCGCGCCCTATGTCACGCCAGACTCTTCAGCGGGCATCCCCACCGACATTGCCTGGGAAAACTTCACGACCGCCGACGGCCTGCCGTCGGACAAGGTCTTCTGCGTCCGCATGACGCCGGATGCCGTGTGGGCCGGGACCGACAGCGGGCTGGCCCGCTTCGCAGACGGCCGGTGGCAGACCTTCGGCGTCGGCGACGGCCTGCCGCACCGGGCGGTGCTGTCGCTCGACTTCGATGCGCGCACGGGCGACCTGTGGGTCGGGACGATGGGCGGTCTAGCGCGCTGGTCGGCCGGGCGGTTCGATGTCTTCAACCAACTGAACAGCGGGCTGTCGAACGACTTCGTGCACGCCATCGCCTGCGACCCAGCCACCGGCGAGACCTGGGCGGCGACAGCGATGGGGCTCTGCCGGTACGCGCCGCGCACGCAGCGCTGGGAAGTGTTCACCGAGCGCAACACCCCGATGCACGAACCGTGGACCTACTCCGTCTCGGTGGACCGGGGGCGGGTGTATGTCGGCGCCTGGGGGGGCGGCGTGCTCGAGTACGACGAGGGCACGGGCGCTTGGCGCGAATACCGCGATCCCGACAAGGAGATGGAGATTGACCTGCTGCCCGACGACGGCCCCATCCACGATGTTACCGCCGGAGTCGCGTACCGCGGCGGCGTGCTCTGGCAGGCGACCTACTTCGGGCTGGCCCGATACGACGGGCGCGGCTGGCAGTCCTACACCGCCGCCGATAGCGGATTGGCCAGTGACTTCATCAATTTCGTGCGCGCCGTCGGAACGCAGGCCTGGCTGTGCACCGACAACGGGCTGACGGTCAGCGACGGCGCCGCTTGGGTGACCTTCCGGCGCAGCGCCGCCGGCCGCAATGTCATCACGCGCCGCGGAATCGCGGGAAAGACGGCGGCGCATGGGCCCGGCCTCGCGCACAATTTCATCCTCGGCGTGGATGTCCGGGGGACGGAGGTCTGGGTGGCGACGGCGCACGGCATCAGCCGCGGCCGCATCACGGCCACGGCACTTCCAACACAAAGGACGGTCCGATGACGACAACACGCACCACCATTCCCACCGCATGGCCGTGGCCGCTGGACTCCCTCTCGGCGGGCGAGCGCGCCGAACTGGAGGCGTTCGGCATCCTGTCGGGGGCCGGCGCGCTCCGCTCCGGGGCCGAGCACCGTAACGGGCAGACCCACTTGCCCGCGGTCCGTCCGATGAGCGCCGCCGGCGTGCTCAATGAAGCGCACGCGTATTTTCCGACGCCCTCATCGTTCAGCCGCGGGCTGCGCGTGGAATTGCCCGGCGCGGCGCTGCTGCTCATCTCCGGGACGGCGAGCGTCGACGAGCACGGCGCCACGGTCCACCCCGGCGACTTCCGCGCGCAGTGCTGGCGCACCTATCGCAACATCACCGAACTGCTGACCGCGCAGGCCGCGACCTGGCGGCACATCGTGCGTTGCTCGTGCTATTTGCGCGACATCGAGCGCGACTATGAGGAGTTCAATCGCGTGCGGACGGCATTCTTCGGATGGATCGGCCTGGAGACGATGCCTGCGAGCACGGGCATCCAGGCGCGGCTGTGTCGCAGCGACCTGCTGATTGAAATCGAGGCCCTGGCGGTCGTCCCGCACGCGGAGGCGGGCACAGGATGAACCGCGTCCTGCGCGGCGGTGTAGCCGTCGCCGGCGTGTGCTTCCTCGCGGTGGCGGGGGCGACCGCGGGGCGCTACCTCTATGCGCACACGCCGCCCGCCCTGCTGCCCTTCCGGGAGCTGACTCCGGCGCGCGAATTCTTCCGCACCCGCCCGCTGTGGCGCGGCACGGGCCGGGAGGAGCGCGACCCCGCGGTCGAGCGCGTCCGCATCGGCATCATCGGACCGTTCACCGCCAACCAGATGGGCGCCGGCGGCGGCAACGCGCCCGCGGTCGGCGACGACCCGATGCTGCCGTACGGCCGCAGTCTGCTCGAAGGGGCGCGCCTGGCGGTCGACGCGGCCAACGCCGCGGGCGGCTATCGGGGGCGGCCGTTCGAACTGGTGCTCCGCAGCGATCGGGTGCTCTGGGGGCAGACCAGCAACGAACTCGCCCACTTCAAGTATGACGACCGGGTGTGGGCGGTGTTGGGCACGATCAACAGCAATCATGCGCATGTGATGGTCCGGGCGGCGCTGAAGGTCGAGATTCCCATCGTCAATCCCGGCACGACCGACCCGACGCTGACCGAGCACACGATTCCATGGCTGGTGCGGGTGATGCCCGACGACCGCCAGCAGGCCTACCTGCTGCTGCGCTACTTGTTCGCCGAGCGCGGGTACACGCGGGTGGTGGTCTTGCGCCGGAACGACCGCGATGCCCGTGCGGGAATGCAAGAGTTCGTGACGGGCGCCGAACGCCTCGGGCATCCCGTGTTGATGGAATTGCGCTACTTGCCGAATGCGACGGACTTCGGGGACGCCCTGACGCGCCTCGAAGCGCAGCGCCCCGAGGCCATCGTCTTGTGGGGTGACCCGCCGGACATGGCGCAAATCGTGCGCCAGATCCGCGCGCGCCGGATGGCGGGGGAAATCGCCGGCTTCAGCCGGATGGCGCTGCCGGAGTTCGCCGAACTGGCGGGCGCGGCCGCAGAGGGTGTCGTGGCCGCGACCGTCTTCAATCCGGAGCAGGCGGGAGCGCGCGGGGAGGCGTTTCGGGCCGCCTATCGGGCGCGCTACCAGCGCGAACCCAATGTGTATGCGCGCTTTGCGTACGACGGGGCGGGGCTGATTGTGCAGGCCATCCGAACGGCTGGGCTGAATCGGACGCGCATCCGCGACGCGCTGTTTGCCGTCGAGCACTACGATGGGGCTGCGGGTCGGCTGATGTTCGATGCGACCCTGAACAATGTCAGCCCGCCGTGGCTGGCGCGCCGTCAACGGGGGGAGTGGCACTACTTCCGCCCGACGGCGGACTTCCCCGGAGTGGCCCGCCCGTGACGACGACCACCGCCCCCTACCCGCTCGTCGCCCGGGACGATGCCGCACCCCGCACCGTCGTGACCGTCGGCGGCGTGCCCATCGGCACGACGGATGTCGTGGTCATTGCCGGCCCGTGCGCGGTCGAAAGCGAAACCCAGCTCTTCGCGGCGGCCCGGGCCGCCAAAGAGGCGGGGGCGCGGATGTTACGCGGAGGGGCCTTCAAGCCGCGCACCTCGCCGTATGCGTTCCGCGGGCTGCGCGAGGCGGGTCTCGAACTGCTGGCGGCGGTGCGCGCCGAGTGCGGGCTGCCCGTCGTCACCGAGGTGATGGACGCGAGCCAGATGGAAGCGGTGTGTGCGAGCGCCGACATGGTGCAGATCGGGTCCCGCAATATGCAGAATTACACGCTGCTGGAGGCGGCCGGCCAGTGCGGCCGCCCGGTGCTGCTCAAGCGCGGGATGTCGGCGACGATCGAGGAGTTCCTCAACGCCGCCGAATATGTGGCGCACGCGGGCAATGACCAAATCGTCCTGTGCGAGCGGGGGATTCGCACCTTCGAGACGAGCGCCCGGTTCACGCTCGATATGAGCGCGGTGCCGGTGTTGCAGCAGCGGAGCCGGCTGCCGGTGATTGTCGACCCTAGTCACGCCGCCGGCGCGGCCTGGCTGGTTCCGGCGCTGGCGCGGGCGGCCGTGGCGGTCGGCGCGGACGGGTTGCTGATTGAGATTCACCCACAGCCCGCAGCGGCGCTGTGCGACGGACAGCAGGCACTCACGCCGGAGGCCTTTGGCCGGTTGATGACCGAGCTGCGGTCGCTGGCGTCCGTGCTGGGCCGGGGCATATGAGCGGGCAGGTGCGGCGGTGGGGTGCCGCGCTCGTCGCGGGCGCAATGGCCGTGGGGACCGTCGCGGCGGCGCCGCAGCGATCGCCGCTCACCATTGCCGTCTATGTGCCGCGGACGGGGCCCGCGGCAGCGGTCGGCGACGCGATTCGGCGCGGGGCGGAACTGGCCGTGGCCGACGCACGCAAGCGGAACCCCCGGCTGCGCGTCGGGCTGGTCACGGTAGACTCGTCGCAGCCCTGGTCGTCCGGTTTGCGCGCGCTGGCGGACTGCCGCTATGCGAACGGTCTGCGGGTGGTGGTGGCCGGCGCGACGAATGCCGACGCCCATCTGGTTGCTCAATTTGTGGCCCGCGAACGGGGGGATGTGCTCTTGCTGATTCCCTGGGCGTCCGACCCGGGACTAACGCGGATCCCGCTGCCCTGGGTGTTTCGCGTCTCGCCCGACGACCGGCAGCAAGCGGAAGCGCCGCACCTGACCGACGCGGCGGCTCGATCGTCAAGCCCGGCGGCCGGACGGTTCCTCCGCGCGTATCAGCGGGCCTACCGCGGGGAGCCACCACCGCCCGCCGCATTTGCTTACGATGCGCTGACCCTCGTGTGTCAGGCAAGCAATGGCCACGACGGCGACGAACACCTGCGCCGCGCGCTGGCGCGGACAGATTTCGTCGGGGTGACGGGCCGCATCCACTTCGACGCGTCGGGCCAGCGGGTGTATTGACTTACTGCGCTGTGCCCTACGGCAAAGCCAAGTAAATGGTGCGGGCGCTCAAGAGGATGATGAGCGCACCCACCAGGCCCATGAGCGCACGAGACGGGAGACGCCGGCAAAGCACGGCGGCGAGCGGAGCCGCCAAGACGCCGCCCGCCATCAGGCCGGCGCTGATGCGCCAATTGACCAGGCCGAGCAGCGCCAGGAAGACGGCGGACTGCGAAGCGGTGACGAAGAACTCCGCCAGGTTGATCGAGCCGATGGTCAGGCGCGGGTTGTTGCCGCGCGCCACGAGCGTACCCGTGACGATCGGCCCCCACCCGCCCCCGCCGATGGCGTCGAGGAATCC